>CADDZM010000041.1 GCA_902812345.1 Chloroflexota bacterium | reverse complement strand
TATATTACTAATAAAACATTCTAAAGCGGATTGTGGAATAAAACAAGAGCAAATTGGTCTGCTTTTACAGGCCAATCCAGACGAGAGGAAGAAGTGATGAAAAGATTCGATTACGTACTTTTAGACGTTTTTACCATGAAAGCTTTTGGCGGAAACCAGCTCGCGGTCTTTCCTGACGCGCGGGGTCTTTCCAGTGAGCAAATGCAGTCTATCGGCAACGAGTTAAACCTGGCCGAAACCACCTTTGTCCTGCCGCCCGAAGACCCGGCTAACGAATTCAAGGTGCGGATTTTCACCTCGCAAAGAGAAATGCCGATGGCCGGGCATCCCACTATCGGGACGGCTTTCACCCTAGCAGCGCGGGGCATGGTGGAACCAACCGGACCGGAAACAGTGGTACGGTTTGAGGAGAAAGTTGGCCTGATACCTGTTAAAATCAAATGGGAAAACGGCAAGGCCGTCTTTTGCCAGATGCAGCAGAACTTGCCTGAATTTGGCCCGGTGGTGAGCGACAAAAAACAGGTAGCCGGTATTTTGTCCCTGCCGTTCGAAGCTCTTGACGAAAGCCTGCCGGTCGAGGTGGTCTCCTGCGGGGTGCCTTACCTGATTGTACCGCTCAAAAATCTGGCCGACATTGAAAAAATCCAGGTCCGGCCTGAACTTATGCTTCGGCTTCAACCGTCTATCCAGGACGCAAGCATTTACGTATTCACGCAGCACGCCGTCACCGACCAGGCCCACCTGCACAGCCGCATGTTCTGGCTGGAAAACGGGGTCTTTAGCGAGGATGCCGCGACCGGCAGCGCCAGCGGTCCGCTAGGCTGTTACGCGGCCCGGTATAGGCTCTTTGGCGAAAAACCCAGGCTGGAAGTGACCAACGAACAGGGTTTTGAGATAAACCGGCCAGGCTGTATCAGGATTGAAATTGAGCAGGACCGCGAGAAAATTACAGCCGTGAAGGTCGGCGGTCAGGCCCGCTTTATGGGCGGTGGCTATTTTGATATAGAATGAGGTTTTATAGCCAACATCAAAAATAGCCGCCACCTGCACAGTCCGCCAGGAACCGCTTGACGCCGGGGCCACCGCTTAAACCTTAAGCCTGGGTTATGGTGCGGTTGATGGGGCCGGGGTTTCTTCTTCCAGGAAGAACTCGCCCTGCCACAACCGCCGCATTTCAGGGCTGGTCTGGAGCAACTCTTCCAGGTGGCCCTCGGCTTCCACCCGGCCATCGGCCAGGACAATAATCCGGTCGGCCCGCTTGAGAGCAACCCGGCGGTGCGACACCACCAGACAGGCCGGTTTGGCCCGGTTATCGAAGTTCTCCCACAACGCTTTTTCGGTTTCAACGTCCAGGGCGCTCGACAGGTCGTCAAAAATAAGCAGTTCGGGGTCGCGCACAAAGGTCCGCGCCGCCGCCGAACGCTGGATTTGCCCGCCCGACAACTTGACTCCCCGGGGACCGACCGGGGTTTTAAGCCCTTCTTCTAAAGCGGCCAGATCCTGCTCCAGGATGCTCAACCGGATAGCTTCCGACAAATCCACCTCGCTTTCAGGCAATCCCATCAAAATATTGTCGTGCAGGCTGTCGCTAAACAGGCGCGGCACCTGGGGCGTGTAGGCGCTGCGCGGCGGCACGAAAAACAGGTCCGGTTGGGTTACACTCTGGCCGTTCCAACGAATCTCGCCGCCCATGAGGGGTAGAAGACCCTGCAAGGCCCGCAGCAGGGTGGTCTTACCGGCCCCAATCCGGCCCGTGACAACCACGAACTCGCCCCGGTGAATGGTCAGGTTGATATTTTCGATACCGCGTTCTGAAGCAGGATAGTTACAGGTTAGATTTTTGATTTCAAGGGTTTCCAGCCGGTGCGCCGGGCCTTTGGGGGTGTATTCAACTACCGGGAATTCACCTTTAAGGCTAATCGGTTTGTGTTCAACCAGGGTATCCGGCGGCAGCCCCTGCAACAGTTCGGCCATGCGGTCGAGAGAAACGCCGGTCCGTTTGTGCTGGCCTATCATGTTGCCAAAGTAAAAGAGGATACCCGTCACGCGAGGCAGGTAGGCCAGGAACAGGGCAAAGTCACCCAGGCTGAATTTGCCGCTCTGCATGGATTGGGCGACCAATAGCAGTATGACACCGGTCCCGACATTTACCACATTAGAATTAACCGAGCGGAAAAGCTCGGTAAAAAGGCTGTCTTTGAGGGCGGCTTTGCGGCGGGTTTCGTTAATACCCCGGAAATAACCGGTGATATGCGGTTCCGAACCGGCCACCTTGACCGCCTGGATTGCGCCAAAGAGTTCGCCCAGGAAATCCGTCACCCGACCACTGGTTTCGCGGTTAGCCTTGCGGTACTTGCGAATCCGCCCGGTCATCTGTTTGGAAAACAACACAATGAGAAAAAGCGGCACAAAGACGCACAGCGTCATGAACGGGTTTACGCTGAACATCACTACCAGGGCCAGGGTTACGAAGACCGCCTCACCGCCGTTGTCCACGAAAAATTCCAGGTAGACCGTTATTTCGTGTACGTCGTCGCGAAAGCGGCTAATGGCTTCACCGGGCGACTCCAGCATGGCTTTAGCGCCCGGCCGCCGCAAAAGACCGTCCAGTAAATTCTGGCGCAGGTAAGTTTCAATACTCAGCCAGAAAGTGTTCCAGATACCCGCGGCATAGATAATTATTCCAGCCCGCAACCCTTCTATACCCAGAAGCGAAAGCATTATCAGCCACAACTGCAAGTCGAGCGTTTTAGCAACTTCCAGGTGGTTGAAAAACTCTCGGACAATCAGGCCGAATGCAACCGGCAAAGTATGGATAACACCCCAGATAAGGACATTAAAGGTGAAAAGCCAGGGCCGGTAGCCCAATATTTTTAAGATGAATTGCGACGTTTTCATAAAATACTTTTCTAAACTAACGCTTCTTCCAGGCCGGTTTTTAGCAGGCCGTAGAAATGCGAGTCCGGTTCGGCGGCCAAATCTTCCCGGCGGCCTTCCTCGGCAATGCGGCCTTCATGCAGAATCAGGATGCGGTCGGCGCGCTGGACCGTTGCCAGGCGGTGCGCAATGATAATGCCGGTCCGGTTTTGCAGCAACTTCTCAACAGCCCGTTGGGTCAGGTATTCGGTTGCGGGGTCAAGCCGTGAGGACGCTTCGTCAAGGATAACAAGCCCCGGATTTTCCAGAAAGACCCGCGTGAAGGCCAGCAGTTGGGCTTCCCCGGCGGAAAGCCCGGCCTGTCCGGTCTTTAGCTGCGTTTCCAGACCCTGCGGCAGCGAGTTATACCAGTCTTTCAGGCCAATATCCTCAATTACGGCCAGAATATGCTCGTCCGAGATGGCGCGGTTGAAGAAGGTCAGGTTATCGCGTACCGAAGCGTGAAAAAGCTGGACTTCTTGCGTGACCATTCCAATCCGGCCTCGCAACTGGGCCAATTTAGCCTCGCGAATATCCCGGCCCCCCAGGGTAATCCGGCCCGTCTGCGGTTCGTACAGCCGGAAAAGCAGCCGGGTAATGGTGGTCTTGCCGCTGCCGGTCCGCCCCAAAAGGCCCATAACCTCACCCTGTTTCAGGTTAAAAGTAATTTCTTCCAGAGTTGGGCCGGCCTGTTCAGGGTTGTAGGCGAACGAGACATCCTCGAAGGCCACCGAGAGCGGTCCCGCCGGGATAGCTCCGCCTGTTCCATCGTTTATTCGGCTGCGGGTGTTAAAGAGTTCAGTCACGCGGGCAATCCCGGCCCCGGCTTTTTGCAAGTCCTGGACCTGCCGGTTAAGTTGCTCGATAGGCGTGCGCAGCATTTCGGTATACTGGTAAAATAGGTAGACCGTCCCCAGCGTGATAGCACCGCCTACGAACAGGTAGGCGCTCATTACAAAGACGATAAAGTAACCGAGCGCGAAAAGCCCTGTCGTAATAACCCAGACCTGGTTAAATTTCATCCAGGCCCGGTGCGCTTTGTAATAATAGTTCCGCAGTTTTTTGGCAAAACCCTGCATCACATAAGAGGTCGCTCCGTTCGAGCGAATATCTTCCAGCCCGGCCAGCCGTTCCTCCACAAAGCCGTACATCTCGGCGCTGGCCTGCCGCTCCTCTTTGGTGGCCTCGACACCCACGTTACGGACCTTGCCCAGCACCAGCATCGCCACCAGGCTGTAAATAGTCAGGGCCAGGCCGACCCGCCAATCCTCGACCCACAGCAGGACGAGGACACCCAGCAATAAAACCAGGTTGCCCAGCACTTTTATGACAAACTGGGAAAAGAAGTTCGCCATCGCGGTCACGTCGCCATCAATCCGCTCTATCATCGCGCCCGGGTTGGTGGCATTGTGGAATGTCATATCGAGGGTCAGGCAATGCTCGGTAAGGTCGGCGCGCATAAGGTTTGTAGCGGTCCAGCCGACATTCTCGCTAACATAGACGGACCAGACCGAAACGACCTGGGTCACCAGGGCCAGCCCGATAAAAATCACGGCGGTAATCGAAAGCTGGAAGACTGATTTCCCGGCCAGGGCATCGTCAATAAACCAGCTTAAAATCTGGGGGTTGAGGAGTTGCAAGCCAATCATGCCGAATAACAAAACCGCCAGTAATATTGTCCTGGCCCATTGAGGCCGGAGATAGTGCGCCAGGAGCCTGATGTAGTCCCGATAGGTGATTTTCACCGAATTTCCCTTAATCTTGCCTTTCCCGGTCTGTTTCCGGGGTAAATCTTTACAAAAGCTGAAGTTTTATGCAAGTTTTAATTGCTTAACTGTATATACTATATCGGAGTATACCAAACCGGTCAAGGGCCGTCAATTGGACTTAAGGATAATAAAGGATTTGAATTTAAAAAGTTAAAGTTTGTTGATGTCGGCACGTATTTTGCTTTACCCTTAGAGGTGGATAAAGCCATTAGGGTTTGAGTAATTAAAAAAGCTCATCCGGTTTAACACCAAAACTGAGGCTGGTAAAACTTCGATGGGGAGTCAGCTCAGTCTAATTAGTGGAAAGGAGATTCCAAATTGGCAACAGTAGCAGGACTTTTTGAAACACGTGCGGATGCAGAAGAGGCGGTCAGGCAGTTACAGAGTTTTGGCGTTGACCGTAATAATATCGGTGTCGCCTTGCAGGATAAGGGCGAACAACAGGAATTTACTGACAATACCGGGGTAGACGCTGGCGCGGCTACCGCAACCGGCGCGGTCACGGGCGGCCTTCTTGGCGGCGGCCTGGGTCTGGTTTTAAGCGCTATTGGGGCTGTGACAATCCCCGTTATCGGCCCGATTATCGCGGCCGGTCCTATCGCGGCGGCCCTGACCGGCGCCGGGGTTGGCGCGGCGACCGGTGGTCTGCTGGGAGCTTTGACCGAAGCAGGTATTCCGGAAGAAGAAGCCCGGGTCTACCAGACCGGCGTCGAGCGGGGCGGTGTTCTTGTTACTGCAACCGTGGGGGACAACCAGGTAGCAGAGGCCCAGTCTATCCTGCAGCAGCACGGTATGCTGGACACCGGGACGGCCCGCAGCGCTTTTGAATCCGACCCGAATTACCGCTTTGGCACCGGGCGCAGCCTGCGGACTAACACAACCACCAATACTGGTTATGGGACTACCTCTACAGGCACGTATGGCACCGAGCCTAACGCTGACCAGGTTGGCACCGGCACGAATTCCGGCGGCACAGGCGGTACAGCGGTTGGTGGTGGCGCCGGAGCTGTAGCCGGTGGCGTACTTGGCGCAGTTGTCGGTGGTCCGGTCGGCGCAGCCGCCGGGGCGGCAATTGGCGGCGCGGCTGGGGCGGGCGCGGCTCACGTGGCCCAGGACGAACATGGCAGTAATGCCGGACCTGTAACTGGCGGCGCGACAGGCGCGGTGGTTGGCGGCGCTATTGGTTCCGTGGCCGGTCCGGTCGGAACCGCGGCCGGGGCGGCTATTGGTGGCGCGGCCGGGGCGGCCTCAGGTGATGCCGCTACCAAAGCGGCGGATGATGCCGATACCAGTGATGGTACTGGCACTACCGGTACGCTGGCCGATACGGACTATCGCGACTTTCGCGATCCCAACCGCCCGTTGTAGTTCTTAAAGCTTTACGAAGCAGGGTGGCCGGAAGGCTACCCTGTTTTTGTTTTACCTGGACTTTCCAAATATCGAAACGTTTTAGCTCAGGGGGTTGTGTGAAGTGGTTCACACCCCCCGAAGGACTTTTCATGTATAATCCGGTAGCCTTTCTTAAAATCGGCTTTCGCTTTAGACCTGAGAAAATTCAGGATGCGCGAGAATCTTCCTTAGAATAATTAGAATAATTAGAATAATTAGAATAATTGTTTGAAATTATTTGAAGCGAAAGTCCTGACTATAAGAAATAAAGTTTGGGGTTAGTCGAATTGCTGGTTGCTTAATAGGTCTAAAGGCGCATTTGCAACCTGCTGTGACTTAGTATAATGCTGGTGACCCTTCCCAAAAGTTAAAAAGGGAAACCCGGCGCCCAACCAGCCCAATTTGTCCTGAAAGGGATTTTTAACTTCCAAAGCCCCTGAGTTTTGACAAACTAACCCGCTATTCGACCAGACATAAAGCCGCTTAAGACAAGTCCGAGGTATGCATGAATCCTCAAACTTACAAAAGTAACCTGAACCCTTCGGAAATTCCAAATTTCTTTCTTGATAATAAAAGTAACGCCGCCCGCAGGGTCCGCAACGAGCGCGAACTTACTCGCCCAAATTTGCATGTAGTGAGCCGCCTTAAACAAATCCCGGCCCTTGCCCCGAATAATCTACCGCTTCTGCCGAACGCTATTGTCGGACGCGAACGTGAAGTCGCGGAATGTGCCGCCCTTTTGCGCCAGGATCTGGGCCTGCTAACCCTGACCGGGACCGCCGGGACCGGCAAAACGCGCCTGGCGCTCCAGATTGCCTACGAACTTTTAAACAACTTCCAGGACGGCACCTTTTTTGTAAGCCTTACCGCTATTTCAGACCCGGCCCTGGTCGCCTCTACCATCGCCCTGACCCTCGGCATTAATGAGGGCGGCAAGCCGATTCTAGACCTCTTAAAAGAGTGGTTAAGTTCCCGCCAGGTCTTGCTGGTGCTAGATAATTTCGAACAGGTCATTTCGGCTGCCCCGCTTTTGACCGAACTCCTGATGGGCGCCCCCGGCCTGAAAATCCTGGTTACCAGCCGGGAAGTGTTAAGGGTTTACGGCGAACGCGAATATGCCGTTACGCCGCTGGCTTTACCCGATGTTAAGGATTTGCCTTCGTTGTCCAAACTTTCCGAGAACGGCGCGGTTGCCCTCTTTGTGCAGCGCGCTCGCTCGGTCAAACCCGATTTTACCCTGAACGAAAACGCCCTGGCGGTTGCGGAAATCTGCGCCCGGTTGGACGGTCTGCCGCTGGCGATTGAGTTAGCTGCCGCCCGCAGCAAACTTTTTACGCCTCAGGCTTTGCTGGCCCGCCTCTCCAACACCCTTGACCTGCTGGTAAGCAACATGCGCGATATGCCGCTCCGCCAGCAAAAACTGCGTAGCGCCTTCGATTGGAGCTATGCCTCGCTTGAGCCGGTCGAAAAGACCCTCTTTACCTGGCTGGCCGTTTTTGTCAAAGGCTGCACCCTGGAAGCCGCCGAAGCTATTTTTAGCGGCCTGAATAACCCCGCCATCGAGGATTACGCTATACTCGATATTCTGTCGTCCCTGGTTGATAAAAGCATGCTGCAACTGGTCAACGGCAAGAATGGCGAGCCGCGTTTTGTGATGCTGGAAACTTTGCGCGAATACGCCGGGGAAAGGCTGGCAAAGGCCCCGGAAGAACAGGTTTTGCATCTGCGCCACGCCGAATATTTCCTCGACCTGGCTGAAAAGGCCGAACCGGCCCTGATTGGCCCCGACCAGGCCAGTTGGGTGGAGCGGCTTGACCTTGAATACGCTAACTTCCGCGCCGCCCTGAGCTGGCTTTTGGAAAATAACCAGGCTGTCGAGCTAACTCCTGACGGCGCCCAGGACGGCGTTCCGCACCGCTTCCTCGAAATGGCGGCCCGCCTGGTGGGCGCGCTGGCTCGCCTGTGGAACATTCGCAACCAGACTACCGAAAGCCGCCGGGGTTTTGAGGCGGTCCTGGCGAAAATCACCGACCGGACCAGCCTGCCCCTGGCGATTATGCACAAAACCCTTTCCGGGGCCGGTTCGATAGCCTATATCCAGGGTGATTACACCCGTTCCCTCTCCTGGTACCAGGAAGCCCTCGAACTGAACAAGGCTAACGGCGATAACCTCGGCACCGCCCGTATCCTGCGGGATATGGGCCTCGTAAAGGCTTACGCCGGGAACTGCCAGGAAGCCCTTGAATTGTTTGAAGAAGCCCTGGTCGCCCACGAGCAATTAAATGACCGCTGGGGGATGGGCGTAACTTTACTAAACCGGGGTCTGGCCGGTATCGGAGCGGACAATCTCGAACTGGCCCAGGCTAGCCTGGACGCGGCTTATAAGATTTTCACTGACCTTAGAGAGACGCGGGGCAGTTCTTACGTCCTAAATAATATGGGTTACGTGGCCCTTTTGCAGGGCGAACTCACCAGGGCGACCGGGTTGCTGCTGGAAAGTTTGCGGCTGAAACAGACCTTTAACGACCGGTTGGGGATTGCCTGGTCCCTGGACGGTCTGGCGGCAATATTAGCCCGGCGCGGCCAATTTGAAAAAGCGACCTATTTCTTAAGCGCGGCTAACAAACTGCGCGACCTGGTCTGCTCGCCCCTGACCTTTTTCGGCCATAAGTTGAACAAGCCCACTATTGCCCTTGTCCGCGAAGGCCTGGACGAGGATACTTACCGCAGAGCCTTAAACCTCGGTTACAGCCAATCCCTGGACGAAATGCTGGCCGAAGCGTACAGTCTAGAAGCGGTTATCGAAGACCGGCGGCAGGAAAAGAAAGCTGTTGCCCGGTTTTTCCCGCCGCAACAAACCAACAGCGCGACCGGCCCGGCTGCTTACGCTACCAAATCGCGCCCTTCCAACCTCAAGTTGATTGATACCCTGACCAGCCGCGAAATAGAGGTCTTGCGGACGGTTGCGCTGGGGCTTTCCAACCAGCAGGTTGCCGAAAAACTGGTGATTGCCCCACGTACGGTCAATGTCCACCTGACCTCAATCTACGGCAAGCTCGGCGTTACCTCCCGGACCGAAGCCACCCGTTTTGCCTTCGAAAACAACCTGGTTTAGGGTCGAACGTTAAACTTTGAACGGATAACCCAAAACGGTTTTAACCGCCTGGTGTTATCCGTTTTTGATTTTCAATCCCCCAATCCTGTTCCTCTGACTACTTATCTCTGTTCTGTCGTTCAATACCTTCCCCTGTATAACATAAAGTTGCGCATCTATCCTTAAAGTTGCATAATAGGTTCGAACTCAAATTTGTATTTCCCAGAGGATACGGAAAAATTCCGAGAGTTTCTGAAAATTAAAATCTAAAAAAATAACGGAAAGGGATGTGGTAATGTCAGAACAGCAACCGGGGAAACGGTCGCTTAACTTTCGCAGCAAAGAAATGACGGCCGGACCGCAGCGCGCTCCTAACCGCTCGATGATGCGGGCCATCGGTTTCAATGACGAAGATTTTAATAAGCCGATTATCGGGGTCGCCAGCACCTGGGCGGAAACCTCGCCTTGCAACATCCATATTAACAGGCTAGCTGAACGGGTTCGGGAAGGCGTGCGCATGGAAGGCGGCGTTCCCCAGATTTTTAACACCGTAACCGTGAGCGATGGTATCGCGATGGGCCACGAAGGCATGAAATACTCGCTGCCCAGCCGCGAAGTAATCGCCGATTCGATTGAAGTTTCGGCCAACGCCCACCGCCACGACGGCCTGGTGGCGATTGGCGGCTGTGACAAAAACATGCCAGGTATCCTGATGGCCCTGGCCCGGTTGAATATCCCGGCAGTCTTTGTCTACGGCGGCACTATCATGCCCGGCACCTGCGCCGGTCGGGACGTGGATATTGTCAGCGTCTTTGAGGCAGTCGGCCAGTACAGCGCCGGGAAAATCGGCCTGGATGACCTGCGGGCAGTCGAGGTCAGCGCCATTCCAGGCGCGGGCGCTTGCGGCGGTATGTACACCGCTAACACGATGGCGTCGGCTATCGAGGCCATGGGCATGAGTTTGCCGGGGGGCGCTTCGATGCCCGCTGTAACCTCGCGTAAGTCGGAAGACTGTTTCGAGGCGGGCCGGGCGGTCGTGCGCCTGATTGAAAAAAACATCAAGCCTCGCGATATTATGACTAAAGAGGCCTTCGAAAACGCCATTACCTTTGGCCTGGCTCTGGGCGGCTCGACCAACCTAATTTTGCACCTGTTAGCGACAGCCCGCCAGATGGACCTGCCCCTGACCCTGGACGATTTCGACCGGATTGGCCGCAAAGTGCCGCACCTGGCCGACCTCAAACCGGGCGGGCGTTACGCTATGACCGACCTCGACCGGGCGGGCGGCACCCAGGCCGTCCTCAAACTCCTGCTGGAAGGCGGCCTCTTACACGGCGAGTGTATGACCGTTACGGGCAGGACGCTGGCCGAGAACCTGGCCGAAGCGCCCGGTTTCCCGGCCAACCAGACCGTTGTCCACGGCTTTGACGACCCGCTTTACCCGACCGGCCCGCTGGTTATCCTGCGCGGCAATTTAGCCCCGGAAGGCGCGGTCTGCAAAATCGCCGGGTTGAAGAAGATTGTCCATACCGGCCCGGCCAAAGTCTTTGACGGTGAGGAAGCGACTTTCGACGCGATTATGAAGAATGAAATTGTAGCCGGGGACGTGGTGGTTATCCGCTACGAAGGGCCAAAAGGCGGCCCCGGTATGCGGGAGATGCTGGCCGTTACGGCAGCCCTGGTCGGCCAGGGTCTGGGCGAGGAGGTGGCCTTGATTACCGACGGGCGGTTCTCCGGCGGCACCCACGGCCTGGTGGTTGGACACGTGGCTCCGGAAGCCCAGGTCCGCGGCCCGATTGCGGCCCTTCGCAACGGCGATATCATCACGCTCGACGCTCCTAACAATACTTTAAAGGTGGACCTGACACCGGATGAAATGGAAGCCCGCCTGGCTGATTGGAAGGCTCCTGGACTGCCTTATCACCCGACCAGTATGCTTTCCAAGTACGCTAAACTGGTGAGTTCGGCGGCGGAAGGCGCAATCACGATTTAATTTGCTTAAAAAAAAGAGGGCCGTTACCCTTTGGGGTAGCAGCCCTCTTTTTATTTCTTAACGGAAAACTTTAGAAACGGTCGCTGGCAAACTGTTCTGCCGTAAACTTTTTGAGGTCGTGGATACCAGGGATAATCAGGTCGGGCCGGGCCTGGGCTAACTCTTTGGGGTCGTGGGCGTACTTGCCCTGCTTAACCAAGACGGTCGTTATTCGTTCCTCAAAATATTCCTTCATAAAGTTGAGCAGGCTTGGTTTGTCCTCGACCATTACATAATGGTAGGCTGGCAGGGCCAGTTCAATATCTTCCAGGTGGTGCTGCTTATGGGCGTAAATCAAAACATCGCCGTTAACCGCGCGGGCCAGGCCGCTCGTGACAATTTTACGCAATTGAAAAGAAGGGTCGCCATCCGAAAGAATGATAGGCCGCCCGATGGTGTTCAGGTAGGCCAGCACTTCAAATACGCCTGGGTAGATATATTTGCGGTAGGGGAAATCGTTCCAGAGACGGTAAAGCCGGTGATATAGCGCTTTGTCCTTGAAATCCGGCTCGATACGTTTGAGCGTCATTGGAATATCCACCACATCGGTTTCCTTGCGGACATTCTCGTAAGTTTCCCAGAAGTTGGCGGCTCTTTCCTCGCCGATTAAATCTTTCATCTGGTTCGAAACGTCGGTTTTAACCAGGTCGTTATTAATCAGGGTGTTGTCAACGTCAATCATAAAAGCCAATTTAGCACTTACGTTGTAAATATCGGTATCAATTTCGCCGGGCAAAAGGTACAGGCTGCCATCAACCATTTTAAGCCTCTTTTCTAAGCCTTTTTCGTAAATTTGGTTCTAATTTTTTGGTCTAAATCTATTATAAAGCGGCCAGTTCACGGGCGTAGCTTTCCGCTTCGGGCCGGGTCTGGCGCACTTCCATGTAGGAGGCGGAGACCCACAATCCCTCGGCGGTCTGGTACCAACCGCCGCTCCGGCTAATTAGTTCCACGATGTCGCCATTTTTTAACGATTTTATCACAGTCGCATCCGTATTAGGTGCGCTCCGCATATTTAAAATCTTGGATGTCACCACACCGTAACCCTGAACCCGGGGCTGGGACTGGTTTTTAGCTACAACAAGCGTAGGTGTGGGAACGCCGCCAGTCGCACCGGCGGTCCGGGTTGTACTTGGCGTGCCGTTTGTGACGGTAGAGGGGGCCGCCTGGGCGGTTGCCGTCCGGTTCGGTGGCGCGAGTTGGGCCTGGTCGGAAATGGACGGAGCGCGGGTTGGGCGGCTTTTGATTTCAAGGCCGGGCCGGTTAAGGGCCACCAGTAGTCCGCCGCCGACTGCCGCGACGAGCAAAAAGAAGATAAAAAGCATGGTACGCCAGGGGCTTTTGGTTTTTTTAGGAGTGGATTGGGTGACACTGGACGCTGTTGTGGCGGTTTTTGCCTGGGAGTCAGTCCTGGCCGGGGTTAAGTTTTTGTTTTTGTCTGTATTCATCTGGCCTTGCTTAAAACCATTTTCACCGTTAGCCCATTATACCACAGGCGGTTTAAGGGGTTTTGTCAGCGAAAGCCGGGTTTAAGCAGGCCGGGTAATCTTTAGCACCTGGGAGTATTAACCGGTTCGCTGACGACCATCCATTCCTGGCGCAGCAGTTCGGCCCGGTAAGCGGGCGCTACTTTTGGGGCCGGTTTCTTTAAGAACGGCCACCAAACGCCGAGGGTTTCCCGCAATCCTGCTCTCTGCCAGGCTGCTTCAGGGGGGTTGAGGGCTTTCAGGTCGGCGATGTGGGCCTGGGCTAGCTCATAATTCACCATTTTCATTTTAATTTTATCCTTCCAGGCTATGTTTTAAGACTTCATTTATTTGAATATTATATATCCATCTAAACTTATACAGCTAAAGAAAGGCCGCTTAAAAACGGCCCGGGAATAAAGATAAAAAGTCTAACCGAGTAGAAAAGAACTGGCCTGGTTTAGCAAATAACGCAGCCGGGGCGCGTCAAGGACGTAGTAAACCCGGTGTTCAATGCGCTCCAGGTGAACGGTCCTGGTCTTTTCAAGCTGCGAAAGATGATAGAAGACCGTCGCGTTTGAGATGCCGAGCATCTTTGCCAGTTCCTGGCCGTAGTGGGGTCGCGCCACCAGCGCCCGTACGATTTCCAGGCGCGTTTTGTCACCCAGCGTATTAAAAATATTCGCCAGTCCGGCGGTATCCAGGGTAGGCGTTTTGTCCTGCTCAACGTCCTTCTCCTGTAAATTAGGCCGGTCCCGGTTAAAAGCCAGGATAAGCCCATTTTCTTCCCGGTTTTCGACAGCGGTTAGTGAAGTGCCGTCAAAAGAGGTCGGCGCGAGAATATATTTCTCGTATAGGCCGCCTTTTTCCGAAAGGTGCAAATTCGTCAGCCCTGTAACCATGCGGAGCGGGCCTATAACTTTCAGCCGGGAACGGCATTGTTCGGCTACTTCCTGCTGGAGTTGCGCCCGCTTTTCGGCTTCCGGCTGCAAGATAACATACCAGAAATGCTCAATAAGCTCGGACAAATCGTCCCTGGTCTCGGCGGTATTAAAGATAACATCGGCCAGGGTTTCAATTTTGTCCTCGATTACGACCATGTTGCCCCGGATATGCTCGACAAGTTTAGCCCGGTCGGCCAGCAGTTCTTTGATATTGTGGGCGGGCGGGTTGTTGCGGTAAATCCGGCCAAACCCTAACAGCGTTTCAGCCAGAACGTCCAGGGGCATCTGGGCCAGAACCTGCAAAAAAGAGGGTACTTCCCGAGCGTAATCTTCCTCAATCAGACTCAAAAGGCCCAAACCCGGATAACATTCCTGGCTGAAAAGCCGCTCAATGTTGGCTAAAAGGCGCGACCGGAGTTGCTTTTGTAACCTTTTGGTCAGCAGGCCGAGTTCAGGGCTATCTTTGCCGCAATCGTTATCGGTCATGGCTGCTAAAAGGCGCAACACATCGCATACCGGCGAGGTTACAATATTTACCTGGACTGTTTTTTCACTCTTTTGGGTCATTCGACTTTTCACCGATGATAACTTTTTAATTTTATCTAAAGTATACTCTTTCAATAAAATCTTGTCAACAGGTATTCCCGGTTAAGCTAAAGAATGTTATAATATTTTCTAAAGTTATAAAAGAAATGGGATGTACTTTTTATAATGAGGTTTGGAAACAATAAAATCGGGCTGCGGTTGCCGGGCTTCCACAACTCGCCTGCCCCGGTGCCGGAGGACCGGTTACCGCCCGGCGTCTACAATAATTTTAGTTTTGAGTTCTTTAATGCCGTGATGTTCCAATGCTTTGGCACCCCGGTAATTTTATTTATCCGGCAAAGCGGCGCTTCGGCTTTCCTGGTCGGCTCACTGTCGGCGTTTCCGCTCCTGCTAATGCCGCTGATTCTTGTGGCCTCGCCTTACGTGGAAAAGTTTGGTTACCGGCGCACCTCCTTAATTTGCTGGGCCTTGCGCTGGGCCGTCTGTTCCTTTCTAATCTGGATTGCCCTGTTCGATGTGGGCATGTGGCGGGTACCGCTGGTGCTGGCGGTCATTTTCCTGTTCCACCTGACGCGTAACCTGGGAATTTCCGGCAACAATCCCTGGATAACCTCAATTATCCCGCCAGGCCGCCGGGGTCTTTACCTGAGCCGCACTTCACTTTTCTCGAACCTTGCCAGCATCGGCACTTTTCTAATAATAGGCCTTCTTCTTGGCAGCAACCCTTCCCTCTCCCAGTACGCCTTTGTCTTTATACTCGGCACCTTTGGGGGCTTCTTGAGTTCGGTCTTTATGGCGCGAATTCAGCCGCCGCCACCGCAGCCGCTCCGGCCAAAGCCCGGAATTGAGGCTTCCAAACGTAGCTTTTGGGCCGGGTTCAAGCGCTGCTTCGCCCAGCCTGGTTTCACAACTTTCGTGGTGATTCAATCTTTTTACGGGCTGGCTTTTGTCTCGATTCCTTCGCTGAGCCTGATTTACCTGCGTGAAAAAGTCGGTATCTCTCCCGGCATCATCTCTTATTTTGCGACCGCCGGGGTAGCAGGCGCGACCCTGGCCGCTCTTTTCTGGGGCCGCTGGATTGATCGCCGGGGCATTATGTCGCTGCAACTGCTGGCGTTTGTAGGACTTTGCTTTAACTCGGTTTTGTGGTTCATAGTCGGCCTGTTCGGTCCGGACGAACTCAATATTGCCATAGCCGCCCTGGTCAGCTTTTTAAGCGCGGTCTGGATTAGCGCCCTTAATATGAGCCAGACCCACTCGATTATGGCGATGGCCCCGGTTGAAGACCGGGTGTTGTTCCAAAATGTGGCGGTCCTCATGACCTATGTCACCCAGGCGCTGGCTCCAATGCTGTGGGGTATCCTGCTCGACACGCTCGACCATTCCGCCTTCTCTTTACGGCTCGGCGGGCTGGACATCGGGGCTTACCGCCTCTTTTTCCTGGCGTCCCTTTTACTAGGCCTTACCGGGGCGGTCTTTTTGCGCCGGACTAACTTGCGCCGCCAGGTCGTCGAGGATATGGACGAATGAGCCGGGAACGGTGGCGGCTTCTGCCTTTTAACCACGAAACTGCCGGGTGGCAACTGGCCCTTAGCGAAACCCTGACCGGGGCGCTGGAAACACCGTCGCTTTACTGGTACGAGGCCGCCCGACCGGCTGTAATTTTGGGCGCAGCCCAGAAACCAGACCTTCTTGACCTTGCGGCCACCAATCAGGCCGGGTATAACGTCTATAAACGGACCAGCGGCGGGGCCGTGGTGCTGGCCGGGCCGGGTTTTCTCAGCCTGGATGTAGCTTTGCCGCCTTTTAGCGCGCTGGCTTCCACGGACGTGACCCGAGCTTACCAGTGGTTCGGGGAGTGCTGGGTAGATGCCCTGGCCCGGCTCGGTGTTTCTACCTATCTGGTTGAGCCGTGGGAAGCTCGCCAGGCTAAACTTGACCTTGACGCCGCTTCTGAGGCCGAAAAACTGGTCAGGCTGGTCTGCTTTGGTACGCTTTCATCCTTTGAGGTGGCTTCGGAAGACAGCCGCAAACTGGTTGGTCTGGCCCAGGTTAAGCGGCGCGGGGCCAGTCTTTTACAGGCCGGTTTTCACCAGCGTTGGCCCGGTTCCGAGTTCGCCCGCCTCCTCGACCTTTCCGCCGAACAGCGTCCCGGTCTGGTGGCCAAGCTGCAAAAGCGGGCGGTTGGTCTTGCGGAAGTGGCGGGGCGGACTATTCCTTATCCGGAAGTCCTCGCAGCTTTTGAGGCCAGCCTTATAGAACGCTGCGACATTGAACTCGTCCCCGGCGACTGGACAACGGCTGAACTGGCCCGCGCCGCCGAACTCGAACAGGAGAAGTTTTTTGCTTTATACGTTTAACATTATTCTATGGTCAACAATCTTCCAGCGTTGCAGGCGCGACCATCAGACCGCCTTATAAAAAATCTAGCCTGGTTAACTGGCTGGCTGCTGGCCGGAATAGCCCTGGTCTTTATCTGGCTGGCGACGCCTGTTACCCTGCTCTACCTGCTGCCCGGCCCACCCGAAAACAACCTGGGTTTTCTGGATGTTGAAACCACCATCCAGCGTAACGGGTTTAAGGTGCTGCCCTCGAACAGCGCCGTTTTGGTCGCGCCTGGCGCCGAAATTGGCGTAACAGCCTTCAGCTACCGCCCGGTGACTTTGAATTTGACGTTACAGGCGGGCCAGGGCAAGCTTGAAATCGCGGTCAACGGGGTGATGGTTGGCGCGGTGGACCGGGAAAACCTGGCCGGGTCTTCCTCCTTCCGCTTTACTCCTCAAAGGCAGGACAACACCCGCCCTGCCCTCCATATCATCTTCAACCGGCCTCCCGGCGCTTCTCCCGTAAATGTCAGTCGCCTGGATTTAGATTTTAGTGAACAGTGGCAGCCCTGGCTTTCCGTTAAAAGCAGTGTGGGAATTATTATGCTGAGCGTTATCCTGGCTTTTTTAGCCTTTGCGGTCGGGCCGGGCCGGAGAATTTATCAGCTTAACTGGCTGGGTCTGGCGGGAGGGTTAGCCGCCGCAGTCCTGCTGGCAAACTGGCTCGGCCGGCTTTTACAGGTTGGTTCCGGGGGAGCCTTGAACGCCGCTGTTTTCTGGGGCAACCTTATCGCGGTTGCTTATCTGCTGGTTTTTATATTTTTGGTTGGAGTGGGAATTTTGCCGGTGTGGAACGGTAATTCCGCTTATACTTTCACCCAACCGGTTTTGAAGAATTTTCTGGCGGGACGGCCTGTTTTGAGGGCTGCCCTGCTTTTATTGGTTGCCAACGCCTTTTTAACCTTTTTGCTTTTCATGGTCCCGGTAATTCAGAATAGCAGTTTTGACACGCTGGCTCGCTATTGGGACGGCCCGGAATACCTTGCGGCCGCTTATTCAGTGTACGACCCGGCCAGCCCGATACTACATATCCCTTATTTTGCCCGGTACAGTTCGCTTTACTGGAGCACCCACTTTCCACTGGTGCCGCTGGCAATCCGGCTTTTTTCGCCCCTGTTCGGTTACATCGGGGCGATGTTTGTCCTGAATTTTGGCTTTGCCTGGGGTTTTGCCATCGCGCTCTACAAATTCTTGCGCGACTTCGGCTACAGCAGGCACCCGCTCTGGCTGACTTTTGTAGCTCTTTTCCTGCCCCTGCGCTGGCTAATCTATCACAGCGTCGGCGGTTCCGAACCGGCGGCGCTCTTTTTCTCCGTTTTGTGCCTCTACCAGTTTAAAAAGGCAAATTACTGGTGGGCCGGGTTGTGGGGAGTTTGCGTGGCGCTGGCCCGGCCTAACGGCTTTTTCCTGGGTATCGGTCTAGGGTTGTGGTTAATCTGGCAGGCTCTTGAACAGTTCCGCATCGGCCCGCCAACTCCCTGGAACTCGCGAATGTTAATTTTGTTTGCCGAGCGGTTTAACTGGAAAGGCGTACGGGCAATTTTGCCGATGCCGGTGGCGCTGCTGGCTGTTTTCGCGCTATACGGCTGGCAGAACGGGGACTTCCTGGCTTACCTGCACATCCCGGAGGATGTCAAACATATTTACCCCTTGCCGTTTTTGTCGCTTGATATAGGGGTGGGGCGAAGTGAAGGGGATTTTTACTATTACGGTCTGGAGGCAGCCGGGCTGGTTTTGCTCTGGAAGAAAAAACGGTTCGACCTGTTCTGGGTAGGGCTGGCCCTGGCTTTACCAACCTTTTTCATTCTGCACGATGACGTTTTGCGCTACAGCCTGCCCGCTTTCCCTTTTGTCTTTATTATTCCGTTCGCGGCAGGCCTGGAAAGCCGCCCGGCTCGCTGGCTGGCTGCCCCGGCCCTGGCAGCGGTCCTGATTTATAGCTGGTCGCAACTTGGCACCAATCAGCTTGACCTGGCAAACTGGCGCGAACTGCTAAAGTTTATCGGCTAGAACTCCCGGTAGCCGAGCGTCCGCGAAATGGTGGCCGCGCTCTGGCGGACCGGCTCGATTATCCGGCCGGTATCACGGCTTAACATGCGCCCGGTCGGGCCGCTAACGCTGATGGCGGCGACAACCTGTTTCTCCCCGTCAAAGACCGGCGCTGCCACGCAGACTACCCCTTCTTCCATTTCCTCGTTGTCAAAACTGTAGCCGCGCTGTTGAATCCGGCGAAGTTCATCTCGCAATTGCTGGGGTGTGGTAAGGGTAGCCGGGGTATGCGCTTCCAGGGTTGTTTCCAGTAAATAGCGGTTCAGGTCTTGCTCGAAATTAGGGCTGTAGGCCAAAAACAACTTGCCCGACCCGGTGCAATAAAGCGGGGCGCTGCTGCCAACCCGGGTAAACATCCGCACCAACCGGGCGCTCTGCACCTGGTCTATATAGACGAGGTTGTTGCCGCTGCGTACCGAGAGATTGGCCGTCTCCCCGACCTGGGCGGCGAGTTGTTCCAGGAAAGGCCGGGTCTCCTGCCGCAAATCAACCTGCTCGTTCAGACCACCGGCCAACTCCACCAGGCGCGGGCCAACTCCATAGCGGCCGCTGGCGGCGTCTTGCCGGGCGTAGCCTCGCTCGATAAGGGTGCCGAGAAGACGGTGGACCGTGCTGATATGCAGTCCAAGGCGCTGGCTTAACTCGGATATGGGGATAGGCTGGCGGGCGGCGGCCAGGGCTTCCAGCACATCGAAAGTTCGTTCAACCGATTGCACGGTCTGGCGACCGGATTGGGTGGTTGGGCTGCCGGGGTCCGGTGATAAGTTATCTTTGCGACCGTTTTTTACGGTTCTTTCGCCAGGGTTTCTGGGAGAGCCTGCCAGGTTTGAAGCCATCAGGATTTGTACTTTCACAATTCAATAAAAATGTTTTCGCATTGTGAAAACATCTTATAAGTTTAGCCCTGGTCGGTTCGCTTGTCAAATATTAGCCAGTCTTTTGACAACCGGTCTGCCAATAATATAACCTTGCAATAGCGGGAATAAACGTCACCTATCTTTTGATAGAGTGACTCCTTTGTGGATTGCCCGGCATAAATTTTCACTGGCTACTGACTACCGGCTAATGAGATAGCGAAGTTTGGGGCAAAATGTTATACTTAATCCTGCCTTTAAAGCAAAAGGCCGCTCAAAAGGAAATGACCGGATGCCCATGGATAGCCACTCGAAGACCATTTATGAAAATCCCACCGCCCGTGATTTGGCCGGTTTTGTGGGAGATGAAACCGGGGTTTCGCCGTATGCCGGGAGCCCTATTTTAAATATTATTACCGAAAAACAACTAAAAACCTGCGTCCACTGCGGGTTGTGCCTTTCTTATTGCCCTACCTACAAGGCTACCGGCCTGGAAGCGGACAGCCCGCGCGGCCGGGTCTTTCAGATTCGCCTGCTGGCTTCCGGCGAGTTGCAACCGGACGACTCTGACCTGAACAAGCACCTGAGTTTATGCCTGGGCTGCCGGGCCTGTGAAACAGCCTGCCCCAGCGGGGTGCCTTACGGCGCCTTACTCGAAGCAGCCCGCGCCCAGCTTCCGCCTCAAAATGAGCAGGAGAAAATCCTGCGTAAAGCGACCCTCGGCTTTTTATTTATGCACCCGACCGCCATGCAGGCTGCCGGTCTGGGGTTGCGGATATACCAGAAAAGCGGGCTGCGTAAACTGGTCCGGTTCAGCCATATCCTGAATATACTGCCGGGCGACCTGGCCGCCAAAGAAGCCATGCTGCCGGACGCCCAGGGCGGGATTGTCAAACCGGCCCTGCCAAAGGTGACGCAGCCGAAACCGGCCAATGCCCGCCGTCCCGTACCTTCGATCGCCCAGGAAAACTAACCATGCCCACGATTATCCCTTTGCTTGAAAAAGTCCGCAGCAATTTGCCTTTCCGCGTTGGCCCGCGCCCGGCCAGCCCTGAGGCGGGCCTTAAGGCGCGCTACCGGGTCGCCTTCCTGACCGGGTGTATTCAGGACGAGATTTTCCGGGGCGTTAACGCCGATACGGTCAGCGTCCTGGCCCGTAATGGCTGCGAGGTAATAATCCCCGAACACCAGAAATGCTGCGGCGCTTTGCATGCCCACGTCGGCGAACGCGACCTGTCGCGCCAGTTGGCCCGGATGAATATCGCGGCTTTTGAAGCCACCGGGGCCGACTTTTATATCGTAAACGCCAGCGGTTGTGGGGCTACCCTAAAAGAATACGCGCACCTGTTGCACGACGACCCTGCCTACAACCAGCGCGCCGCCGCTTTTGTGGCGAAAATGCGCGACTTTTCCGAGTTCCTGGTGGAAGTCGGTTTTGAGCCGCCTACCGGTCGGATTGATGCTCGCGTGACCTACCAGGACGCCTGCCATATGAAGCACGGTCAGAAAATCTTTATCCAGCCGCGCACCCTGTTAAAATCTATCCCCGGCCTGGAACTGGTCGAGATGAAGGACAGCGATTGGTGCTGCGGTAGCGCCGGGATTTATAACGTGGTGCAGCCCGTGATGGCGAACGAGGTTTTAAGCTGGAAGGTTGAGAATGTATCAAATACAAAAGCGTCCATCCTGGTCGCGTCCAACCCCGGCTGCAGTATTCAGATAGGCTATGGCATGCGGCAGGCCGGGTGGCCTATCGAGATTCTGCATATCGCCGAAATCCTCGAACGGAGTTACCGCCTGGCCGAGGAATAGCGGTTAAATTCTCCTGATAAGTTTTGGATAATAAAAAACAGGCTTCGCGACCTGTTTTTTAATACATAATCAGAGTTAAAAGGTTAAATCTGGCGGCTTTTTTCCTCGTAAGCGATTTTAAGATAATGCGCCCCGTTGACCGAATCGCCGCGCTCCAGTAGAGTTTCGCCGTAGGAGAAATAGGCCGAACTGAGCAGTTCGGGCTGCCCGACCTTTTTAAACTGCTCGATAGCCTGCTCGAAATATTTGTCAGCCTCCTTGGCTTCTTTTTTCTTTTCGTAAATCCGGGCCAAAGTCAGGAGAACTTCCCCGGCGGCCATTTCAGGGTTGCCGTAGGTGCTGTCAGTGGAATAGCTGTTACTCAGGGATACCCCTTCGTCTTCTTCCTTGAGCGTTTTATAAGCGCTGTTAGCGGCGGCCAGGGCTTCGTCCAACCGGTCCTGCCGCAAGAACAAATTTGCCAGGCTGTTGCAGGCGGCTATCTGGATAACGGCGGGCAGTTTAGGCGAGGCGCTTGATAGAGCGGACTTGAAACAATCTTCGGCTTCCTTCCAGTTATGGCCGGAAAGATAGGTTTTGCCAAAGACGAGGTGCAGGTTGGTTACCAACCGGGCAGTTTCGGCGCTTTCCAGGGCTGACGAGGCCTGCTCGATGGCCTCCCGGGCGGCCGTAAGGTTATTCTCGGCCTGGTACTGCTCGGATATTTCCCGGTAGGTTTTAACTAACTTTTCGGGCGTCGAAACGCCGTCAGCGACCTGGCTGGCTTCTTTAAAAAGGCTCCGGGCGGCGTCGTGCATATCCAGGGCGGTATAGACCTGGGCCAGGCTGGCGTAAATCGCCAGTATCAAATTGGGGTCGCGTACTTTACCGTCCCGGATAGCTTCCAGGCTTAGCTTGTGATGGTCCTGGCAGAGTATGAACTTATGCTGACGGTAGTAAATTTCGCCAATCAAGACCCGGCACCGCTCGACCCAGGTAAATTCTTCCAGTTCTTCCCATTCTTTGAGAGCCTGTTGCAAGCGGGCCAGGGCTTCGGCGGTGCGTTCCAGGCCGGAAAGGACGCGCCCTTCCAGAAAAACCGCCTCAGCGCTTTCGTGTTCGCTCAACCGTTCCCGGTCAAGCTCTTCGAGGATAGCCAGGGCCGCCTCTTCCTGGTCGCCCTGCATAACCAGCAACCGGATTTGAGCCAGGGCCAACTGGGCCTGCTGGGTCTCAACGTCCGGCTCGAGCGTTTCGAGGAAATAGGAAGCCGGTAATTGAAGCCGCCGAGCCAGTATACGTAACGCTTTTATTGACGGATGGATCTTGCCGAGTTCAACTGCCGATACATAGCTTTTAGAAAAAGTATCCCGCGCCAGTTCATCCTGAGTTAGTTTGCGCTCCTGCCGGGCGGCTCTGATGCGTTCTCCAAGGGGCAAAGACTCCATTTTAAGTCTCCAATTATATTCTAAGATGTTTTCATATTTTATTTTTGTGGGCGCTATCGTGATATACTAACTCGAAAAAGGCTAACACAACCAGTTTCCGCTTTTCCTGGTATGAGAAAAACTCCGCCAATGAGCCAGGTTAAAAAATAAAATATCTAAAGGCCGGTAACTATATTGTTAAAAATAACGGTAAGTATTACCCCAATTTTCATTTATATAAAATATATGAAAAATGCTGTCCATATTCTAACAGAAGTTGTCAAAAAGAAAAAGCAATTTGAAATCTGGTATTAAATTGAAAGTATAAAATGGCTATGTGGCAGATTGACCGGGATATTTTAAGAATCTTCAACCCTTCCCGGGGATTGCAATTTATAAATTCGATAATTAATAGAGCCCCCCTTTTTGTGCTTACGGTAGCCTATACTGAAACCGTCCAACTTCCCGGCCTCAGCGGCGCGGGTATTACCGAAGAGTTGCGCGAACTTACCGCCCGGGCCGACGCCGAAATTCTTTATCACGGTAAAGCTTTGAGCCTGCCCGGTGGTGTCCCTTCCAATCCAACCGGCACGCCTGGCCCTTCGATTATTACACGGGCGGCTTTCGATTTGTTGCCTGGTATTGGTTACGTTTGCGTTGACGCCGGGTTGAAGATGCCGCCCGCTATGCCAGGCGTTCTCTTTCCAGACGGGGCCGGACCGGCCAGGGCTGTCATTACCGGGCAAGCTCTCGGCCAGGACGCGGGGCGCGCAGCTCGCCTGTTTTCGGCAGGCTGGCAGATTGGCGACCAACTGGGCCGGGCTAAGGCCTCAAACGGTTATTTGCTGCTGGCCGAGAGTGTGCCTGGCGGCACTACGACCGCTCTTGGCATCTTGCTCGGCCTGGGCCTGGCTGCCGAGCGGCGGGTAAGCAGTTCGATGCCCGGCAACAATACTCACTTGCTTAAACTGGAAGCGGTCCAGGCCGGGTTTACCGCCGCCGGGCAGGCCAAAGGCTCTTTTACTCATAACCCTCTGGGGGCTGCCGCCAGCCTGGGCGACCCGATGCAGCCGGTTGTGGCCGGGATGGCCCTGGCGGCTTCAAAATATTGCCCGGTAGTCCTGGCCGGTGGTACCCAGATGGCGGCGGTGCTGGCCCTGGCTGTGGCTGTGCGGCAGGTTCCGGGCGGTCGGCTGGCCGGGCTTGATTTTACCGGGATTAATTTTGAACAGATTGCCCTGGCAACAACCGGTTGGGTAGCTAATGACCCTTCGTCCGACCTGGCCGGGTTGGCCGTTGAAACCGAAGAACGCTTTGGGCCACTTGGCTCGCCCTACTTTGCCGCCAACCTCAATTTTGGGCAGTCGCAATTTCCACCGCTGCGGTCTTATGAAGCCGGGTACGTTAAAGAAGGGGTCGGAGCCGGGGCGGCCGCTTTTGCCGTGATGCTGGCGACCGGCTGCTCTGCCCCGGATTTACTTCCCGCTATTGAAACCGTTTACAAAAACCTCGTTCAACGAAACAATGAACAAAACAATGTTGAACGATAAGGGTGAATTATGTTTATCAAGCCTTCCCACCGGGGACATAATTAAACTTAGCCGGTTTCTCACTTTGCTATTCCGATTTCACTGACCACTTTTCAATATTGCAAAAGTTCGGGAATGAGGTGTAAAATTTTAGGGGTATTGGTCCATATAAACAAAAGTTCGATATACAGAAGGTCAGGGCCGGGTTATGAAAACTGCCACTTTTATAAAAAAACAAACCAGGACTTCTAAAAACAAACCCTTAAAACAGTTGGGCCTGCTGGCCCTGGCCGGAGGCGCCTCGGCGGGACTGGTTTCGCTGGGCGCGGCCCGCTATGTCGTTAATGAACTAACCAAACTCAGGCCGGTTGAATACAGTGAAAATTACAATTTCACCCCTTTTGAAATGCAGGTGGATTTTGAGGACATCGAGTTTCCTACCGCAAACGGTCGTATTCTGAAAGGCTGGTGGTTGGTCAGGCCGGGTGAACGCCGGGTGGTAGTCGCGGCCAGCGGTTACCGGGGCCGCAAAGAAGAAATGCTCGGCATCGGCTCTATTCTCTGGCGAAACGGCTACAATGGGCTGCTGTTTGATTACCGGGCCCACGGAGCGGGGCGGGCCGAGGGAGAACTGGTAACGCTCGGCCATCGCGAACTTGAAGATATGCAGTCGGCTATAAAATACGCCCGCAGCCGGGTTGAAAACCCTTTGCTGGGCTTGCTTGGCGGTTCGATGGGCGCCTCGGTAGTGCTGATGGCGGCGGCCCGCGACCCCGAAGTAAGGGCAGTCTGGGCCGATAGCCCTTTTTCCAGCCAGCGAGATGTAATCAACCATGTCTGGCACCGCCAGACCCATCTGCCTGGCCGCCCGGTGCTGGATTTAGCGGAAAAGTTTTTTGAATCGCGGACCGGCCACCGCTGGGTTGATTTTGCCCCAATTGACGAGATTAGTAAACTAGGCAACCGCCCGGTTTTCCTGGTGCATGGGGCAGGTGATACGATGGTCCCGGTTGACCATGCTTACCGTATGTATGCGGCCGCGCCGGGTCCGAAAGAACTCTGGATTGAGGACGACATCGAGCATTGTGGGGTTTATTTCGCCCACCGTTCTGAATATGCCGAGCGCTGCGTGAAGTTCTTTGGCGCTGCCCTGGTAGACCACGACCCGGTGCTGGAAGACCCTACCGCCCGCCCCGAACTGGTCAGCGAAAGCAAAGGTTAATTCACAATGAGCGAAAACCTCGCCCAACCCGAACGGCTAACACCCCTTGTGCAACGGCTGCGCGCTCCCAATCCTGGCCCCATGACCCTGACCGGCACCAACAGCTATATAGTTGGAAGCGGCCCTGATTTTATCGTGCTTGACCCCGGCCCCGATATTCCCGGCCACATCGAGGCTCTTGCCCGGGCGGTGAGCGATGCTGGCGGCTACCTCAAAACAATTGTTGTGACCCACGGCCACCCCGACCACTATCCGGGTGCGCAGGGGTTGAGCCGGTTAACCGGCGCGCCGGTAGCAGCTTACAGGGACGCAGCATTTCCCCATACCCAAAACCTTGAGGACGGCGCAACTATTCCGGCAAACCGCGTAACCCTGACCGCTATCTTTACGCCCGGCCACGCTGCCGACCACCTCTGTTTTTTCCTGGCCGAAGAAAAAGCTCTTTTCACCGGAGATAATATCCTGGGTACGGGTACAACCGTGGTTGCGCCGCCTAAAGGCAACATGGCTGATTACCTGGCTTCGCTCCGGCTTTTACAGGCCGCCTGGAGCCACGCCGAAACTATTTACGGTGGACACGGACCGGAAATAAAAACCCCGGCTGCCAAAATAGAAGAATACCTGAACCACCGCCAGGCTCGGCAGCAGCAACTGATGGAGGCTCTGGCCGCTGGTGAAAGTACGGTCCCTCAACTGGTCGAGCGAATTTACCAGGACGTTGAGCGGCGTTTATGGCCTGTCGCGGCCCGGCAGGTGCTGGCTTACCTGATAATGCTGGAACAAACCGGCCAGGTGCGGGCTGTCGAGTTCGTACCTACAGACGTACCCTCCCCCGCCGACCAGGCGAGCGATGCCTTACTTAATCCTGCCGGCACGCTCGACCCGGTAGCCGCCGCTGAGCTTGGTATCTCGAACCGGCCCGCTGACCAGCCTGAAAAACTTAAACGGTACTCCCTGGCCGGGTAAACCCAACCTGATTTCAAAGAGTTTCGCAGGTTCTTCTAAAAAATGTAACTTTTACTCACTCTGCCGCATTATAAATACAGAATAATTACACCTGAGAGATAAAAACATTTCCTTTATTTGTGTATTTTGTATTAAGAAGTAGGCAAAAAACCTTAAAATTGTCTTAAAATGAGCCGTTTGAGCTATTTTTCATTAATCTTCTGAAAACCTCCAATTACCTTCGCCTGTTCCAGCCTCAAAATAACAAGTTGGTTAGCTTGTAATAAAATATACAATATAAAAAAATTTAACCTTTTTTGTAACATAATTTGTTGTAATTTTTTGTTATAATGCTCCCATTGACTACATAATGTCAGTTCAAACGACTTGTGCGTAATTTAATAGTTGGCTGGGGGCCATATTACCATTGCCCTTCGTTATCTTGCCGGACGGGGTACTACTCCCAAACGGTAAATGGTATTTGCATAATCGGAGAATTTAAATCTCTGCTCGTTTTGTAGGAAGTGTGCCACATAAGTGTGGCGCCATAACCCGAAATCTAACTAGCCCTGATAACCAAAAGGCCGGCGCCTGACCAGGATGCTTCTTTTCTCATCCTTCGGCTAGTTTTGGTTTGCCATTATCCGGGCAGTTTACGGATCTATGGCTTTATTCAGTTTGGCCGGATTTCGGGAGAGTTAGATAGGTGAATAAAAATACATGGTGAAATCCAAACAATCTTTCCATAACCCGCTCTTTTTAACCGCTTTATCAATGGTTCTCTTAACCGCTTTAGTTCTAACTTCTCTGAGTTCCGTCAACGCCGCCACATTCGGCGATTCCAACTTTGAAAAAACCTGGCAGCAGTCGGATGGCCCGGTGTCCGCCGGACAGGCCAACCGCTCCTGGCTGTGGGGCCAGACCGTTTGGGCCGGCTACGAAGGCTACGACCAGGCCAAACCCAACG
>CADDZM010000040.1 GCA_902812345.1 Chloroflexota bacterium | reverse complement strand
GGCTGAAGCTAAAATCAACTGGCAATTCACTTGTGAGCAATCCCGGATCACTTTGCAACGGCTTTACCCTAAACTGGCTGATTTTGAAGAATTATCATAACTGTAAAGACTTACTTGACAGACTACTCAGGGACCACTACCATAAGTTAGCGACAAAATACTCGCGGCTGTTGTTGACACGCGAAAGCGGGGGTATTTTTGCTGCTTTCTAAATCAAAATATAGACCGGTTTGACCTGAATTTCTATAAGATTCAGGCTATAATAAAGGTAAGATTTTACAGTTTCATTCAGGGCTTTCGCTTGAAACAATTTTTATGAGTGTGTTTTCTCGTTTCCTGCATTTTCTAAAGTTCAAAGCGAAAGTTGTGTAATTAATAACCGGCAAGCTATACCACAAAAGGAAACCTTTTAATGAACCAAGAAACGGCTTTACCTGCGCTTTTTTTTAATGGACAGCCAAGCTGGGAGATGCCTGAACTGCCCAGCCTGAACAAACTCCCGGCTCACGCAACCTTCTGGCCTATCCCCGGTCCCCAGGAAGCCCTGGCTCGCCTGCCCCAAAACTCGCCCCTGGTGCGCAGTCTGAACGGTGATTGGGACTTCCAGCTTTTCGACCGGCCCGGCGACGTTACACCTGAAAACCTGGCTGCCGGAACCTGGCGTACCCTGGC
Source organism: Chloroflexota bacterium (assembly GCA_902812345.1). Lineage (GTDB taxonomy): Bacteria > Chloroflexota > Chloroflexia > Chloroheliales > Chloroheliaceae > 54-19. Next base: position 27,234 of record CADDZM010000040.1, on the reverse strand, counting down.
TGTACCCGGTAACTGGACCATGCAGTTACGGAACGAACCATACCAGGGCCGGGCTTTTATAAAGCCCCACTATACCAACGTTTTCATGCCCTTTGGGGACCAGTTCCCGCACGTCCCCGAAAATACCGCCACCGGGGTCTACCGCACGACCCTGGCCGTGCCCACCGAATGGTCAGGTCAGCGTATCGTGCTGCATTTCGCAGGCTGCGAAAGCCTGCTCTATGTCTATTTAAATGGCGAACTGGTGGGAATGAACAAGGACAGCCGGACCGCCGCCGAGTACGACCTGACGCGGTTAGTCAAGGCCGGGAAAGAATACGAACTGACCTGCGTAAACCCTCGTTTCTCGGACGCCAGTTTCCTGGAAGACCAGGACCACTGGTGGCAGGCCGGCATTCACCGTGACGTTTTCCTTTATGCCACGCCTAAAATATTTCTCGAAGACATCGGGGTCCAGACCCGGCTGGCGGCTGATTTCACTTCGGCCACGCTCAAAATCAACCTTTATGTCAGGAGCCTGGAAACGGCCACGATAACCGGGAAAGTTTCAGCTCAGCTTTACGACGCGGCAGGGCAGGCAGTCCTCACCCAACCGCTTGAAACCGTTTTGCCGGAGCAGAACACCGGGCAGGAGATTCCTTATAGCTACGCTCCCCCCGCCGACACTCTCCCGGTCGTCTTTAATGCAACGGTCCCGAAGCCTCGGCTGTGGAGCGCTGAAACACCCCAGCTTTATACCCTGGTGGTCACGCTCGAAACCGGCCAGGGTATCGAAAGCACTTCGTTGCGGGTTGGTTTTCGCCAGGTCGAAAAAGGGCACCGCGAATTCCTGGTCAACGGGCAGCCGGTCCTGATTAACGGTATGAACCGGCACGACCACAGCGACCGGCTGGGCAAAGCGGTCACGAAAGAATTGATGGAACTCGATGCCCGTGTCATGAAGATGCACAACGTCAACGCGGTCAGGACCTCACACTATCCCAACGACCCTTACTGGCTGGATTTGTGCGACGAGTATGGCTTTTACGTTTTTGACGAGGCCAATATCGAAAATCACGAATGGCAGGGTCTGGCCGAGGACGGCCGGGTCGCAGCGGCTTACTACGAACGAGTGCGCAGCATGGTCCGGCGCGATAAGAACCACCCCTGCATTATCGTCTGGTCGCTCGGCAACGAAAGCGGTTATGGTGAAAATCACGAGGCCGCCGCCGCCTGGATTCGGCGTTACGACCCCACCCGCCTGCTGCACTACGAAGGCGCGGTCACGACCCGCATGAACGGGAGCCGCACCGCTCACTGGGGTAGGGGCCACACCGTAACAGACCTAATCTGCCCGATGTACCAGCCCATCGCCGATATCGTGAAGTGGGTAACGACCTCGGACGACCCACGCCCATTTATCATGTGCGAATACGCCCACGCGATGGGCAACAGCACCGGCTCGCTGTCCGATTATTACGCCGCTTTCGAGGCTTATCACGGTTTACAGGGCGGCTTTATCTGGGAGTGGCTCGACCACGGTATTCGCCAGGAAACGCCCGAGGGCAAGGCTTACTGGGTCTACGGCGGCGACTTCGGGGATACACCCAACGACGGCAATTTTGTGGCCGATGGGATGGTCTGGCCGGACCGCACGCCTCACCCCGGCCTGACCGAATTCAAGTACCTGGCCCGCCCGGTGCGGGTAACCTGGCTTGACGCCAGCCAGGGCGTGGTCCAGGTTGAAAACCGGCGTTACTTCGCGGATTTAAGCGATTTGCACGGCGAGTGGTTTTTAAAAGTAGAAGGCGAGACTGTCCAATCGGGCGAACCTGGCCGCCTGAACATTCCGCCGCAAGGCCAGACTTCTATAACTATTCCGGTGAAATGGCCTGAAACGGGCGAAGCTTTTCTGGATTTCCGCTTTACAACCGCCAACGCGACGGACTGGGCCGGTGAAGGCCACCTTGTAGCCTGGGACCAGCTTCCGGCGCCTACTAACGCTATTTCGCAAACGGTCCAGGGGGAAGATGCCGGAGAGGTGGCGGCGAGGGAAGAAGAAGACCAGCTTATTTTGAGCCTGGGCGGGCTTGAGGTGGTTTTCGATGCCGACCTGGGCGAGCTTACCGGGTTTGGGGATTTCGAAGCCTTTGTCCACGGGCCGGTCCTGAACCTGTGGCGGGCGCCGGTTGACAATGACGTTCTCCAAAGGCATTTCAGCTATGGCGAACACGCGGATTCTTCCTGGCAAAAGCTCGGCCTGGACAAACTTCAGCGCAAACTGGAAAATTTTGAGCTTATCAAAAGCCCGGAAGGTTTTCCAGCCGTCCGCATCCGGCAATCATTTAGCGGCCGGGAACACTGGAATGATGTGCGGCACACTCACACCTACACCCTTTTAACTGACGGCACTTTGCGGATTCAAAGCCAGGTCCGGTTGGCCCCCGACTTTTCCGACTTGCCACGGGTCGGCCTCAACGTGCACCTCAAGCCTGAGCTGGAAAACCTGACATGGTTCGGGCGCGGCCCGGGCGATAACTACAGTGACCGCAAGGCCGGTAGCCCGGTTGATGTTTATACCGGTACCGTTACCCGGCAATATGTACCATTCATAATGCCGCAGGAGAATGGACACCGGACAGATGTGCGCTGGTTGCAGTTGAGCGATGACGCAGGGCAGGGGTTGGAAATTCGGGCTGATGGCGCTTTTGAGTTCAACGCCCTGCATTTTACCGACGCAGACCTGACCGCCGCCCGGCACACGCCTGACCTGCAGCCCCGCCCGGAAGTCATTTTAAATCTTGACCACGGCATGCGAGGTCTGGGAACCGGTCTGGGGGTAGATACGCTGCCTGAATACCGGTTGAACGAGCACGAATACGACTTCACTTTTTATCTGAAATGCTTACTTCCGGCCTGACTTTAAACTAACAGTTTCAACAAATAAAAAGCCCGGTTATTCCCTCAAAAGAATAACCGGGCTTTTTATTTAAGCGGGGTTATTTGCCAGCCAGATGCGCGGCAGTTTCGGCCAGGCGGGTCGAGTAACCCATTTCGTTATCGTACCAGGCTGCGATAGAAACGAAAGAGCCGTCACCGGTTACCTGGACCAGCGGCAGGTCTATCACCGAGGAGAGCGAATCGCCCAGGATGCGGCTCGAGGCATATTCTTCTTCCAGCACGCCCATAATACCCTGGAGCGGCGCTTTTCCGGCGGCTTCCCGGAAGATGTTTTTAATCTCGGCTTCGGTGGTCGGGCGGTTGAGAATGGCGTTAAGCTCGACAATGCTGCCGGTGCGGACCGGGACGCGGTAGGCTTTCCCGGTAACGTCCAGGTCGGGCCAGATAAATTTGAGGGCTTTGGCCGCGCCGGACGACGACGGAATAATATTTTCGGTGGCAGCCCAGGAATCGCGCCGGTCCTTCATTGGCTGGTCGGTCAGCGATTGAGTGTTGGTGTAGGCGTGGACGGTCGAGAAGAGGCCCGTCTTGATGCCGAAGTTTTCGCGCAAGACCTTTACCACCGCCGCGATAGCGTTGGTGGTGCAGCTTGCCATGCTGATAATATGCTGCTTTTCCGGGTCGAAGTCATCCATGTTGATACCCGGTAAAAGCACCGCGTCGCAGTCCTGGAGGGTCTTGCTGGCCGCGCTGACCAGCACCCGGTTAGCGCCAGCGTCAATGTGAGCCTGGGCGCCGCTGCGGGTGGTAGCTCGCCCGGTGCAGTCAATCACAAGGTCCACACCCAACGATTTCCAGTCGGGCTGGCCTGAGCTTACATCGAGGTAAGTTATCCGGTTGTCGCCAATTACAAGCTGGCCGTTATCGGCCTTGACCGGTTCGCCAAAAGGTCCGTAATTGCTGTCATAGGCAAAGAGGGCCGCCAGGGTGGATAAATCTTTGATGTCGGAAATAGCTGCCGGGACAAACAGCTTATGGCGTAAAGCGGCTTTGAGGGTGGACCGGCCAATCCGGCCAAAACCGTGAATTGCGATTTTACTCATGCAAAAATCTCCTTTTTGATTCTTCTAATTCAACTTCTAATTTAGCTAATATCCGTTCCTGGCCCTTACAGCTTCTTGCAAAGTTTTGTTAGAGGCTTTTGTTAGAGGCTTTCTTCGGCCAATTTCTTTAATAGCCCGGCGCTTTTGACAAAACCGGCTTCCTCGGCCTGGTTTAGCGGCAGCTTAAGAAAGTGGCTGATGCCCTCCCGGTTCAGGACGGCTGGCAGGCTCAGGCAAACATCGCTCACGCCGTATTGCCCGGTCATGCGGTTGGACAGCGAAAAGACGGTATTTTGTCCGCGCAATATCGCCTCCACAATGCGGACCAGCCCGGAGGCAATCGCGTAAAAAGTCGCGCCTTTGCGCTCGATGATGTGATAGGCTGCCTGGCGGACCTGCTCGAAAAGGCTGTCCATATCGGACTGGCTGTAGGGCCGGTCCTGCTGCCTGGAAATCTCCGCCAGCGGTATCCCGGCAATCGTTGCCGTGCTAAAAGCGGCCACTTCACTGTCGCCGTGTTCCCCAATAATATAGGCGTGGACACTGCGGGGGTCAACCTCGTAGTAGCTTCCCAGCAGATACCGGAAGCGCGCCGTATCGAGAATAGTGCCGCTACCCACGACCCGGCCCGGTTGCAGGCCCGAATAGCGGATGGTCGCTTCGGTCATGATGTCAACCGGGTTTGTGGCAATTACCAGGATAGCTTCCGGGGCAGCCTGCACCACCTGGGGAATCATATCCCGGAAGATGGCCGCGTTGCGTTTAACCAGGTCCAGGCGGCTTTCACCCGGTTTCTGGGCCACCCCGGCGCTGATTACTACGATGTCGCTGCCGGTTAGGTCAGCGTAGCCGCCCGACCGGATATTGCAGGGTTTGTCGAAAGGCATGGCGTGTTGCAAATCCATCGCCTCGCCTTCGGCCCGCCGGGCGTTCACGTCCACCAGCAGCATATCGGAAGCAAGGCCGGTGCCGAGCAGTTTATAAGCAAAGCTGGCTCCAACCATCCCGGTGCCAAGCACGCTAACTTTTGCCATATTCTCTCCCCTGAACCTGGCGGCCTGGAGGGCCGGCCAGGTCGTTTATTTACCAAAATTTAGAACCGGCTAATCATGACCGGTTTATTCAAGCCGAAGTTGGCTGGTTTCAGGCCCGGCAATTGCGGCCAGGCCCCAGTTGACCAGCAGTAGCAAACGGCTCCGCCACGATGGGATGTGCAACAGATAGTAAGCGTGCCACAATGCCCAGGCCGCTATCCCTGTGAACACAAATGACCCTACCTGCGCCACGCCGGTCCTCCGCCCTAACAAAGCCAGGTGGCCGCGCGGATTGAACACAAAGGGACCGCTTGTTTTACCTTTTAACAGCCCGGCCAGCACCTCGGCGGTGTACGCCCCTTGGTGTTCGGCGGCCTGCGCCGTTGGTGGGATGGCCATTTTGGTGGCCGCATCGTAGGCCCAGGCCGTATCGCCCAGGACAAATACTTCTTCGTGACCGGGGATTTGCAGGTGGTCGTTGACGATTATTGCGCCGTTCCCGGCCTGCTTCACGTCCAAATCCCTGACGATAGAGGGCGCGCTGATACCGGCCGCCCAGAAGAAAGTATGCATCGGGATTTCGCCCTGCGAGGTCTTGACCGAGTTTTCGGTTACGGCTTCGACAGCGACCCCGGTCTGAACCTCGATGCCCTGCTCTTTCAACACCTGTTCCACCTTCTGAGAAGTGCCGGGCGTACTCATTGGCATCAGCCGTTCGGCGCGGCCAATCAGGACAATCCGGGTCTTGGAATCGTTGAGCCAGGGGTAGCGTTTGTAGAGGCCGTCCACCAGGTAATCGTAGATAGTAGCGGCCAGTTCAACGCCGGTATCCCCGCCGCCGCCGACCACGAAGGTTAGCCAGGCTTTGCGTTCGGCCTGGTCCTGAGACTGGTGCGCGTTCTCTACCGCGTCAATGAGGTGGTTGCGCAACTCCATGGCGTGGGCGGGCGAGTGAAAGGGTAAGGCGTGTTCTTTGAGGCCGGGCAAATTGGGAAAGGCCGTGACTGAGCCTATGCCAAGCACCAGGTAGTCGTAAGGGCGCGGCCCGGCGGAGGTGTAGACAGTCTTTTCGGCCAGGTCAATTCGCTGGATTTCCGCGTGCAAAAGGTGAAACGAGCGGCCTCGCTGGAAGGTGCGTATCGGCACCACGATACTGCTGGGACTGGTGCGCCCCGAAGCAACGGTCCATAACAGCGGGTGAAAGAAGGAGTAGTTGTTGCGGTCAACCACCAGCACGCTAACGTCCTGGGCCGATTCGAGCAGGCGGTCCAGGCTGAGGGCAGTGGTCAGACCGCCAAACCCGGCCCCTAGAATCAGGATACGAGTTTTGGCGCTGAGGTAATCGGCCTGGGTTTCAGTGTAGTGCTGGCGGGTGACTTTTTGGACAAGCCTGGTGGCGGATGGCAAAATACGTTGCAGGGCGTTAGAGAAGGTCTGGATCATGCAGGATACTCCTATAATTTAAGCACTTTTCGTTGGTTCGTTTGATTTGGGCCGGCCTGCTTCAATGTTTCTTGCTCGTTATTATTTTCTCTCTTATTATTTCTTTACATTTATTATTGTAGTATTCCGGGGGGGAACATACAAGTACAAGGCCGGAATGACAAAATTTGCATTTCCCTGGCTTGTTCTGACTTTTAAACTTGCTAAACGCCGGAATTTGGTATATTAAGACCACTTCCATGGAAATTCCGGGTTTAAAATAAGTGCTACATATCCCTTTTATAAACGGGTTAAATAAAACTAAAAGCAATAAGGCCCAAACAAAAAAGTTTGGGGATAAGGTATGGAGCGAACAGGGCAGCTAAATAAGCGCAGGCCGCGCAGGACTCGAATCATAAGGAGTAAAATTAGATGGGGTTTATCTCGGAGGAAAGAGGTTCGGACTCACCTTTTGTTGAAACAATTTCGCACGGCTTTAGCGCCGGGGAGGGTTCGACCGTCCGCCCGGCTGAAAGCCACTGGCATATGGTGTTTTCAAGGTTCCAGGGGCACGTCCAGACTTTTATGGTTGGGCCGTTGACCAGGTCGGGGGTAGTGCCCTTCACCGAAGGAGCTGAAATCCTCTGGATAAAATTCAAGCACGGCGCATTTATGCCGCACCTGCCTTTAGGAAACTTTTTGGACCTGGAAGCTAACCTGCCGGAAGCGTCCGGCAACTCTTTCTGGTTGAACGGCTCGGCCTGGCAGTTCCCCGATTTTGAAAATGTGGATACTTTTTTAAACCGCCTTGCTCGCCGTGATATCCTGACCTTTGACCCGCTTGTGAGCGCGGTCCTCCGAAATGAACCCCATGTTTACTCCCCGCGTACGGTCAGGCACCGCTTCTTGCGGGCGACCGGCTTATCTCGGAACCAGATTCTCCAGTGTCACCTGAAGGAGACAGTCCCCGCCTCACAACGTTTATGGACGAAATTCATATTGACCTGGTTCACGTTTTGATGGGAGAGGGCAAGCGGCTGTTCGATAATTTGAACATATCCGACACCGACCTGGAACTGGTCGCCGCGAAAAATGCCCCCGGTGTTACTCACATGACTTTCAAAGTTTTGAAAAAGCAAGGAGCTTAAATAAATGTCTGACCCGAACGTTACCTCCACCCCGGAGATGCGCCTTGAAGTGGTTATTTTGCCTATCGCCGATTTCGACCGCTCCATCAAGTTTTACACCCAGAAAATGGGCTTCCATCTCGACCACGATGTTGTTTACGGTGAAATGCGGATAGTCCAGCTAACTCCGGTCGGCTCGGCCTGTTCTATCGTGCTGGGCAGCGGCCCGCTGGCGAACGGCATGACCCCCGGTTCAATTAAGGGTTTACACCTGGTGGTCCAGAACGCCCGGCAGATTCACGACCTTTTCACCGAACGCGGCATCGAAGTCAGCGACGTAGAGGATATGGGAGGCATCAAGTACGTCCATCTCAGCGACCCTGATGGCAATAGCTGGGAAATGCAAGAAATTGGCGCTCGTCCCTAGATAATCTGGGGTAAATCCACTACTCGTCTTAAGACGGGTAGTGGATTTTTATTATAAAAGCCATAACGAGGGCTAAAATTACGTTAATTCAAAGGTAAGTTGGAAAAATGGGAAATATGAAAAGAAAAAAGACTTAACGACGTTGTTAAGCCTTTTTTGCAAGTACGCCTAAGGGGATTCGAACCCCTGTTACCGCCGTGAAAGGGCGGTGTCCTGGGCCTCTAGACGATAGGCGCATCATCTATTGTCCGGGGCTATGGCCTTTTGGGCCGGTCCCGAAGCCAAGTTAATATACCATATTTAAAATCCCTTCGCAAGGTCTTAATCGTCCAATTTGGATAAAAAATAAAAACCGGGGTCGCCTCCTCGCTATCCTTCTTTTGCTTTCTAAAACCTTTCTATATAGGCTGCGCCAACCTGAAAATGTCTTTTTGGAACTGCCAGCTTGACTAAAACGTCTATATTTGAGAAAGTGTCTATAAAAATCCGGCTAGTTTGGCTACCGGTACGGCTGAGGGGTTAAATCCCCTTTTACCACCGTAAGAGCGCGGTGTTTTGGGCCTCTATGTTTATCACAACCGCTTTCAGGAGACATTTTAACTTGGAAACTGAGCATATAGGTGGATTAGCCCCTGCCGAAAAGCAAATCGAGGCCGGTGGGCTGAAATGGAATTATCTGGAATGGAACCCGGAGGGGAAGCCGAACGTTCTACTCGTCCACGGCATCCTCAGTGACGCCCGGACCTGGTGGCACCTGGGGCCGGACCTCGCCCTGGCTGGAGCGCATGTCCTGGCGGTGGATATGCCCGGTCACGGCGACAGTGCGGACAGCCCGACAGATGTAAAATGGGCCACTACCGCCGAGCAACTGGCCGCCTTTATAGCGGCGATGGGCTGGGATAAGCGCGGCTACCGGCTGGTCGGGCATAGTTGGGGTGGTGTGACCGGCCTTACCCTGGCCGCGAAGCGCCCGGCGGGGCTTGAAAGGGTCGCGCTGCTGGACCCGGCCATCTACCTTAAAGAACAGTGGGCTGAGCAGGGCGCCAGCCAGTACCAGGCCGAGGTCGGCCAGCCGAAAAAGAGTTGGACTGAATACCTGGCCTGGACCCAGGAGAATATGCCGCACTGGACCGACTCGGATCGCCACTGGAAAGCCGGGGCCATGGTAAAATACCGGCCTGAAGCGGTCCGTGATTTCTTCCACCACAATAACGGCCAGAACGCCACCGCCTTGTTGGGCCAGGTTGAGGCGCCTTTGTTGTTGATTATCAGCGATGAAACGGTGGGCGGCGTTATCCAGCCGGAAACCCAGGCCGAGGCAAGAGCCGCACTCAGGCCGGGTACGGGCAAGGCCGTCCGTTACACCGGGGTCGGCCATAACATTCACCGCGAAGATTATGCCCGCTTGATTGGCGACCTTAAACCATTCTTGCTTGAAAGTTAGCCTGAATGTAAGGCTCATCACTTCGAGTAAAACTGTGTATAATGTATAATAGAGCAGAGGGGGATTGCATTTCGCTGAGGAATAATTCCGCTAAAGGGACACCATAAAATTTGTTGTATTTTAACGGAGCACAAGAGAGAACCAAACAATGACCCAGGCCCGAACTTTAAACGACCGGTACGAGCTGCAATCCAAGATTGGCGATGGCGGAATGGCTGCCGTTTACAAAGCCCTGGATTTAAAGCTAAACCGGGTCGTCGCGATAAAAATCCTGCGCGATAGCTACGCCGCTGACCCTCAATTCCTGGCCCGTTTTAAACGTGAAGCCGAGCAGGCTGCCAGCCTTAACCATCCCAATATCGTAAGAGTTTTTGACGTGGGCGATGAGGGCGATGTGCATTACATCGTCATGGAGTACGTGGAAGGGTACAGCCTGAAAGATGTTATTGTGGCCGAAGCGCCCCTCCCAATCTCGCGAGCCCTTGAATTTGGCGCACAGATTGCCGACGGTATCGGGTACGCCCACAGCACGGGCCTGATTCACCGTGATATTAAGCCTCAGAACATCCTGATTGATACGTCAGGCCGGGTAAAAGTAACCGATTTTGGTATCGCCAAGAGCGCGACTGCCTCGACCCTGACCGAGGCCGGAATAACTCTCGGTACAGTGCATTATTTCTCGCCGGAGCAGGCCAAAGGCTTGCCGGTAATGCCTCAGAGCGATATTTATTCGATTGGCGTGGTCCTTTACGAAATGCTGACCGGACGCATCCCGTTTGATAGCGACAACCCGGTGGCGCTGGCACTCAAACATATCGAAGAAATGCCGCCGCCTTTACGCCGTTACAACCCCAGCATTCCGCCGGTTGTCGAGCAAATCGTGCTTAAAGCCCTGTCAAAAGACCCTAACCAGCGGTTCACAACCGCCACTCAGCTAAGCAAAGCCCTCCGCAACCTGGAAGCCCAGACCGAGCAAGGAACTATGGTTCAAAAGCCGGCACCCCCGCCGGCCTCTCAGACCGGCTACAACTCCCAGGTTCCCCGGCGTTCGGCGGTGCCGCCGCCCGGTTCCTATACTTATCGCGAACAGCGCGTCCAGGATGCGACCCAGGTAAACCCGGCGGCGCGTCCCCGTCCGGTTGTCCCGCCCGCCGTGATGCCCGTTCAAGACCCTAGTTATGGTTATGAGCAACCGCGCCGGAATGGCAGCGTTCGCTACTATGACGAAAGGGTCAGTACTTCGTACCGGGGCCGGGTGCCAGTCGAAGAAGTTGAATACGTTGACGAAGTAAACCAGGCCAGGGGCAGCGGTGGCTGCTTGCCCTGGATTGTCGGGGCGGCCGCTTTTCTGATGATTGTCGGTCTGGCCCTGGCAGCCCTCTTGATTCTGCCCGGTCTTTCCACGCCAGGCGTCAAACCGACGGCTATTCCCACCACCGTCGCCGCTAGCTTGCCGCCCAGTACGACCGTGGCGGTCGCTAAAGTACCCGTGCCCGACGTAAAGGGTAAAAAGCAGGATGACGCTACAAACACGATTAAAGCAAATAACCTGGTTGTCGGTTCAATTACCCAGCAAACCTCGGATTTAGCGGCGGGCCTGGTAATCAATACGGACCCGGCGGCAAACGTCAAGCTCGATCCCGGCAGCAAGGTCAACCTGGTGGTAAGTTCCGGGCCGGAGCAGGTGCCGCTTCCTTTCTATGAAAAAACTCCGCTTGATGCCACCAAAGCCCAGCTTGAAAGTCTCGGCTTCAAGGTAACGGTTGCTGAAGAATTTAGCGATACCATCCAGAAAGATGCTGTCACCCGGACGGACCCGGTTGGCGGAAATGGTAAAACCCTGGCTAAATTTTCTACTGTTACAGTTTATGTCAGCAAGGGCAAAGCCCCGGCGGCAACAACCGCCCCGGTCGCTACTACGGCCCCACCCGAGGCTACCCAACCACCGGCTCCGCCAACGACCGCGCCGCCTGCGCCGACCAACACACCCAACAATCCGGGCCAGGTTTTGGTACCAACCCTGGTTGGGTTAAACGAGGCTGACGCGAAAGCAGCCCTCGAGGGGGCCGGTCTGGTCCCGAATGTGGTAGAAGCCTGGAACGAACAGGACATCCGGCAGAGGTTATCCGGGACCCCTACCGAGCGCGACAAGGCGCTGGCTCTCTACAAACAGGTGAGCGACGGGCAGGTCTTCTATTCAAGCCCCGGCCAGGGCGCTACCGTACCCCGGCTGTCAAAAGTTAATATCGTGATAAAAAAGAGTCCTTAATCTTTTTTACGGCATACTAAAAAGGTGTTGAAGGTTCAAAACTCCAACACCTTTTTTGTCGGATCCGAGTCCGGGTTACTTTATCTTTCAGCACGAGTCACGCTTTCGAGATTCCCCGACTCGGCTCGCACCCGGCGGACGTGATAAGTTCCTGGTATTAAGCGACCGTTTCCTCGGGCTGCGGAAGCACTTCCAGGGCTTTCTCAGCGAAATGGCAGGCCGTGAAATGGTGCGGGCGGTGCTCGATGAAGGCCGGTTCGGTCTTGCAAATCTCCTGGGCCAGCGGGCAGCGGGTTCGGAAGTGGCAGCCTGATGGCGGGTTAATTGGCGATGGTACGTCGCCTTCCAGGATAATCCGCTTGCGTTTTTCTTCGATGAGCGGGTCCGGCACCGGGATGGCCGAGAGCAAGGCCTTGGTGTAGGGGTGCATCGGGGCTGTATAAAGTTCGTGCCGGTCGGCTAACTCCACCACTTTACCCAGGTACATCACGGCGATACGGTCCGAGATGTGCCGCACTACCGAAAGGTCGTGGGCGATAAAGAGGTAGGTCAGGCCAAATTCAGTCTGCAAATCTTCCAGCAAATTGACCACCTGGGCCTGAATGGAAACGTCGAGGGCTGAAATAGGTTCGTCGGCTACGATAAAGTCCGGCTCAACCGCGAGGGCGCGGGCGATACCGATACGCTGCCGTTGCCCGCCCGAAAATTCGTGGGGGTAGCGGTTGACGTAATTCGGGTTAAGGCCGACCACCCGCAACAAATCGCGGACCCGGTCCTGTTTGGCTTTGCCTTTAGCCAGGCCGTGAACTTCCAGCGGTTCCCCGATGATGTTACCGACCGTCATACGGGGGTTGAGGCTGGCGTAGGGGTCCTGGAAAATGATTTGCAAATTACGGCGCATCTTGCGCAGTTCTTCGCCTTTCATCTCGACCAGGTCGCGGCCTTTATAGCGGACGTGGCCCCCGGTGGGCCGGTAAAGCTGCAAAATCGCGCGTCCGGTGGTGGATTTGCCGCAGCCCGACTCGCCTACCAGGCCAAGGGTTTCGCCTCTTCTAATGTTGAAAGAAACTCCATCCACCGCTTTAACCGCGCCCACCTTGCGCTGGAAAATAATGCCTTCGGTGATGGGAAAGTGCATCTGGAGATCCTCAATCTCCATCAGGACATCGCCTTTGCCTATGTTGGCCTGTCCCTTTTCAGCGTTCATTCGCTCGGTTCTATGTTCCTTGCTTTCCACTCAAAACTCCTCTGCTTTTCTAGACTGGGCTGACGCCGGTTGAATTCTTTCGCTCTGAATTAACCGGCCGGTGAAATTCTTACGTCATTAGCCGTGGCAACCACTTCCGGCGCAGGCACCTCGGGGATAGGCGTTTCTTTGGTAATGTCAAAAAGACAAGCCGCCCGGTGTCCTTCTTCGACTTCGCGCAATTCCGGCACTTTAGCCTGGCATACTACCGGCTGGCGATAGGCGCAGCGCGGCTCGAACGGGCAGCCCGGCGGCAGCGTTATCATGTCCGGCGGAAGCCCCTGGATAGGAATCAGGCGGTCCTGACCTTCGCTATCGAGGCGAGGAATCGAGTTCAAAAGACCAATGGTGTAGGGCATACGCGGGTTGGCGTAAAGCGGTTTGGCTGAAGCCGTCTCGACAATTTTACCGGCGTACATAACCTGGATCCGGTCGCACATACCGGCCACCACGCCCAGGTCGTGGGTAATCAGCATGATGGCGGTGCCGAGTTCCTGGCGCAACCGTTTCAAAAGCTCCAGGATTTGGGCCTGAATGGTCACGTCGAGGGCTGTGGTCGGTTCATCGGCGATAAGAAGTTTGGGGTCGCAGCTAATCGCCATCGCAATCATCACGCGCTGGCGCATACCGCCGGAGAACTGGTGGGGGTAGTCGCCAAGGCGCTTATCCGCCGAGGGAATACCGACCAGTTTAAGCAGTTCGATAGCCCGTCTGCTGGCGGCGCGGTCATCCAGGTGCATATGTAGCTTGAGACTTTCGGTAATCTGCTTGCCAATTGTCAGCACCGGATTAAGCGAGGTCATAGGGTCCTGGAAAATCATGGCGATTTCCTTACCCCGGATTTTGCGCATCTGGTCGTCTTTAAGTTTCAGCAGATTTTGGCCCTTGAAAATTACTTGACTGTTAGAGTCAATGACGGCGGGCGGAGTTGGCAGAAGGCGCATAATTGCCATCGAAGTTACACTTTTGCCTGAACCGGACTCACCCACAATACCGAGGGTTTCGCCTTCATTCAGGTAGAAGTTAACATCATTAACCGCTTTAACAAGACCTCCATCCGTCTTAAAAGCAACTTTTAGATTGTTAACCTTTAACAAAGGTTCCATTCCATACTCCTGTTTAAACATGTAAATAATAGTGAGCAGCGATTAGAGTTGGATTTTACACCACTCTTTTTCGAAAGATGAAACGGACGAGGCTTTTATGGCCCCTGAAACATTAGGAGTTAATAAAATCCATTCTCCTTAGAGCAGTTAACGTTTATTGCGCGGGTCGAGCGCGTCACGCAAACCATCACCAATGAAGTTGATGGCTAATACGGTCAACAGAATGAAGAAGCCAGGGAAGAAGGCCCACCACCAGTTGCCGTTGACGAATTCGTTCTGGGATTGGGCAAGGGCCGTCCCCCAGCTTCGAAGGGGGATTTGAATTCCATAACCCAGGTAACTTAGAAAAGCTTCCAGGACGATGTTCTGGCCTACAATCAGGGTTCCGGCTACCACCACCGGGTTGATAACATTCGGCAGGATATGCTGGACCATTATCCGGCCATTTTTAGCCCCCATGGCGCGCGCCCCGGTTACAAATTCTTGCTGCTTGACCGAGAGCGTAACGCTACGGACCAGGCGGGAGACGGCCGGCCAGGTCAGTAACCCGATGATAAGCGGGAGCAAAATCAACGAGCGCGTGCTGGCGTCTTGTACCCCGTTGCTGCCGGTCCCACCTTCCGGGGGCGGATTTACCAGAAAGCGCGAGGCTAATAACAAGACAAAAATCAAAGGCACCGAGAGAAATACGTCGGCAACCCGCATGAGGGTAGCGTCCACCCACCCGCCGAAATAGCCGGATACAATGCCAACCAGGGTTCCCACTCCGCAGGCCACCAGCATTGCCAGCACGCTTAAAAAGAGGGAAATCCGGGCGCCGTATACCACCAGGCCCAACACATCCAGCCCGTTGACGTTTGTGCCGAAGGGATGGGCCAGGCTGGGTGGACTATTCTTTAACTTGAACATGGTGGCTGTATCAACCACCGGTTCCGGCACAATAAACGGCCCTAATAACGCGACTAAAAACAGGATAATAAAAAGAATGGTGCCAAAGACGGCCATCTGATGCCGCCGGTAACGCTGCCAGAACTCGTAAAGCTGCGAATGGCTATCGTTTGAAATTGCCCCTGCATCATTCCCAGCGTTTTTTTGGTCTTTAGTCGGGGCAGTAATTTTTTGGGTGCTATCAATCATATCTCTATTCCCCTTTAATATCGAATCCTGGGATCGATTATGGCATAGGAAACGTCCGCGATAATGTTAAAAATCAGGATAAAAGCCGAGAGCAGGAAGACAATCCCAATCATCACCGGGTAATCAGCCCGTGAAATCGAGTCGATGAAAAGCAGGCCCATTCCCGGCCAGCTAAAGATGGTTTCAGTAACGACGGCTCCACCCAGCAGCGCCGGGAGCGTCAAAGCAATGTTGGTGACAACCGGCAGTAAGGCCGGGCGTAAAGCGTGTCGCCGCACGATAGTGCTTTCTTTTAACCCTTTGGCGCGGGCGGTGCGGATGTAATCCTGGTTGATAGTTTCCAGCATCGAACTGCGCATATAGCGGCTGTCGGCGGCCACGTTTACCACAATCAGGGTGATAATCGGTAAAACCATGTGCGCGCCCAGGCTGCCCAGCGCGTTAAGCGGGTTATTTGCGAACCAGGGCCAGTAGGACGCTGAATTAAAAGCAGGATCACGCGGGTTGGTAATCTGGCCGGAAGGAAACCACTTGAAGTTAGCCGAGAAGGTGTAAACCAGGATTAAGCCAAGCCAGAAAGTCGGCATTGAAAAACCGATGTAAGTTAAGATGGTAAAAAACTTATCGGTCAGGCTGTAGCGTTTCAGGGCCGACATGATACCCAGGGGTAACGCGATACATTGTTGGAGGATATAGGCCGTGAGCATCAGGAGTAAGGTAGCCGGTACGCGTTCCATAACCAGTTGCAGCACCGGTTGGCGGCTGGTGAACGAGGTGCCCCAGTCTCCCCGGAACATCGCCAGAAACCAGTTAAAATATTGTTCGAGGACTGGTTTATCAAGCCCCCAGTTCCTGGCAATAGTCGCCCTTTGCTCGGCCGTCATGCGGGGGTTCTGACCGAAAGCGGCCATCGGGCCGCCCGGGGCAAGTTGCATAATCATGAAAACCAGGAATGATATACCAATTAATACCGGAATAGATATAAGGATACGGCGAATGATAAACTTCGTCATTAGGTAAACTCCTGCTATCCAAAGTTTGTTCTTTTATTTACGGGCGATTAGCTTGGCCATTAAGCTGAATCTTAATGTAATTCTTTAAGATGTAAAATTTGCTGTCTTACACTGAAGCTTATATTGAAACGAAACAGTAAATGAAACGGCAATTGTTCTTTGCAGTTTGAATTCAAAAATAATAAAGCCAATTATAACTATTTTTACTCATCCGTCAAACAAAATCCATTGTAAAGCTAATTTCCAAAATTTTTACTATTTTGCCAGGTTTTTCTTAATTTTATATAACCAGGAAACCGGTTTTTGGAGGCAAATTAACTTCAAACATTACTGGGGAAAGGCGATGCTGGGAAAAAGCCCACTTCCGAAAAGTGGTACAGGGAGAGTTTGCTCTCCCTGTACCACCTGATTTCGGAAACTAAGGGACTACTGGTCTACCCAGAGTTCGACAGCGTTCCAGAGGTTCGCGTCGGTGGTCGGGTTGGCTTTGTAGTTGTGAACTTTGTTGGTGACGATATAGTTGTTGACGCGGGTGTAGAGGGAGCCCTCATACGTATTGTCATAAATAATCTGGTAGAAATCGGAGAAAGCAGCCTTGCGCTTGGCAAGGTCTACCGTGCTCTTTTCGGTTACCAGATCAGCGTCAATTTTCGGGTCATTGATGCGACCGTAGTTAGCGCCGTTGCCCTGGTTGGCGTCGGTCGGAATCTGGCTGGAATGATAGTTACCGTAACCGCTATCCGGGTCAACGTCGGCGGTCTGGGCGAACATACCAATGTCGTACTTGCCGCGAGCCAGGATACCATCGTTAGCCCAGGGACCAAAGTACTGGGTGCTGGAGTAGCCCTGGAACTTGGCGTCAACCCCGATGGCCTTCCAGTATTGCAGGATTACTTCACCAGTCGAAACGCGAACCGGCGCGGTGGTGCTGCTCAGGGTGAAGGAAAGCTTCTGGCCGCCTTTGGCGCGAATACCATCGGAACCGGCAACCCAACCGGCCGCATCCAGGAGTTTCTTGGCATCATCAGGATTGTAAGCTAAAGGTTTCAAGGCCTGGTTGCAGAAGGCGCTGATCGGGTTACAATTAACCGGTAACACGACGGTTTTCGGCGTGCGGAACTGCTTTACCAGCGCTTCGCGGTCAATTGCTTCTACCAGCGCCTTGCGGACATTTTTATCCTGGAACAGCGGGTTGCTCAGGTTAAACTGCAGGTATTCCCAGGAGAACTGCGGCGCAATATCGAACTTGGCGTTGGAAGACGCTGCAATCTTGGTGTTAGCGTCTACCGCGTTGTCGTCCAGGTTCTCAACTTCGTCCAGGTCACCGCTTTGCAAAGCGGCGGTGGCGGAGTTAGCGTCCTTGGTAAAGCGGAAGATGATTTTGTCCAGGTAGGCGTTGAAGCCCCAGGCCCAGGCGAAGTTGTCGTTGCGGGACATGGTGATGCGGTCATCAGGAACGAACTCATCTACCTTGAAGGGGCCGCTGGTAACGGTCGGTTTGGTCGACTCAGAGAATTTGGAGGGGTCGTTTTTAATCGGGTAGGTACTCCAAACTTTCTGCGGCAATGGGAAGAAGCCGTTAAGGAAGTTCAGGTAAGGGCCGAGAATCTGGCTGAAGTGCAACACGACCGTATTGGTGTCCGGCGTGTCAACCGAGGTAATCAGCTTCCAGGGGGTCTGATCAACGTATAAACCGGTGTTGTCTTTGTCGGTAATCCACTGCCAGGTGTATTTGTAATCGGCGCTGGTCAACGCGCTGCCGTCGCTCCATTTCTGGTTCGGCTTCAGTTTGAGCGTGATGTCCATTTTATCGCCGTTAACCTTTACATCACCGTTGTCCAGGGTCGGAACTTCAGTGACCAGGTACGGATAGTACTTGGCGTTATTGCTCTGGCCGATAACATAGGCGTAGATCATGCGGATATTGTTAACCGCAACGGTTTCACCGGCGTAGTAAGGGTTAAGCTGGGAAGGCCCCTGCCCGGCGAAGGCGATAACAAACTGGCCGCCTTTTTTGCCGCTGGTGCCGTCGAACTTAACGTTTTCAATAACATCGGAAGCGCCACCGGCAGCGGCAGTTGCGCCGGCTGCGGTGGTCGCAGCGGCGGAAGTCGCGGCAGCCGCGGTTGTAGCGGTCGCGGCGGAAGTCGCAGCCGCGGCAGTTGTAGCGGCAGCCGTTGTAGCAGCCGCAGCGGTTGTGGCGGCAGCCGTTGTAGCAGCCGCGGCGGAAGTCGCAGCAGCCGCGGTGGTCGCAGCAGCCGCGGAAGTCGCGGCAGCCGAAGTCGCAGCAGCCGTAGTTGCAACCGGTACGGTGGCAGTATTGTCACCGCAGGCAGCAAAGAGGGCCGCTAACATCACACCCAGGACCAAAAGGTGTAAAGCACGTTTTAAAGACATTCTGTCTCCTCCAGAAATACAGGTTTTAACATCAAAGGGTTTACTTCTTAATGAGTTGCTAAAGAATTCCCGGCCTTTAGTTTATAGGCTTAAGCCGGAGTTTCGTTAGCTAATCAGAATGCAGGAGAGGTTTTTTGCAAACCTGCCAAGGCTTGCTGCGATAAAAGTTTAAAAACTCCATATCGTCTCAGATATAAAAAAATCATATCAGAAGTTTTCTTGATTTGCAAGCAACATATCTTAAAAATACCTCTTTTATGTAGTAACACCTTAATAATCAGTTAGAAGTGGGCGGTAAACTGTGCTATAATTTTGCCAGATGTACTATTTGCATTGCTTTTTAGACAGTCCATACAATCGATGCTCATTCAAAAAGGCTTCCTGCTCCGGTCGCTTGGTAATATAACCAACCAGGCTAAAAATCGCCTCTTTGCGTCCATCTCTCTGCCGGCAAGCGAAACCCTCCAGCGGTCGCGCCTGTTTAATATTTTATTACTTGTTGAGCTATCCCTTTTTCTGGTTGGACTGCCCACCACTTTTCTGCTAAATGATGATACCAGCCTTTTTTCCACAACGATTGTGCTTTTTGCCGGGGCCGCCCTGGCTTATGCCGTCGCTAAAAGTGACCGCTATAATCTGGCCGCCTGGGTAAACCTGGGTGGAGTCCTTTTAGGCTTGCTTTACTATAACTTGCACCGGGGTCCGGAGCCAGTCTTGTCGGCTTACCTGAATTTTCGAGCCAGCAGCCTGCTGGTAATTTTGCCGGTTTTGCTGGGCGGGAGTGTGGTTAGCACCGGGGAATGCCTGGCCCTCACGGGGGTTGCGCTGGCCGCTTTGCTGGCGTTAGGGCTGGGAACAGTCCCGTTTGATTTGCAAGTGGCCCCGGACCAGCTTACTTTTTACAGCCAGCTTTTCCAGGCGCCGTTCGCCCTTATTATCGTGGTGTGTCTCTCGACGCTCGTCTTTGAGGGTAATGTATTAAAACTGTGCGCCCGTCTGTGCAAACGCAACCATCACTATAAAGAGGTAGCCGCCAGGCTTAAAGACGAGGTGGGAAACGCGGGAAAAGTACTCCAATCCATTGATGAAGCGCTTGCTAACCTGGAAAAGGTCTTTGAGGAACAGCTAACCCTCGCTGGTTTACAACAAACCGTCACCCTTGAAATAAAAGAATGGCAAGCCAGGTTAAAGCAAAGTAACAACCAATTAGTTTTTTTGTTGGGGCAGGCCAGCGGAGTTATCAGCGACAGCCAGGCGATTGTAACCCAGCGCGGCGAATTAATTCGGACCATTTCGGCGGTTTACAACCGGCTGCAACAACTGCTGGAATTGATCAGTCATAGCGTGGAAGTACTTGGCCTGGCGGCGGTGCAGATTGAACAGGTGGTCGGTTCTATCAGTGAGGTGGCCGAGGAAACCAATTTACTCGCTCTCAACGCCTCAATTGAAGCAGCCGGACACCTTGAACAGGGCCGCCGCTTTACAATGGTAGCCTCCGAAGTATACCGCCTGGCTAGCCGCTCGCGCGACGCTGCGGAAGAAGTGCGACAGGTGGCAAATGAAATCCAGGGCAGCGTGATTTCCCTGGCTAAAGCGAGTTCGCGGGGGCGCGACCTGGCCGAGGAACTGGCCCAGACGGCCATTTCGGCCCCGGCCTCGGTGGACCAGCTGGCCGCTTTAATGGAAACGCTGGCCCGGAATAGCGCGAGGGTTTTCGGCAATGTTCAGAAATTGCAAAATAACCTGAACGCCCTTCTGGACGAACTGACCGAAGCCACCACAAATGAACCGCCCAGTAATTCAGCCCGGAATTTAATTGAAAGTAGCCGGGTGCTCAGGCAAGGTTTATCCGGGCTGGAAGACGCTGGCGCACCGGGCACGGTATCCTCTCTGGCAGGTGAAAATGTTCTGCCGCCCGCCGCTAACGGCGATTACAAACCCGGGGCGGAGTCCGGCGAATCTTTCTTTTTACAAAAACTTTATCTTAACCGGGTTAAAACGATTGCGCCAGGACTGCCCGGGTATACGGCTTGGCGGAGGCAAATCCGGCTGTTAAACAAATTGTACCTTGGTTATTGCCTTTTTCTGGCCGGATATTTTGGCCTTTCACTTTTCACCGGGTTTGAAATAATCTCGATTTTACCGACAGCTTTTTTCCTGGTGCTTTTGCTGGTAGTTTATTCTCTCAATAAAACCGGGTCCGCTACCTATGCCCTGGTCGGCTTTTTTGCCGCTAACTACCTCTTTTATACAGTTTTACTGATTTCGCAAAAAGACCAGTTTGGAACGGTAGATGCTACCCTGGTTGGTTCGAATATCTTTTGTATCACCATTCTGGTTGCGGTAATCGTGGCCGACCTGGGCTGGATTTTCTATATTACGGTTATAAGCATGGCCTGGACGGCGGCCCTGGCTTTTCTTTTTATAACGGCTTCTTTTAGCGATATTTTAGGGACGCTGGTTTATCCCCTTTCCTTGCAGGCGGCGATTGGGGTGCTGGGCGGGTTTCTTTTCTTCAACGTTAACCGCCTTTCGGCCTATGCCGAGGAACAAAACCGGGAAATAGCCCTGGCTTATCGTAAAGCGCAACTCAAGAAACGCCGGATAGCCGCCTTAAGCAAGCAATTTACCGCCCGGTTTGTAGAAATACGCCAGCTTTTTGAAAGCCAGACGCGCTATTCCAGCCTTCAGTTTGAAGACCTGATGGCAATTTCCGCAAAAATAGAGGTTCAGTCTCAGGTTACAGCCGGGCAGTCCGGGTCGCTCCGCCAAGTCGGTCAGGCCGTTACCCATGCCCTGGACCAGGTTAAAGCGGTGGTTCGTGAGAGTGACGAAGGCGAACGCATCCTGGCCGAGTTCCAGGGTGGCGTAGGCGAAATTGCCGCAAACAGCGAGAGTTTGAAAATTCACGCCGGTGAAATCGGCCAGATTTTCGAGCTTATAACCACGGTTGCCGATGAAATAGACCTGGTGGCGCTTAACGCAACCCTGGAAGCGGCCCAGGCCCGGGAGGCCGGTAAACGCTTCGGCGCAGTTGCCGGCGAAATCCAACGGTTAGCTGGCCGGGCCAGGCAGACCGGGGTAAAAGTTCAATCGGTTATTTCCAATGTGCAGGAGGCGGTTTCACTTTGCGCCCAACTGACCGAGCGCGGCCTCAATGAGTTGTCGGTATTGACCCAATCCGCCTCCGAAACGACCCTATCGGCCCGGACGGTGATTGAGGTAGTCGGGGCCGGGCAGAAAATGGTCGGCCAGCTTGACGCCGCTTCGCGTGAACAGGCCGAATTGCTGGGACAGTTGAACCGGCAATTACAGCACATTAACTTTAATTTAATTCACTTTCGCCCCAGAATCGAGGCCGGGTTCGAATATATCGAGAAGTTGCAGGAACTAGCCGGAAAACTCGGTCAGGCTAGTCAATCACCCCGGATTACCGTTCCCGCCGAACTTTCCCCTGTTGAGGAACTCGTTTAATTCTCATAACGCCACGCTCCATAGTGCTGCCCGACATTGCCCATTTCAACCTGCCATTGAGGGTCGTTGGAAGGGGTATAGGTCAGCACCCGCCGCTGGAACAGTTGGACCAGCACGTCTTTTTCCACCTCGCCAACCTCGGTCCGGACCCAGTAAGCCTCGGTCAGGGGCAGGCCCACGGTGGACAGCCAATCAAAGACGGGTCCGGTCCGGTAAATATCGGTTTGCGGGTCGTAAACCCTGCCGGCCTGGGCAAACCAGTTCCAGAAAACATCCGGGATATTGTGGCCGGTATCGGGTACGAAGTGGCGGTTAAAAGCCAACCCGCCCAGGGTTTCGGTCCGGCCAACCTGCCCGCTTTTAGAAAGTGTGGCCTGCACCTCCAGGCTGGTCAGGTCCGGGCCAGGGCCGGCTTTCACCAGGGCCGAAAAGCTGGCGTAAGAAGGGGCGGTCTGGTTGCGGTTCTGCGAGTTGGAGTCCCCGGCTACCTGGAGCGGGGAAGGGCCGCGATATTCAAACCGGTTGTCACCGAGTTGGAGTAGGCCGGTAGTCATTTCGGTAACGAGCAAGCCGTTTGTCACATATCCATTATCAGGTCGGGTTAATTCCATCCGGGCTTTATCAAAGTAGACCACCTGACGCTTCCCGCCCGGCGCTTCAGCATATGGTTCGGAGGCGGTCCGGTTGGGTTGCGGCCCCCACAGCCAGCCCCGCCCGGCGGTCTTTCCGTTATCCGTGTTAAGGCGTACCGGGCGGTCAGCTTTGGCCCAATTCTGCTCAAAAGGCGGTTCAATTGCGCTAAAAATACGGCTCGGCTGTAGCCCGGCCCGGTTAGCCGTAATAAGCAAAGCCACCCGGGTCGACTCGGCCAGTAACCCCTGGTCGAGTCGCAAGCTGCCATCGTCAAAGTAGAGTTTATCCAGGGGAGTGTGCCAGCGCTGGTCGCCGCCCACGTTATCGGCTACGTCCTCGGTCAAAAAGATAGCCGTACCCATGTGAGCGTTCCAGAAGCTAAGCTGGTCGCTCTGGCGATTAGGGTCGCTGGCTGCCGGGAAAAGGTCGCCAATGGTATAAGTGCCGTACTTGACGCCCGGCAAGTATTTTCCGGCCAGATCAAGTCCTTCTTTTGCGAGAGCCTGCGTATCGGCGTTCTGGGCGACGGCCCAGATTTCACCCTGAGACTTGCCGCCACTGTAGCCGACCATATCCAGATTGAGGACGGCTCCTAAAGGCTGACCGCGCGGGTTTACCTGGCGGTCTGAATTCCACTGGCCGACAAAATACTGGCTGCCCAGCCAGCCGAATTCTTCCGCGTCGAACCAGACCAGTTCAAGGTCGTCCCGGAAGGAGTAGCGTCCCTGCCCGCTTCCCAGCAGTCGAGCCATTTCCAGCAAGGCTGAAGCGCCGCTGCCGTTGTCGTTCGCGCCCGGCGCCAGGCTGTTGCAGGTAGGCGGAAAGGTCCGGGTCGGGCTGCTGTCCCAGTGCGCTGTAATCAGGTGGGTGGCCCGGGAATTCGCGCCGGGAATCCGTACAATGATGTTGCGAGAAGGCAGCCCACGGGCAGCGGCGGCCTGGAAGGTCTGGACGATTGGCGGAAGGCCCATCCCTTTAAGGGTGCTAATTATAAAGTCACCGGCCTGCTGGTGGCCGGGGTCGAGCAGGCAGCGCGAGAATTTCGACAGCTTTTCGTCCTGGGCTACAATTTGAGCGCCCGATATTTCGCCCAGCAAGTCCTGGGTAGTGGCGCTGAGCGCGGAAGCGTCTGCCTGGGTGTAGATAGCGGCAGGTGTGGCTAATTGGTTCTGGACCCCGGTCTGAATGGCCTGCCCTTCGGCGGTTCTGATGGATTTGGCTGAGGTTACGGGCGAGTTGGAAAAAGGGAGTGTGGCCAGGATTAAAAAGGAAAAGAGAAAATTCAAACGCCGATATTTTTTAGTTGCCATAGGATTATTTTAGAGGTCTGAAAAGGATTTTTCTTATTTCCACCTTGTTTACACTTGAAAAATGTAGCATTTGCTTGACTGTTTATAAGTCTCGCACTTATTCCAATTAAAGTCAATCCCGTATTAATTACCCAACATAGGTTTTTTTGCTCTTGCGCCCAAAAATTAACCTGTTTTCAAGAAAATGAACTCGAAACAAAATACAAAGTGAAAGTCTAATCAGACAGTTTCTTACTTTTAATCAGTCCTATAAATGCGAGGCGCATCACACTTTCATAAATACAAGGTTTCCTTGATGGCAAACGGTCCGGTTGGAGTTACTTTTACGGTGTAACTAAACCTGGTATTTGTATAGAAGCAGTTGTTATGCAAAAAGGAAAAACCAATGAATTATTATAACTGGCAGGAAATCCATAAAAGTAATTATGCCGCCAAAGCAATAAAAAATTCCGATGGAACCAATTTTAATACGAGCGATCTAAGTGAAGTGCAAAAACTCGTCTGGCAGGAACTACAAAAGTGCTGGCCGCCAAGAGAGTTAGTAAAATTGTTAATCCTGGCTAAAACCTATGATAAGGCTTCTGATACTTTCCGGTCGTGAGCGGGTCAGCCCTTGCCCGGTGAAGCAGGCGTAAATGAACATCTGGGATTTTTCAATATTTCTTTAATAAAAATCACGCCGCTCGTCGTTGAGTAGCGTGTTTTTTATAGAACCTGCTTAAATTAGAGGGTGCCGCGCAAAGCCTGGTCAGCCTCAATGGCTTCAAAGAGCGCCTTGAAGTTGCCTTTGCCAAACGAGCGGGCGTTGTGGCGCTGGATAATTTCAAAGAAGAAGGTCGGGCGGTCGGCCTGGGGCCGGGTGAAAATCTGGACCAGATAACCTTCATCGTCCCGGTCCACCAGCAAACCCAGCCGCCGGATTTCGTCCAGCGATTCTTTAATATGGCCGACCCGTTCTTCCAGGTTTTCGTAATAGGTTTCGGGTACCCGGATAAAATCAACCCCACGTTTGCGTAATTCTTCAACGGTGTGCAGGATGTCGTTGGTGGTCAGGGCTAAATGCTGGATGCCGGGGCCGCCGTAGAAATCGAGATATTCCTCGACCTGGCTCTTGCGTACGCCGGGCGCAGGTTCGTTGATAGGCAACTTGACCCTACCGTTACCGTTTTGCATAACCTTGCTCATCAGGGCGGTGTATTCGGTCGAAATGTCTTTATCGTCAAAAGAGGCAAGCTGGGTAAAGCCCATTACTTTGTTGTAGAACTCGACCCAGGGGTCCATTTCGTTCCAGCCCACGTTCGCTACCATATGGTCGAGCGAAGCCAGCCCCACGGATTCGGTCGCGGCGGCGGTGTCAAAGGCCTGATAGCCGGGTAGGAACGGCCCCACATAGTCGCTCCGCTGGATGAAAGTGTGGGTGGTGTCGCCGTATACGCCGATGACGGCTTTGCGGACGGTGCCGTACTTATCCTGCATATCCACAGGAGGCTGCAAGCCTCTGGCTCCGCGGACAGTTACGGTTTCGTATATTTTATTGACATCGTCTACCAGGAAAGCAACATCTTTAACCCCGTCGCCGTGGAGTTTAACCTGCTCGGCCACTTCGCTGTCCGGGGTTAATGCGCCTGTAACCACAAAAGTAATTTTATTCTGGCGCAACACGTAACTGGTAGTGTCACGGGAACCGGTTTCCAGCCCCTTAAAGGCGATAATTTCAAACCCAAAGATGCTGCGATAGTATTGAGCGGCCTGCCGGGCGTTACCAACGTAAAACTCTACATAATCAATTCGCTGGATAGGCAGCATATCCTGCTCATTACCCCTGAGATTTGTTAAATCATTCGATACTGACATGATTGTTCCCCTTATTTTCCTGTCCGGCTGCGGTCCGGCCTACAATTTATAATTTCTTCTTATAATTTCTTCAGAAAAGCTCTTCTTTTACTTTTACCGTTTGCGTTTGTTACTATGGCAGTGTAGTAACATTAATCTAATCATAACAATTTTTACCAAATAGTCAATAGCAAAAGGCTTGATTGCTCAAAATTTGAGAAAATAGGCCGTTAAGGTAGGTTTGCGTGGGAGACCGATTTAGGTTAAAATAAGGTGCTTTGACTGAAGCTGATTTCAGCTTGCCGAAATGTTACCTCCCCAGGCTTCCCCGGCGTGCAGATGCAACCAGCTTGATGCGATATAACAGGGTTGGCGGCGGGTTCAGAAGAAATCCGGGTTAAAGCGGCGTTATGCCCGAGTAAGTTCTTTTTTTGTATTCCCGCCCGCAAAGCAGGGCAAGCAAGCGCCAGGAGCCTGTGTCCAATGGTTGACGGTATGTTATCGCTGGTCCTTCCCGCCTATAACGAGGAGGCCAACCTTCAATTTGTGGTCAATGAAGCCCTGGAGGAACTACCCAAAAACTTTGCCGGTTTCGAAATTATTGTGGTGAATGACGGCAGCAAAGACGGCACGCCCGCCATCGCGGAGCGGTTGGCCGCCGAAAACCCTGGCCTGGTAAAAGTTATCCATCACCACCCCAACCGGGGCTATGGCGCGGCCCTTTCAAGCGGTTTTAAGGCCGCCCAGGGCGATTATTTGATGTTTATGGATAGCGACCGCCAGTTCAAGGCCGCTGATGTGCAACTGCTGGCCCCTTACGTGGGGAAAGCCGACATCATCGCCGGGTATCGCAAAAAGCGTAACGACCCGTTCTACCGCTTTTTAATCGGCTACACTTTTAATACGGTTGTGACAAGCCTTTTCGGGATTCATCTCCGCGATATTGACTGCGGCTTCAAAATCTTCCGGGCCGGAATGCTTAAACAGATGGAACTGACCTCGCCGGGAGCGCTTATTAACACTGAAATTCACGCGAAAGCGCAGCGCCAGGGTCACAGCATTATCGAGGTTGGGGTCAATCACTACCCGCGCCTGGTGGGCAATCAGTCCGGCGCAAGCGTTAAAGTTATTGTGCGGGCTATGCGTGAGACGCTGGCTTTGTGGTGGAGGATGCGGTTCTACCCGGTCAGGGAGGGCATCAGCGGGGAAGATACCTCTGATGCGGCTCTCACCAGGCAAATCAGCGGCCTGTCGAAGCCTTTTCCTTCCCTGAATTTGTTTGCGGTCCTGGGTATCCTGGCAATATATGTGCTCTGGCGGTTGATGCACCAGGGTTAATCGGCAACGAAACCCGGTTTTTAGCAATTCCTATTTTATAA
>CADDZM010000039.1 GCA_902812345.1 Chloroflexota bacterium | reverse complement strand
GCCAAAAAGCTGGTGCGAGTAGAGAGGGGGATGTGGCTAATCGGCTGCGTTTACAACTTCTGCCAGCCGCACCTCTCGCTACGCCGCTATAACTGGCGCAGCCGTGGTGGCAAATGGGCCGAATTTACGCCAGCAATGGCGAGTGGGATCACGGACCACATCTGGAGCATCAGGGAACTTTTGTGGTACAAGGTGCCACCACCGGCCTATGTGCCTGCCAAGAGAAGGGGTCGGCCCCCTAAATTCAAGTCTTAACTTGGTAAGGTGCTTTCACGCTATGATGTGGTTGTACCGTAGAAGATAAAGTTAGTGAAATTGAACCGGGGCTTTTTAGCTGGACCAGGGTTTTTCACGCGCCTGATTTGCTTAAATTAGCCAGACATACCGGCAAAACAATCTGGGAGGAGCGGGCGCGGGCTTTGTGGTCTAATTCAACGGGATATAAAACTAAAAATACCAGCCCGGGTTGGCAAGCTGGTATTTTTAGCAAGGAGGAGAAGGAAACAAATTGGGTGGTTATTGTTCCGCAGATGGCGCCGCTTCGGCGGTCAGAACCGCTTTGCCGGGGCGCGAGTAATTCTTGTTTCGGCGGTAGAACAAATAAGCCAGCGGCACCGCCAGACCGCTTAACATCGCCGAGGTAAACATCGAGAAGGGCGTGCCGCCCGCGCTGCTCAACCAGCCTACAAAGACGCTGCCAAACGGCGTCGTTCCCGCGAAAACCAGCATGTAAACGCTCATCACCCGGCCCCGGAGGTGGTCCGGCGTGTTCATCTGGACGTAAGTGTTGGTGGCTGCGCTGACCTGAATCATAGCCAGGC
Source organism: Chloroflexota bacterium (assembly GCA_902812345.1). Lineage (GTDB taxonomy): Bacteria > Chloroflexota > Chloroflexia > Chloroheliales > Chloroheliaceae > 54-19. The sequence continues at coordinate 28,233 of CADDZM010000039.1, read as the reverse complement.
CGGTGCCTACCATAAAAAACAGGGTTAACAAATAGTTACCAGAAAGCGCCACGCCAGCCTCAAAGAAAGCGAACCCGGCCGCCGCCATTAAGATATTGCGGTGATTGGGGTTTTTACCATTGACAGCGATATACAACGCCGAAAATAACGCGCCCAACCCTAACCCGGCCATCAGGATACCGTAACCGTCCGCGCCTACCCCTAAAGTCTCGCGGGCCAGCACCGGGATCCAGACATTAAAGTTGAACCCGAACGTGCCGACCATTCCCACCACGATAATCAAAGTCGCTATCGAAGGGGTATGCCTTATAAAAGAAAGCCCTTCGGCCAGGTTGCTAAAGACCGAACCATTGAGGCGCCTTCTGGAAATCTGGAACAGTTTCGAGGTATCCATTTTAAACAGGCCAATCAGGACGGCAATATAGCTAAAAGCGTTTATCCAGATAGCCAGGGCTATCCCGGACTGGGTACTTCTGAAAAAAGCTTCGCCCAGTCCAATCAACAGACCGGCGATAGCCGGACCGACCACGCGGGCCGCGTTAAAAATGGTCGAGTTGAGGGCAACGGCGTTCATTAAATCGTCTTTACCGACCATTTCTGTAACAAAGGACTGGCGAGTGGGCATATCCAGGGCATTTACCATTCCCAGTATCAACGCGCAAAAGTATACGTGCCAGAGCTGCACCCAACCGCCCACCGTCAGTACACCCAGGGAGGCAGCAACTGCCATCGAAGCGCTCTGGGTGAAAAGCAGAATGCGGTGCTTGGAATAGCGGTCTGCAATAACCCCGGTAAAAAGGGAGAAAAGCAGCGTGGGCAAAAATTGTAAGGCCGACACCAGGCCCAGGGCAAAAGGGTCGTTGTTGCTCAAGGTTAGCACCAGCCAGGCCTGGGCCAGGTTTTGCATCCAGGTTCCAATCAGGGAAACAAGCTGGCCGGTCCAGAAAAGGCGGTAGTTACGATGCCGCAGGGCTTTGCCGCCTTTTAAGATGTAGTTTTTCAGCCGGTAAAGGTAACTTTCCTGCGACCGCATCGGGGCCGGTCCTACCATGGGGGAGGCAGGCTTTACAAGAAGCTGGTCTTGATCCTGATTCTTTGAATCAAACGTCATTTTTTAGTATACCTGTATTTAACGATAATTATAAATGCCCGCAGTTTCTTTCCCGGCGTTGCTCGGGTGCATGGCAGCGGCGAGGGCTTCCAGACCGGCTTCGAGCTTCTTCAAGTCGGTTTCCTCCATCCGGGCCAGACCTTCGGCCAGTTGTTTGCGGCGAATATTCTCGACCTTTTCGACTGTCTGGTGACCTTTTTCGGTCAGGTTAAGGACAAAGCTGCGTTTGTCATCCGGGGCGATGGCGCGTGTAACCAGGCCATCCAGCTCGAGGCGGTCAATCAGGCCGGTCACGGTCGTGCGGCTAACCCCGAGGGCATCGGCGATTTCACGCGGGTTTCGGGCTCTCCCGGCGGAAAGCAGCAACAAGGCCCGACTGGCTCCCAGGGGCAGGTTTGTTTGCTGCCAGGCTTCCGGCCAGCCCGACCGTATCAGCCGTTGTACCAACCGGTCCAGGTCCAGGATTGAATTTGTGAGAGTTTCTTTTGGCTCTGCTAAAATACCCGCACTTGCTTTGTTCGGCATTCTTTATATACCACTTTATTAATATAATCCAAGTTTTCGTATTATTTACAAAGATAGTATATTACAAATTACCGGGTAAATCAACAAAATTGAGGGTTATTTCGGATAGATATTTGTGAAGGAAAATGATAGCTGCAGGCAATAAGCGGACAATAAAAACCGGGAACGAAGCTAAAATTCCCGGCAATAAGACTCTTAAAATGTTACGGTGGCCTTTTTATTCCAGGAAGCCGTCAATTATTCCGGCCAGTTCCGGGGCGAACTGGGGCAGACCTCTTTCAAAGAATTTGCCTTCCTCGCCCATCATCCTGAAACTGCGCAGAGTCGAGCGGCCCTCCGGCAAAGGCCGCGTTACCGTTTCCCGGCATTGGCCCAGGCGCTGGCGGCTCTTTTCGTTAAGCAAGCCAAGCTCGGCGATGTTTTCCAGCAAGGCTGTTACCTGCCCGGCGAAGACCGGGCGCAACCCCAGTCCGGCCACCAGCAGGGAAAGGGCGACCGGCCAGGCCGCTTCCTCGCTAATCCAGAAGGAGTGCCACATTTTATCCAGCGCCCACTCCCGCCATTTCAGGTCACTCAGGCGACCGGCCAGCCCGGGAAAAGTCGCGCCCCATTCCTCAAGGCGAACGTCGAGATACTCCAGGCCGTGCTGGTTTACCTTGACCATTCCTGAAGGGTCGTTACGCCGGGCGGGCTGGGCCAACCAGTGGCGAAAAGCCGGTAAAAGGGCCGAATGAAGCGACATCGGGCGGCCCGGCTCGAACAAAAAAGCATAACGCTGGTCGAACCTTTCAAGGGTCTCGTCAAAATTCAGCATGTCTTTGCGCAAATCAAAGAGCGCCGAGAGCAGGCCCGGTTCCGGTCGCCGCAAGGCCGCCAGAGCATAAAGTTTAAGGCGGTCGGGATGGCTTTTCCCCAGCGGCCCGGCTAATAGTTCTTGCGCCAGACTGGACAAAATATCTTCCGGCTTTTCACCTACCACCGCTTTAAGGTCGTCCGCGGAAAGGCCGCTCTGCAGCAAGAAAGTCGCCAACCGGCCGCCCAGAGGGAAACCCTCGCTCGTTTCCATAAGCTGCCCTACAAGGTCAGGCGATACCCTGGTCGCGCTTTCCGCCCGGTTCGACACCTGGCTAACCCGGTAACGCTGCAAATCCTTTTCCACCAGGGCTTTAAATTCGGCCGGGGAAAAAGGCTCAAGCTGAAAACTGGCAAACCTTTCGGGCCGAACATGACCTTCAAGGCCAGTTAAGGCAGTTTCGCCGCTTAAAATGCCAAAAAATTGGGAGCCGGTTTCTTCAAAAATAGCCGGGAAAAGTAGCGGCCCGGCCTGGCCGATTAATTCCAGATCGTCAAAAAAGAATATTAAGGAGCGGTCGTAACTCCACTCGCGCAGGCTCCGGCCCAACGCCTGAGCGCGATACCGCCAGACCGCTTCCAGTTCCTCACCCTGGACCGTCTTTGCCAGGGTCCGGGTTTCCTCGATAGCGGCCAGGTACGGCTCAAAGTAAGGTTCCCCATCCTCGCGCAGGCAGTGGTTGTGTATCAAATCAAGAAAAACAGCGGGGGAAGGCGGTTCACCTTCCAGGCGGGCGGTCAGGCGGTTATCCCGCTCGAAGACTTCGGCCCAGGCCAGGCGGAGCATCCGAAAGCGGCTGGCGAATTCTTTATCCAGCCGGACTATCTCGCCCAGGCGTTGGGCCAGGCTGGTTTTGCCGCTACCGCCTGGTCCGGTAATTAAGGCCAGGCGGCTTTTGATGGGCCATTCCCTGGCGTTCTTTGGTTTGCGGGGAGCCGGGGCGAACAGGCCGCCGAAAAAGCCTTTGCCGGTGGGCGCAATCATTTCAAGCAGCATCTCCCGGAAGCGAGCTTGCTCAACCTGCCGCCCCACAAAAGACCCTACCGAAAGCTCCTGCGAAGCCGTCTGGTAAATTAGCTCCCGGCCCCGGCCATCGTCCCAACCAGTTCCTGGCGTCATCGCCGCTACCTCCTATGCCTGCTGCCTACCGTTAATCCTGTAATAAGTCTATTTTAACTTAAAAAAGGCAAAAGGTTAATGATTTTGCGTAGGAGTTGGTACGGCTTGCAGGCCGGGCGGCAAAGGCGGGGCGTCGCTCTGCCCCTGGTTGGGCAGCGCCACCAGGGGAGTCGGGTTCACGGTGGGGAGAGCCGGGAAAGTCAGGCTGGGGATTGGCCCGGTAGCTATCGTCGGGGCAAGGGGCGCGGCGGTCGCTTTTCCGGCGGCAGCGGGGGCCGGTTGGCCGGCGTTTAGAACCTGGAAAAGAATAATAGTTCCGACCAGCAAGGCCAGCCCCAGGTCAATCGCCATGACCAGGGCCAGCCGCCTGTCCCGCTGCGCCCATTTAATCATCCCTTTATTTTCCCGTGAAAGTAAAGCTATCTAACATCCGGGCGAAAAGCGGGCAATACTGGACCGCCTGGTTCGGGCTGGCCGTAAAGGTGACACCCCAGCCCTTGCCCTGCCCCACGAATAAAAGCTGGATACTCTGGACCGGGTAAGAGAAATTCTGCCCGGCGGGTGTGTTAAAAGCCAGCACGTAAGCCGTAGACCCGCCGACCGTTCGCTCCGGCTGCTTCTCAAAATCAAGTTTTGAAACCGCCATCGCCTCTTTGTATTTACGGTCGAAGAAAGCCTGACTGGTCTCCTGACTGGTCTGGTCCTCCGCGATAATCGTCACGTAAGCGCCGCTGGTGCTGCCTTTTTTAACGATAAAGAGGTCGCCTTTAATGTTACCCTGGCTCTGCCCCTCTTTAACTTCCCAGCCGTCCGGCAAAGCCAGCGCGTAGGGGAAAGTGTTTGAAATATAGATATGGGTGCCGGGCGGAGGTTCAATCTTTACCCCGGCCGTGGCAACGGCGGCCGCGCCTGTCGCGTTCGCGGCGGTCGTAAAAGTAGCGGCCGCTTTAGAACAATCGGCCAGGTTTAATTTTGCATCAGTCAGGTTGCCAGGCGGTTCTTCGCTGGTATCCGTGCCGCAAGCCGTCAATAAAAGAGCCATAAGTAAGGTTAGCGCGGCCAGCGTCGGCCACTTTTTACCCGTCATATTTCATTCCTTGTTTTTTTTGAGTAAGCCGGTGTGTTTTCTCCCCGATTTTATCACAACTGGACAAGTAAGGCCTAATTTGCGTTTAGACAGGCATGATGCTAAAGTTAGCCCTGTTAGGCTCTCGAAATACATTTAAAATACCATTTTAGTTAAAAATGCCGTAGAAATTTAAGAGGGGGTAGCCTGGATGACGGTTGAAAACAACACCGGCAAAAAACGAGCGATTATCAGTGTTTCCGATAAAACCGGGGTGGTAGATTTTGCGAACGGCCTGGTGCAGCAGGGCTACGAGATTTTTTCGACGGGCGGCACCAAACAAACCCTGACCGAGGCGGGAGTGTCAGTCCATTCAGTCTCTGATCTGACCGGCTTTCCCGAAATCCTGGAAGGGCGAGTTAAAACCCTCCACCCGGCGGTCCACGGCGGAATCCTGGCGAAACGCGACAAAGCCAGCCATATGGCCGAACTGGACGCCCAGCAAATCGGCCTGATTGACCTTGTCGCGGTTAACCTCTACCCTTTCGTCCAGACTATCAGCAAGCCCGGTGTTTCACTCGATACCGCCCTTGAAAATATTGACATCGGCGGACCCACGATGATCCGGGCCGCCGCCAAAAATTTCAAGCACGTCCTCGTAGTGGTAGACCCGCAGGACTACTCGCGCCTTCTCGAATTACAGGCGGCCGGAAAAGTTTCGGAGGAGGTTCGCCACAAGCTGGCCGCTAAAGCCTTCCAGCACACCGCTACCTACGACACCGCCATCGCCACTTACCTGCGCGGCCCTGCCGAGCATTTCCCCGCCGACATGACCCTCAGTCTTCACAAAGTTCAGGATTTACGCTACGGCGAAAATCCACATCAACTGGCCGCATTCTATGAATGGAAAGCCCTGCCCGACCAGAAATTCAGCAGCATGGCAACCTTAAAACAGCTTCAGGGCAAAGAGCTTTCCTATAATAATATCCTCGATGCCGACGGTGCCCTGGCGGTCGTGCGCGATTTCTCGGCCCCGACCGTTGCCGTTATCAAGCATACCAACCCCTGTGGCCTGGCCTCGCATCCCGACCTGCTCGTAGCTTACGAAAACGCCCTGGCCGGTGACCCGCTTTCGGCTTACGGCGGCATTGTCGCGGTTAACCGGGTGGTGGATTTGGCGCTGGCCCAGCAGATTGTGGCGACTTTCTTCGAGGTGCTTATCGCGCCCGAGTTCACCGAGGGAGCGCTTGGCCTGCTTAAAAAGAAAAAATCGCTGCGCGTCCTGGCGGCCGGCGACCTGAACCTGGGCGTGGACCAACTGGCGATGAACCCGGCTCTGCGCCAGGTAACGGGCGGCTTTTTGGTCCAGACCCCTGACATTCTGCCGGAACGCGACCTTCAGATGCAGGTCATGACCCAGCGCGAACCGACCCTGGAAGAAGTGACCAATTTGCAATTCGCCTGGCGCGCTGTCAAGCATATCAAGTCGAACGCAATTGTGCTGGTTAAAAACCACGCTATTGTCGGCATGGGGGCGGGCCAACCAAGCCGGGTTGATTCGGTAAAAATCGCTCTTAACAAGGCTGGCCTTAAAGCTAAAGGCTCGGTGCTGGCTTCGGATGCCTTCTTCCCGAAAGTGGACGGCGTAGAGACGGCCGCCCTGGGTGGCGTTACGGCAATCATTCAGCCTGGCGGCTCTATTAGCGATACCGACACGGTCGAAACCGCCATCCAGTACAACCTGGCGATGGTCTTTACCGGTCGCCGCCATTTCAAACACTAAAACTAGAAACCGGACTTTTAGAATTCAGATGACGCAGACTGCCGAAATTACCGAAACCCTGAGCCGCTACGCCGGGCTTATCGAGCAAACTATCCGGGCTGAACTGGCGACCGGCCTTGACCCCTGGATGCAGGGCGCGCTCAGTTATCACTTTGGCTGGGTTGACGAAAAATTCCAGCCTATCACGAACGGCAGCAGCGGCAAGAAATTACGCCCGGTAATGGCGCTCCTGGCTTACCAGGGCGCGCTTGAAATCCTGCAACCGGGCGCCGGTGAAGACCCTGACCTTGCCCCGGCCCTGTCCCTGGCAGCCAGCCTCGAAATGATTCACAACTACAGCCTTATTCACGACGACATCGAGGACGACGACCGGTCCAGGCACGGTCGCGCAACCCTCTGGGCCATCTGGGGCAAGCCGAAAGCGATTAACGCCGGGGACTGCCTGGATATGCTGGCTTACCGGGCGCTCTTTCGCAGCCTGGAAAAAGGCTTGCCCGCCGACCGAATCCTTGAACTGGCCCGCCTTGTCACCGAAACCTCGGTCAAGCTGACACTCGGTCAGCATGCCGACATGAGTTTTGAGGACGACCTGAACGTAACCCCCGAAATGTATCTGAAGATGATTGGCGGCAAGAGCGCAGCGCTCATCAGTTGCGCCACCCGTGGCGGGGCACTGGTCGCGCTCGACCCGTCCGGGCCGGGTAACGCTAAAAAATTAGAGGATTTCGCCCGCTTTGGTGAACAAATCGGCCTCGGCTTTCAAATCCGCGACGATATTCTCGGCATCTGGGGTCTGACCGCAAAGACCGGCAAGCCGAGCGGCAGCGATATTCGGCGCCGCAAGAAAAGCCTCCCGGTGCTTTACACCCTCACCAACGCCGCCCCGGCCTTACGCGAGAAATTACTCGAACTCTACCGCCGCGCCGACCCGGTTACGCCCCAACAGGAGCAATTCGTGATGGCGGCGCTTGAAGAAACCGGCGCGCGCGAGTTCGCCCAGCAGCAGGCCGATACTTTCAAGGCCGCCGCTCTTGATGCCCTGGCCCAGGCTGCCGGGGGCCAACCGCACCTGGCCGAAAACCGGCCGCTCCGCCGCCTGCAAGAGCTATCCACTTTCCTGGTCGAGCGCGACTACTGATATGGCTACTTATAAGAGTAGACTTATAAGGGTAGATAGTTGAGTAAGTTACGTGCAGCCTTTGGCGAATTTAAAAAATATATCGGCAATATCCAGGTTGAGGCCGAGCATCTTTACCGCGACCGTTATTACGCCGACCTCAAAGAGCTATCCCAGGCTAAGGACGGCGAAACTCTCAAAATGCTTGACGTGGGCTGCTCGGACGGCCGCAGCACCCTATCTATAGTGCGCGGCCTGAAAAACGTCGAGATTTACGGCCTCGAAGTGGTACCCGACCGGGTTGAAAAAGCGATTGCTAACGGTATCCGGGCCAGGGTTGGTAAGGCTGATGAAACTTTCCCTTTTGAGGACGCCTCTTTTGATGTGGTCACGGCTAACCAGGTCATCGAACACCTGGCCAACCAGGATAAATTTGTGGCTGAAGTTTACCGGGTCTTGAAACCGGGCGGGGTCTTCCTGGTCTGCACGCCCAGCCTGTCAAGCTGGCACAACGTCGGCGCGCTGTTGATGGGCTGGCAGCCTTTCCCCATGACCAACTATTCCGAGAAAGATGCTGCTATCGGTAATCCGCTGGCCTTCCATACCGGGGAGGAAATCGAACACGTCAGCATGCTGCACACCCGGGTCTACACCGTGCGCGCCCTCAAAGATTTGCTTAGGCTGCACGGGTTTCAAATCGCCGAAACGCTGGGGACCGGTTACTATCCCCTGCCGACTTTCCTGGCGAAAAAGGTCTCGAATATAGACCCTATCCATTCCGCTTACCAGTATTTAAAAGCGTTCCGTCCTTAATTTCGGCCTCAAACAGGATGGAATCTCGTTGACGAACTTGAACAAACATGTTAAAATTAGGTTGGGATTATGATAATTTCGTAGGTTTTGTTTGGGTTAGTTCATCGGAAATCATATCTTACTTCAAACGATTGGACCCGCAATCCTTGCCGCCCCGGCTTCCCACCAGTCCCGCAAGAAAAGGTTGGAACCCCCGGCCCGGCACCGCCGGTGTAGTAAGTAGAGCAAATTGCCTTTTTGATACTCAAATAATCTTAAATTGAATAAATCCCGCGTTGCAGCTCCGTTCTTAAAAGAACGGGGCTAAAACACTATATATTATTGATTTTTTGAAAGGAGTTCCACTATCAGCAAGAACCTTCGCGTTAATGAACGCATTCGTGTCCCGGAAGTTCGGGTTATTGACGACGCGGGCGAACAGCTCGGCATAATGAAGACTCGGGATGCCCTTACCCTGGCCCGGAGCCAGAATGTTGACCTGGTTGAGGTGGCTCCCAACGCCCAACCGCCTGTCTGCCGGATTATGGATTATGGTAAATACCGGTATGAGCAGGGCAAAAAGGAAAAGGAAGCCCGCAAGAGCCAGAAAGTTATCACCATTAAAGAGGTAAGGTTGCGTCCGAAAATTGACGACCACGATTTGAAGACAAAAGGCAACCAGGCCCGGGGCTTTTTGGAAGAAGGCCACAAAGTAAAGATGACCGTTCTGTTTCGCGGCCGAGAAATGGCCCACCAGGATATTGGCCGGGAAGTTTTGAACGAAATGATTGACATGCTCAAAGACGTGGCTACCATTGAACAGGCTCCTCGTGTCGAAGGCCGCAACATGAGCATGATGCTTTCCAGGGCTGCCTCGAAGTCCTCGGAACCAAAACAGCCTCGCCCGGCTCGACCGGAACAGGCCGCCGCTCCCGGTCCCAGACCCGAGCAAGCGTCAGCCCCCAGACCGGAACAGGCGGCCCCGGCACCTCGCCCCACCCCGCAACCGCAGGATGGCGGCTCGACCCCGGCGACCGCTACCGCCGAGTAACCCTGGCCCTGGCGCCAAACCCGCGCCCGTACTTTTAGATTGCAAGGAAAGTCCAGCTTTATGAGCCGGACTTTTTTGCTTTTTAGCTTGTATAAGAACTACCGGGCCGGGCCTTCGACCGGGACCGGCACCGTATTTAACAGTTCCGCCACAATAAATTCAGCCTGCCGGCCCCGCAAGATACTCTCGCTTTTGACAATCAGGCGGTGCGACATCACCGGGACGGCCATGATTTTGATGTCGTCGGGTAGCACATAATCGCGGCCCGATAAAGCAGCCCTGGCCTGGGCGCACCGGGTTAAGGCCAGGGTGCTGCGCGGACTGGCTCCGAGGGAAAGTTCCCGGTGACTGCGGGTGGCGCTTACGAGCTTGATAATATAATCAAGCAAACTGTCGTCAAGGTGGACCTGACCGATGGTATCCTGAAAGTGTATAAGTTCTTCCGGCGAGGATACCGTGGGCAAACTTTCAATGGGGTGACGCAATTGCTGGCTGCGGACCATCTTGCGTTCGTCGGCAGGGTCGGGGTAGCCGATCTGGAGTTTTAGCATAAAGCGGTCGAGTTGGGCTTCCGGTAGTGGGAAAGTCCCCTCATATTCAATCGGGTTCTGGGTCGCCATTACCAGGAAGGGGCGGGGCAGCGGGCGGCTCTTGCCATCCACCGAAACCTGGCGTTCGGCCATCGCTTCGAGCAGGGCCGATTGAGTGCGGGGGGTAGCCCGGTTGATTTCGTCACCCAGCAGAATCGTGCTGAAGACCGGGCCGGGATGAAACTCGAACTCGCCCGACTTCTGGTTGTAAATAGAGATACCGATAACGTCGTTTGGCAGCAAATCGGGCGTGAACTGGACCCGTTTGAAATCGCCGCCGATGGAACGAGCCAGGGCGCGGGCCAGCATGGTCTTGCCGACGCCCGGCACATCCTGTAAAAGAATATGGCCGTCGGCCAGCAAGGCCACCAGGGTTATTTCTATTACAGGCCGCTTGCCGATGATCACACTTTCGATATTGGCGGTAACTTTCCTGCCCCAATCCGCGACGGCCCGCACGTCCAGCCCGGACCTGGTTTCATTACTCATGAGCTTTTAGCAGTTCTATTTGTTAGCAGTTCTATTTGTTAGCAGTTCTATTATTGTAGCAACCTGAACGTTTACCAGGGATTTTACCACACGCTTTGCCCCGGCGATAATTAAATCATTGTCCTGGTGATGCCCCACGAAAGTGACCGCAATCGAAGCCATTCCGGCCGCTGTAGCCGCCTCAATCCCCGCAACCGCGTCTTCCATTACCAGACAATGGCCGGGCGGCAGACCAAGCTTTTGAGCCGCGACCAGAAAGACCTGCGGGTCGGGCTTGCCGCGCAGGGTATCTTCAGCCGCCACTACCGCCTCGAAATATGGCTCAATCCCGGTCAATTCCATTAACAATTCAATATTCTGGCGGGGCGCGCTGGAACCAATCGCCTGTTTAAAACCCTCGGCGTGCAAGTTTTCGAGCAAGGCCCGGACCCCCGGCAATAACGACAGGCCGTTTCGGGCGGCCGCCCGGTAAAATTCCTCTTTTTGAAAGCCCAGGTCGGCTACTTCCTGTTCGGAATAATGCTCGCCGAAAAGAGTGCGAATGATTTCAGGGTTACGCCGCCCGAAAGTAGCCCGGAAATCTTCCCGGGTGAAAGGTTTGCCGAGGTCTTTAGCCAGCCGCACCCACGAGTCGAAGTGCATTTCGCCCGAATCCAGCAGGGTGCCGTCCACGTCCCAGATTACCCCGTAATTTTCGTAGTTTGCCATCGTTTCCTTTACCATAGTAGTCAGCAGCCATTGGTCAGAAGTCAGTTGCTAATTTACCCGGATTTATCCAGAACTTGAATTAAATAATTTCCCAGGAGCCAGCTTTTAGCAACAGCTTCTTAACCTGGAATTATATTTTTTTACTTTTAACAGAATATTTGCTTTTCCACTCAGTAAAAATTTATTAAAAAGTTTTACCAGGTGGTGTAAAACCCCCGCCAGTTAGCCCACCTGTTAAAGCATAAAGAAAAGCTTCATTTTGATCAAAACAAAGTTTTAAGAATTTAATACGATGCATTTTGTTTACTGACTACTGACTACTTTTCTCACCAGCTATCCTGCCATTCAAGTTCAACCCGACCGAACTGGACCATATCGCCGCCTTTAACCCCGGCTTCTTCCAGGGCGCGGGCGATGCCGGTCCGGTCGAAGACCACCTGCAAGCGTTCCAGGGCTTCTTCGTTTTCCAGGTCGGTCATGGCAATAACCCGCTCGATGCGCTTGCCGCGTACCCGGTAGAAACCGTCCTCAATCTTCTGGACCGAGAAAGCGTCCTGGTCGAGCGAACCCGGTTTGAGGACCGGCGTTTCATCGCTATCCATCTTTATAAGCGGTTGGGCCGGGGGCAGGGTCGCCAGTCTGGCCGCCACCCGCTTCATCAGGTCGTCGGTATGGAGCATGCCGATAGCGGAGACCTCGTAAAACTCCGCGTCCTTACCCCGGAAATATTTCCGCAGACGCGGCAAATTCTCCTGGGTCTCCGGCATATCAATCTTATTTATGACCACAATTTGCGGTTTGTCTACCAGTTCGGGCCGGTACTCGGCCAGTTCGTGGTTAATCTGCTCGTAGTCCTCGATGGGGTCACGCCCGGCCAGACCGCTCCCGTCAATCACGTGCAGGAGCAAACGGGTGCGCTCGACGTGCCGCAAGAATTCGTGACCTAGACCCACGCCCTGCGACGCGCCTTCAATCAACCCTGGAATATCGGCCATCACGAAAGCCGTATCAATGTCAATCTGGACCACGCCCAGGTTCGGCTCAAGGGTCGTAAACGGGTAATCGCCGATTTTTGGCGTCGCGGCGGTACAGGCTGTTAGTAAACTGCTCTTTCCGGCGTTAGGAAAACCAACCAGGCCCACATCCGCAATAAGTTTTAGTTCAAGCCGAATCCAGCGTTCCTCGCCCGGTTCGCCTTTTTGCGCCATCTTGGGAGCCTGGTGGACGCTGGTCTTGAAATGGGTATTGCCAAGGCCGCCGCGGCCCGCCCGCGCAACCATAATAGTCTGGCCGGGTACGGTCAGGTCGCCCTGGAGGAGCGCTTCATCCGGATCATCAGGGTCAGGTTCGGTGTAAAAAATAGTGCCGGGGGGCACCTTGATATACAAATCTTCACCGGCCTTACCGTGCTTTTGCTGCTTACCGCCGTTCCCGCCGCTTTCAGCTTTATAATGGGTCTTAAATTTGAAGGGTAAAAGGGTGTTCAGGCCGGGGTCTACCTCTAAGTAGACTGAGCCGCCCCGCCCGCCATCGCCGCCGTCCGGCCCACCGTACGGAATAAATTTCTCACGGCGGAAGGAAGCCGAACCGTTCCCGCCATCACCTGCCTTGATAAAAATCTTTGCTCTATCGTACAACATAAATGAAAATCACAAACTCCTTGTTTCCTTTTGATACTCAAGCAGATATTATACTACAAATCCAGACCAAACCTTGAAAAATATGCTAAAATGAGGCAATACTTTGAGTAGTAAGGTCTTTTTTCAAGAATGCGCTGTCCTTACCGGCGCCCGGTCTCCTTAAAAAAAAGCCAAATGCAACGCCAGTCCGCCTGGCATTTTTGAGAAAAACTATGGACTTTCTGCCCTTCCTGTGTTTTACCGTCTTTATACTTGCATTGATAGCCGGGGTAGTGGTCCTTGTTTTACGCAGCTTTGAAATCGTACCCGAAGGCTCGGTGGCGGTGGTGGAACGGGGCGGAGAGTTCCGGGGCGTTCTCAACCCGGGCCGCCATCTCCTGATGCCGCTCGACCGTATCCGCGCCCTGGTCGAACTACAGGAATTCAGCACCACTATTCACGCCGATACGGTTATAACCCAGAACGCCACCGTTATTGCCCTCGATATGGATGTAAGCTACCGGATTGCTCGTTATGTACCGCAGAAAGTCACCAGGGACCAGCGCAGCCGCATGCAACCGGTGGCGGTTATCCAGTGGAACCGGATTCAGGTCCGCGAGAAAGACGTTTTCAATGCGGTTTACAACGTGGACAACTGGCAGGAAAAAGTCCGGCGCGACGCGGTAGCTATGATGCACGACTATTTCTCGATGATTAACCTGGCCCGCGACATTTTCGGCAACGATGGCGGCGCGCTCAAACGTATCGCCAGCAGTCTGCGCGACATGATTAACGAGGAGACGCTCAAGTTCGGCGTTGACGTAACCGGGGTGAAGATTTACAACCTGACGCTGGACGAAGCCACCCGCATGTACCTGACCGCCCAGAAACGGGCCGAACTGCAAAACACTTTAAGGTTGCAGGAAGCCGAGAACCAGCGCCAAATTCGCGACACCCTCCACATGACCAATGACCAGTTGTTGCGCTGGTGGGAAATCGAGGCCCGCAAAGATTCGCCACCCACCTCGGAAGCTAATATCTTTATCGGGGACGAAAATCGTGGCGGCAACCTGCTGCCGAGCAGCGGCCCCTTCACCGCCCGCCAGATTCACAACGGCGGCCCAAACGATAAAACCACGCCAAACCGGGGCTAAGTTTCGCGGGATTTTTCAAGCATTTCAAATTTAGAGATAATCCTTATAACTGACCAGCCAGACCAGGCGGCCTATTCCCCTTATTGGGTCTCTATCAATACCGAGCGAGTGCGCTTTTTTCAACTCCACCGCCTGGCCGCACAGCCGTTTAGCCAGTTCTGCTAAATCCGGGCCGTGGCCGACCACGATTATTCCCCTTTCATTCGATGCGGTTATAACCTGGACCGTCGCGTCAACCGAACCTTCCACGTCCGGGGCCAGGGCTTGCAGGGTCTGGACGCTCTCTGGCGGCAGTCCCAGTTCCTGGGTCATTAGTTGGGCTGTCTGGACCGCCCGGAGGTAGGGGCTAGTCAAAATCAGGGAAATCTCAGCGCCGTGCAAACCGGCCCGCCGGGACAGCGCCTGCCCCAGTTGTACCGCCTGCTCAATGCCCTTTTCGGTCAGCACCTGTTCTTGTTCCGGTACAGTGGGAAGCTCTTCCCGGTCAGCGTGCCGGGCCAGAATTATTAACATTCTATTAACCTCATTTCTAACCTCAATTTCTTGAACCTGTATTTTTATAGACCCGGTAGACAAATAAAACCGGCTGTGTTAGATTTAGCGAGACAAACCCTTTTATTTTCGTTGAACCTGAAACGTTAAATTTAGAACGTACAGAACCATTAATGGTTAGGGACCGGGACCACTGCGCTTGCTATCGGGTCTTTTGTCCTGCATTTTGCGTTCAACCTGAATGCGCGACATCTGGTGTTGTTTCGTTCAACGTATCTTTTATAGGCGTTTCTATCGTGATTCAACGTCCTAAAGTAACTCGTCTTGTGGCAAGGCTGGCCGTGCTGGCCCTGGTCCTCTCTTTAAGTCTGTCGCTGGTCCTGCTGCCCGGTTCGGCGGCAGCCCAAACCCACTCGGGGACTACGCCCATTCCGACCGATACGCCCGGCCATTACACCGGCCCTGCCGCGCCGCCGGGCCTGGGAGGTACGGTTACTCCCACACCAACCCCAATTATCATAAACCGGACACCGGGGCAAGATATTTTTACAACCGCGGCGCCTACTCCTATGAAGACCGCTATTCCGACCGCCAGGCCAACCGCGCTCACTACACCCGGCCCAAAGCTTGTTGCAGAGCCTCCGGCTATCCAGGGAACCAGCGCCATCGTGGTTGACTCTGACACCGGCCGCATCCTCTATTCCAAAGACCCCCATGTTTCCCGCGCCCAGGCCAGCACCACTAAACTTATGACAGCCCTGACCTTTCTGAAATTTTATCCTACCGTGCAAGCCCTCTCCGCGACTACAACCGTGGTGCAGGCTGACCTGGTGGGCGAGGCCAACATGAATTTGCGGGCGGGCGAACAAATTAAACTATCTACCCTGCTCCTGGGTCTGCTTACAAACAGCGCCAACGAAGCCGGGATGGCCCTGGCTCGCTACGCCGGACAACATATGCCAGGCGCGGGCGACCCGGTAGCAAAATTTGTCGCGGCTATGAATTCCTATGCCGCTTCAATCGGTATGACCGACAGCCACTTCATGAACCCGCACGGTCTTGACCAGGACGGGCATTACAGCAGCGCCTACGACCTGGCCCTGAGCGGCTGGTACGCTTTACACAACCCGATTATAATGCAGTTCGTCCAGGTAAAAGTTACCAGCGCCGAAGGTCACGACTTCTATAACGTGGATAGTTTTCTTTTCCGCTATCCGGGCGCGACCGGCCTCAAACCGGGCTGGACCGACCACGCCGGGCGGGTACTGGTGGCGAGCGCCCGCAACAACGGCCATAACGTCCTGGTCGTGGTCATGAACAGCACCGTTGAGATTGCTAAAGATGTCGACCCTTTGATGGATTACGGTTTTACGGTGCTGGCCGGGCGTTCCGCGACGCCTCTTACGGCGCTTAACTTCGGCTACCTGGCTGTCCCCGGCATAAAAGCCCCGGTTGTCTCCACGCCTACAACTGCGCCAACCCCGACAACTGCGCCAACGCCAACTTTCGTGGTCGCGCCCACCCCGGTAATAACCAGGTTTCCTCTGGCAACCTCGATACCGCCTATCACCCGGTTCCCGCAAGTCCGGAAAATCACGAGCGTTGAGGCTCTTTCCGCTGAATTGCACACTCAACTACTCTATACTATCCAGTTAGCCGCCACTATGATGCTTACCAGGGATCATTGAACGTTAAAGTTCAACTTGGTTTTTCTAATCGTTTACCACTTGCGTAAAAGACCCGGCGGGATATAATTAGATACATCAAGAATCCAAATCCTCTTGCCTGCTATTTGCAACCGGCGGTTAATATTAACTTCCGTCACCGAAAGGTTAGCAGGTTTCGGCCCGGCAAAATTAAATAACCGCTTTGCTACTACCGAAAGGCGTTAGTTGGGATTACTTTATCTACCAGGCATTGTCCTAAACTGCATGCCTGTCCGCAGAAGGGAGCCAAAAATGAGTACTATATTCTTTTACTGGGATATTAAGCCTGAAAATGATAAAGAGTACATGGACTTTATCTTTAATGATTATCTTCCATCATTGGCGCGGGTTGGCATCAGCGTTACCGACGGTTGGCTGAAAGTGGCCGGAGAAGGCTCTCAAATTATCGCCCTGGGCGAAAGCGACGATTACGCAACCGCTCGCACGGCCATGCAGTCACGCGAGTTTCGGGCCGCCGAAGTCCGGTTGCTCCAATTTGTCGAAAACTACTCAAAACACCTGGTCCGGCGCGACATTAAAAGCGAAGAACACTGAGCGGATAAAAAATAAATATTACTTTTCCAGCCGGTTACTTTTTCAAAGTAACCGGCCTTTTTTATACAAACATTATTATATTGATTCTGACATAAGTTATGCTTTTTATTTGCCTTTCTTTTTATTTGCCTTTCTTTTTATTTGCCTTGCTTAGAACACCGGGCGTGGTAATTTGAAAAAAACAGGGAGATTTGCCATTATGGAATAAAATGGTTTCATCTTTTAATAATCCAAAAAGCTGGGGGAAATTAATGGAACAAAGTAGTGATCAACATGCCTATAACGGGCAAACTTTTAAAGTTCGGCGCCCAATAAGGGTCGGGTTCGTTGGCACGGGCGGGATTGCCGCGCGGCACCTGCAAGCTTTGCGGGAAATTGAGAATGTCGAAGTTGCTGCCATCACCGGGCGTACACTTGATAAAGCCCAGGCGCTCATTCACAAATCCGGCGTATCAAATACCGCCACCCCCTTTGACGACTACCACTGCATGTACGATCAGGCTAAGCTGGACGCGGTCTATATTTGCGTAACCCCTGGCGCGCACGGTGAGCTTGAAAGGGCCGCCCTTGACCACAAACTGGCTCTTTTCGTGGAAAAACCGCTCTCCGCCGACCCCGATACCGCCGAAGAAATCGCCAGGGCTATCAAGGCTAAAGGGGCCATTACGGCGGTCGGCTACCAGATGCGCTACATGAACACCACGGAAACCGCCCAACAACTGGGCAAGGCCCATCCAACCCGCATGGCCCTCGGTTACTGGCTCGACTCCTTGCCGCCGCCCCGCTGGTGGTCCCGCCAAGCCGAGTCGGGCGGGCAGGTCGTCGAGCAAACTACTCACCTATTCGACCTGGCCCGCCTGCTGGTCGGGGAAGTTAAACAGGTGTACGCCCTGGGCCGGAATACCAGCCCGGCGGCATCCGGCATTGAGGTTGACCGCGTTTCGGTCGTTACCCTCGAATTTGAAAACGGCGTTATTGGCACGATAAGCTCAACCTCGCTCCTTAAAAGTCGTTACCGAGACAGCCTGGAACTCATCGCGGACGGAATGACGCTCAGCCTGAGCCACAACCGGCTCCTGATTGACGAAGGAGAAGGGCGCACCCGGATCGAAGAAGTTTCGGTTGACCCTTTCCTCCGGATAAACTTTGATTTCCTCGAAGCTGCTGCCGGGGGAACCAATAATATCCGCTCCGATTACGCCGAATCTTTGCGTACTCACCGCGTGACCCAGGCTGCCGCCCGCTCGGCCCGCGAGAACAGGGTGATTGCGGTCGAGAGCTAATAAACTTGTAAAATAAGGTTTACTATTTTTAGGTGGCCTGCCGGGGCTCAGAAATTTTCTTGCGGTTTTTAAGAGATATGTTTTGTTATAAATTCGGTTATAAGCTTGTTTTTTTATATTAGGGTGTATTTAAAGGAGAAAAGAATGCCTGAACCAATTCGCGTGACCGTCTGGAACGAATTCCGGCACGAACAACACGATGCCAAAATTGCCGCCGTTTACCCAAATGGTATTCACGGGGCTATCGCTGAGGGGTTAAACCAGCAAGATTTTGTGGTACAGACCGCGACCCTGGACGAACCGGAACACGGGCTGACCCAGGAAAAGCTGGCAAATACCGACGTGCTGCTCTGGTGGGGCCACGGCGCCCATAATGAGGTTTCCGACGAGATTGTCGAGCGGGTCCATAAGCGAATTTTAGAGGACGGAATGGGCCTGATTGTGCTTCATTCGGGCCACTTCTCCAAGATTTTCAAACGGTTGATGGGGACGGGCTGCAACCTGAAGTGGCGGGAGGACGGTCAGAAAGAGCGGTTGTGGGTAGTCGCGCCGGGCCACCCGATTGTACAGGGCATTGGCGAATACATCGAACTGCCCCAGGAGGAAATGTACGGCGAACATTTCGATATTCCCGAACCGGACGAACTGGTCTTTGTAAGCTGGTTCCCCGGCGGCGAGGTCTTCCGGAGCGGGTGCTGCTACCGGCGGGGAACCGGGCGGGTCTTCTACTTCCGCCCCGGCCACGAAGAATACCCGACTTACTTCAATCCCCAGGTTCAACTGGTCCTGGCGAACGCTGTCCGCTGGGCTGCGCCTACCCTCACCCACAAACCCATCCGGGGCAACGCGCAACCCCTTGAGAAAATTGAAGTAATCGGGGGCGGCGAAGGAGATATTCTTTCAAGGGTCAAAGGAGCTAATTAGCTACCGGGCGGCTTTTTTCTACCTTGCGCTGACGGTAGCGTTCGGCGACCGCTTCCGGCGTAAAATGGCCCCGGTAGGCGGGCGGGAGTTGCCCGGCAATTTTTAGCATCATTACATCGCTCAAAAATTCCAGGTCTTCGTGCCGCCCGCGCTTGTTCCCAGGGCCGAGGTTATGTTCAAGAGCAAAAGCGGCGGCAGATTCTTTGAGGTTGTAAGCCGGGCCAATCGAAACCTCGACCCGGGGCCGCCGCAGAAAACCAAACTTTTTGCGCCGCATAATGTTTTCGGTCCCGTAAACCGCAATTGGCACCACGCGGGCGTTGGCGCTGGACGCAATCATGGCCGCGCCAGGGTGCGGGTCTTGCAACTGGTAAGTCTTTGAGCGGGTGCCTTCCGGGTAAATTCCCAGAAGCTGATTGCGTTTCACCACCGCCAGGGCTGTCCTGACTGCCAGGCGGTCTGCCTCGCCGCGCCGCACCGGGAACCCTCCCAGGATAGCCGCCACCCCCCCCAGGATAGGCGTTTTGAAGTACTCCGCTTTGGTCATTACGTAAGGCGGGCGGGGCGAGCAAAGCGTTCCTATCATCGGGTCGAAATTCGACAGGTGGTTCCAGGTGCCGATAAAACCGCCTTCACCCGGTAAGTTCTCCAGACCCCTCACTTTAAAATCCGTAATGGTGTGCAAAATAACCCAGGCCAGCGGCTTGAAAAAGAAAAACGTGCTTAAATATCGCAGGGTTATAAACAGGAAATGCAAAACCTTCCGCAACCCGCCCGGCAGCTTTTGATTGGCGCCGGGACCGATTAAAGCCGGTTCTTTTAATTCGACTAAATAATCACGCCAGATTTGCCGCACCATCAGGCTTCCTTTCCCTTAAATAACCCCAAAACCTGTTTCAAACCGCAGGAATTACCACCCCTTTATACACCGAAAGTTACTTATAACAAAGCACCGGGAAATCATGCCAGCTTCAACCTGAAGACCGGGCCAATACAACCAATAAATTAAAAAATTCCGGTGCCAGATGACACCTCAGTATAGCTGAAAGCCATGGTTTTGGGTAATTAAAAAAGAATTTTGAAAAGATTTTGAAAGAACTTTGATGGGATTTTTGATTTTAATAGCCAAGCGAGGTCATAACTGGTAAAATAAGGCCAGCGATACAAGCTCAGAAATAAAGGTTTTGAAATGCAGGATGTAAAATTCGTAGACAAGTTTGATGTAATTGTAGTTGGGGCCGGGCATGCCGGTTGCGAAGCCGCCCTGGCTGCCGCCCGGATGGGTAGCCGGACCCTTCTTTTGACTATAAACCTGGACATGGTGGCCCTCATGCCCTGCAACCCCTCTATCGGGGGACCGGCTAAAGGCCACGTGGTGCGCGAGATTGACGCCCTCGGCGGCGAGATGGCCCGCAATACCGACCGCACCCTGATCCAAATCCGCCTGCTCAACACCGGCAAAGGCCCGGCTGTTCAGGCGTTGCGGGCGCAGTCCGATAAAAAGCTCTATGCCCTGGCGATGAAGCAAACCCTTGAAGAAACGCCCAACCTGACTTTGCGCCAGGCCCAGGTGGAAGAACTGGTCGTCCGAAAAGATGAAGTTACCGGAAAGCTAACCGCCCAGGGCGTGACCGTGGCGAACGGCCTCGGCTACGAAGCGAAAACCGTCGTGCTGACCACCGGCACTTTCTTAAAAGGCCGCATTATCATGGGCGACTGGACCGCTTCAGCCGGGCGGGCCGGGGAAGCGCCCTCGGTCCAGGTTTCGAACAGCCTGGCCGGGCTGGGCTTTCCTTTGCACCGCCTTAAAACCGGCACGCCGCCCCGCATTGACGCGCGGACGATAGATTTCTCCCAAACGACGGTCCAGCCGGGCAGCCCGGTGCCGCTTGCTTTCTCTTTCAGCTATTCCGAGGACGACAAGCCCATTCCGCTCACGCCCCCGGCCTTCCCGAAAGTCTTCCCGAACCAGCAATTAGACGGCTGGCGGCCTCAATTACCCTGCTACCTGGTCCACACCACCATGCAGGGTCACGATATAATCCGGGCTAATCTGCACCGGGCCCCTATGTTTACCGGAGTAATCGAAGGGGTCGGGCCGCGCTATTGCCCCAGCATCGAAGACAAGGTGGTGCGGTTTAGCGAAAAACAATCCCACCAGCTATTTCTGGAGCCGGAAGGCTGGCTGACTAACGAAGTCTACGTCCAGGGCGCGAACACCAGCCTGCCTGCCGATGTCCAGCTTGACCTGATACACTCGATTCCCGGCCTCGAAAAAGCTGAGATTATGCGCTTTGGCTACGCGGTTGAGTATGACGCGGTGCCTTCGACCGAAATCCGGGCCAGTATGGAGACCAAACGCATCGGCAACCTGTTCCTGGCCGGGCAAATCAACGGCACCAGCGGGTACGAGGAAGCCGCCGGGCAGGGTTTAATGGCGGGGATTAACGCCTCGCTGCGGGTGCAGGGCAAAGACCCCTTTATTCTCAAGCGGGACCAGGCTTACGTGGCCGTGATGATTGACGACCTGACCACGAAGGAAATTAAAGAGCCGTACCGCCTGATGACCAGCCGGGCCGAATACCGCTTGCTGTTGCGCAGTGATAACGCCGACCTGCGCCTGACCGCCCTCGGTTACGAGCTTGGCCTTATCGGGCAGGAGCGTTACCGGGCGGTCGAGAACAAGCGCGACCGCATCGAGGAATATCTTAAAAAGCTGGCCGCGACCCCAATTTCACCATCCCAGGAGCAAAACGCCCGCTTTGAGGCGGCCGGGTTCCCCCGGATTGAACGCGGCATGAAGGCGGCCGACTACCTGCGGCGGCCTGACGTTGACCGGACCGCTTTACCTCTGCTCCTGGATGAAGTGGTTGAGGATGAAGTAGCCGAGCAGGTCGAAATCGAGGGCAAGTACCGCACCTATATTAACAAACAGGAGCAGTCGGTAGATAAAATGCGCCGCCTGGAAGATACGCGCCTGCCCGAAAACTTCGACTACGCGAATATTTCCGGCCTGCGAAAAGAAGCCCGTCTGAAGCTGACCCAGTTCAAACCGGCCACGCTCGGTCAGGCTTCGCGCCTTTCGGGGGTAAACCCGGCGGACGTGGCGGTGCTGATGGTCCAGATGCAACGGCAGTTACGCAACAAAGTTTCAAGCCAGGACGAAACGGTCCCGACTTCCCAGGCCAGTTAGACTAACCAGTTAGATAACCGGCTAGACAATGAGGCAAAGGTGGCGAATTATCTTATTCCAGGGTTTTTAATGGGGCTATTCCCGGCGGACCTGGCGGCCGGGCTGTTCAAAGGCCAATGGCCGACCCAGGCGACCCTGATGGTGGCGGGTGGATTTATAATCGGGCTGTACCTGGCCCGGCAACTGTGGGGCGGGCGGGCCAAACAACTTGAATCACGCTCCCGCCTGCAACTGGTCGGCCAGCAAGGCCCGCAGTTCGACCCCGCTTCCGAAGAAGCCCAGATTCAACTGGAAAACTCGCGCGGCAATTATTTTTTAGGGGCGGGTCTGCTCACCTTCGGAATCCTGTTTAACATTTGTTTTATCGCCAGTTATCTTTTTGTAACGCCTATTGCGGTCACGCCAACCGCGCTCGGCATGGCTGTTCAGCTAGGAATGTTGCTGCTCTTTACTTTCCTGGTGCTGGCGGTGGAGGCTTTCGGCGCGAAAGTGTTTTTAAAGCGTTAATCGGTTAATGTTCCTACGTTCAACGTTTTACGTTCAACGTTCAACGCAGGTCTGGAGAAATGATGCGTAAGGAAAAAATTTATTCCAGCGATTTTGATTTTATGCCCAACCACCCGGCGGGCGTCCTCGCTCCCAAAGGCTTCCAGGCAGGCGCGACCTATTGCGGTCTCAAAACTTATGGGCCGGGCAAACTTGATTTAGGTCTGCTGGTGTCGAGCGCGTCCTGCTCCGCCGCCGGGGTCTATACCCAGAGCCTTGTAAAAGCCGCCCCGGTCTTGCTCGATAGTGAAATCACCGGGCAAGGCACCGCCCAGGCCATTATCTTTAACGCCGGTATCGCCAACGCCTGCACCGGCGAACAGGGCTACTATGACGCCCAGGAAATGCAGCGCCTGGCCGGGCAAAAGCTCGGTATCTCGCCGGACCACATCCTGGTGACTTCTACCGGGGTTATCGGCCACATGCTGCCGATGGAAAAAATCCGCGCCGGGGTTGAGGCTATTACCCTGACGGAAGGCGAAGCCGCCGGAACCCAGGCTTCCTTTTGCATAATGACCACCGACACCCGGCCCAAACGGGCCGTGGCCCGCTTTCAGTGGGATGGCAAGGTCTGCTTTATCGGCGGAATGTGCAAGGGCGCGGGCATGATTCACCCGAACATGGCGACCATGCTTTGCTACCTGACTACCGATGTCGCCGCCACGCCCAACTTTTTGCAATCGGTCCTGAGCGAACTGGCCCAGGAAACCTTTAATATGATTACTGTGGACGGCGACACCAGCACCAACGACACCGTTTTGCTGCTGGCGAACGGCCTTTCCGGCACGCCCGAACTCGGGAACGGCGCTCCTCCCGAAAAAGAACAGGTCTTCAAAGACGCTCTGCGCGAAGTAATGATTTACCTGGCGAAAGAAATCGCCCGCGACGGTGAAGGCGCGACCAAGTTAATGGAAGTCTGGGTGCGGGGCGCGGCTTCGATAAAAGAAGCCCGCCTGACCGTGCGGACCATCGCCGGGAGCATGCTCACCAAGTCAGCCGTTTACGGCGGCGACCCGAACTGGGGCCGTATCCTGGCGGCGGCAGGACGCAGCGGAGCCAATTTCGACCCGACCAAAAGTGACATCTATATTGGTGACGTCCCCCTGATGTTGGCCGGGACACCCCAGCCTTTCGAAAAGAGCCAGGCTCAGGCTGCTCTGACCGGGCCGGAAGTCTACATTACGGTTGATTTGCACGCCGGGGACGCCGAGGCGGTCGGCTGGGGTTGCGACCTGACCCAGGAGTACGTTGTTATCAACAGCGAGTACGAAACGTAAAAACCGGTAAACGTTCCCTGGGTTTTATCCTAATACCCTTTTAATCCGGTCTTATTGCGTTGCCTGATTTGAAGTGCTAAACTCAATTCAGGCAATTGTTGTCCTGTAAACTGTTGATTCCTTCAGAACTTTAACCATTCAAACTTAGACGCCAATTTACAATTATGTCAACCACTAAACCAACGACTCCGCTCGGCAAGCCCGCGCCCCGGCCTGATACGTCCGCCGCAAAAGCCGCGCGCTTCGCTGTCGGCAGCATTTTCGGCCTGCTTTTTATCGGAGTATGCTTCCTGATGTTGAGCGCTGCCCTTAAAGGGCCGGACACCATCACCGTCCGGGCAGGAAGCGGCCCGGTCGGCTTGCTCAGTAAAGCCCCGGCCGAGCGTCTGAAGATTGGCGATACTGCCCCCGATTTTCGCCTGGCTCAACTCGGCGGCGACCCGGTTAAACTCAGCGAGCTAAAAGGTAAAACCGTCCTGGTCAACTTCTGGGCAACCTGGTGCAGCCCTTGCAAGGACGAAATGCCTATTTTACAGCGGGCCTATTTGAAGTATAAAAACCAGGGAGTGGTCTTTCTGGCTGTGAACGTGCGCGATACGCCTTCCGATAACGCCAAGAGCTTCTTTAAGACCAACAACCTGACCATGCCGGTGCTGATTGACCCGACCGGTGATGTTCCCGGCGGCTACCGGGTCACGGGCTATCCCGAAACCTACCTGATTGATAAAAATGGCAAAATTGGCGAATTCCACATCGGGCCGATAACTACCGACGGCGACCTGGAAGCCAAAATGCAAGAAGTTTTGCACGAAACCTCTTAAACAAAGTTATAAACCGAAGTCGTACAAAGGTTAATGCTTAAAGAATTTCCTAAAAGCGAAAATAAAGCGGAAAAACTTCCCGGCCTGGACCAGGCCGCGCCAGACCTTGTGTCACCGCCCAGACCGGACCCGTTGCGGCTGGCTTACGAGGTCCAGGGTATCAGTCCCTGGCGGCAAAATTTTTCCCACCGCTTTATGCAGACCTATTTCGGCTTCGGTCACTTTATGGCGACCCATTGGCTGGCTGCCGCTACCGCCTTAAACGGGCTTTGCCTGGGCGCGGCTTTCGCGGCTCCCCTGTTCCTCCTGGCCGGCTGGGACGGGCCGGGCAACCTGCTCTACACCCTTTTCCACTACGTCTGTGTCCAGAACCCCCATCACTCTTTCTATATTGGCGGCCACCAGATGTGCATCTGCGAACGCTGTATGGCGATTTACGGCGGGCTTTTCCTGGCCGGGCTGGTTTTCCACCTGCTGCGCGACAGGGTCAAGCCCCTTAAAGCCTGGCAATTCATCCTTTTCTTCTGCCCGCCTATCCTGCTGGACTCTCTCACCCAGCTTTTCGGCTGGCGCGAATCAAATTGGGAACTTCGTTTTGTTACCGGCGGCTGGTTCGCCGTCGGGGCTTGCTGGACCCTTTACCCGCTCGTTGAGGCTAAAATGCGGGATCTTAAACGCTGGACCACCCGCGAACAGGCTTTACTCTCTTAATCTCATGACTGCTACCTTTACACCGCCTAATACACCTGAAATCGCGCCGAACCCTGGCCGGAATTACCTGCACATCAATCCCCGCTACTACCCGTACATTGGCGGCTCGGAATATTATATGCAGCAACTGGCCGAGCATTTAGCGGCCATTGAACCGGCCTCAAAAGTTTCGGTATTTACCACCGACGCCTGGGATTTGGAACACTTCTGGCGGTCGGGTAAACGCACCATTAAAGAATCGCGCACCAAGTTAAACCGGGTCGAAGTGGCCCGGTTCCCGGTGCGGCGGCTGCCCCTGCTGTCACCCCTTTTTTACCCGGGTCTGCGCCGGGTCCTTTCGATACTGAGCGAAACGCCCCTGCCGGATAAGCTGGCAATCCCGGCCCTGAACCAGCTTTGCCGGGTCACGCCACTGGTCCCGTCCCTGGAACGCGCCATGTATCGCCACGACGACAGGTTCGACCTTGTCCACGCGGCCAATGCGCCTTTTGACAGCCTTATCCGGTCGGCCTTTGAATATTGCCGAAAGCGCGACGCGGCCTTTGTCCTGACCCCGTTCGTCCACCTGGGCGAACCATACGACCCGGCGGTCCGGCGCTTTTACACCATGCGCCACCAGCTAGACTGGATGAAGCGGGCCGATGCCGTCTTTACAATGACCACGCTCGAACGTGACTTTTTGCTGGAAAAAGGGGTGCCGGACGCAAAAATGCATACCGTAGGAGTTGGCGTGAACCCGGCCGAAATTGAAGGCGGCGACGGCCCCAGGTTTCGCGAAAAACACCATATTAGCGGCCCGCTGGTCTTCTTTCAGGGGACCGCCGCTTACGATAAAGGCACCCACCACACCGTCCAGGCCATGCAACGCCTCTGGAAAAACGGCTTCGAGGCGACCCTGGTTATCGCCGGGCCGGTCATGAGCCAGTTCCAACGGTTTTACGACGAACTACCGGAAGCCGACAAATTAAAAACCCGCTTTTTGAAATTTATCCCGCCTGAGGAAAAACGCGACCTGTTCGCGGCGGGCAACCTGCTGGTAATGCCGTCGCGCACCGATAGTTTCGGAATTGTCTATATGGAAGCGTGGCTGTGCGGCAAGCCGGTCATCGGGGCCAGGGCCGGGGGCGTTCCGGCGGTCATTTCGGACGAGCAAGACGGGTTGCTGGTGAATTTTGGGGCGGTAGACGATTTAGCCGATAAAATCAAGGGCTTGCTGGAAAACCCTGCCCTGGCGGATAAATTCGGACAGGCCGGGCGGGCTAAAGTATTGGAAAATTATGCCTGGCCGGTAGTTTTTGGTAAAGTGTATTCTGTCTACCGCCAGATCTTAAAAGACAGCTAGAAAAAGACGGTTAGAACCTGGAAATTTCGGATTAAGATGGCAATTTTGCGGCGTGTGGGAGTCCCTCTTTTAATTGTTTTAATAATCGCTGGCCTGGTCTTCCTGGCAAGCTTTTTTCTGGCAGGGAGCCAAACGCCAACTTCAACCTTCTATACGGTTCAGCGCGGCAATATTAGCGCCCTCGTCCGCACAACCGGGAAGGTTGAGGCAGTCCGTTCGGTCCGGTTAAGTTTCCGCACCGGGGATTTATTACGCCGGACCCTGGCCAAGCCGGGTGATTTCGTGCCTTCCGGCACCTTACTCATGGAACTCGATACCACCGCGCTCGAACGCCAGTTAGCCCAGGCCCAGGCCCAGCGTGAAATCGCCCGGTTTAACCTTAGCGCCTCGGTCGAAAAAGCGCAGAAAGACCCCAACGCCGTACCCGCTTCACCCTCCGAACTGTATTCGCTGGCCCGTCAATCCGAACTGGCCGACACCCAACTGGCCCAGGCTCGCGCCGCCCTGGATAACGCCCGCATCTACGCCCCCTTTGACGGCACCATTCTATCCGTTGACGCGAGCGAAGGCGATTATGTTAATCCCGGTCAGGCGGTCGTCACCTTTGGCGACCTGACGCGCCTCCAGGTCCGGGCAAACATTGACGAACTCGATGTTGGAAACGTCGGGGTCGGGCAATCGGTCTCGTTCAGCCTGGACGCTTTTCCGGGCAAGAGTTTCGACGGCACCATAAGCGTGGTCTACCCTAACCCGACCTCGCAAAGCGGCAGCACCGTCTACCCGGCCATAGTTAGTTTTACCCGCCCCAACGACCTGTATCTCCGCCCTGGCATGGCCGCTAACCTTTCAATCACCAGCGTTTCCCGCAACAATGTCCTCCTGGTGCCGAACCGGGCGCTTGAAACTATCGGTCTGGACCGCTACGTCACCCTGCTAAAACCGGACGGGTCAACCGAGAAAGTGCCGGTCGAAACCGGCCTCACCAACCCTGACCGGACCGAAATTATCAGCGGCATCAACCAGGGCGATAAAATCAGCTTGCCTCGCTAATTCCCCTGTGCGGCCTTATACAAAGCCTGACCTTTTCATCAATCCAAAAGGTTATTAAAAGCGTATTAACGGTGTAACCTGACCCGCCCAAAGAAGTAATGCGGGAAGGTTAAATTATAGGCATAGGCGGCTTTTCATTCGAGGTGAAGAACTTGCAAGAAAGCACTTTCCAATTTACAATACCGTTCAGCGGGCTTACTAACTTGATTAGCCCGGCAGTTTCGGAATGGACTAAGCGCTTGTAAAGAATTAACTTGTGAGATTTAGCCAAATAAGTTATACAATGGGGCTGTTGTCATATAAGCTATGAAACCGGAAGGAAACAACCCCGTTGGCTAAACCAATTCATGAGTGTA
>CADDZM010000038.1 GCA_902812345.1 Chloroflexota bacterium | reverse complement strand
GCTGAACTCGGCTTTACCGCCTGGAGCATCTCAATTTCCCACTCTCGCGGCGACGCCATCGCTTTCGTCGTCGCCAGCGATAATTAACCCTGCTTCTTAAAGTAAAAAGCAACTTGCTGACATTTTCGGTATGTTGCTTTTACATTCAACGCTACTTTACTTCTCGACTTTAACCCCGTGCCAGAAAGCGACGAAGCCGGTAATATTTTTGGCGGCGTCTTTAGGGGCCGGGTAATACCAGGCAGCGTCCGAGTTGGTCTTCCCGTTTACTTCGACATTGTAATAGCTGGCGGTGCCTTTCCAGGGGCAGACCGAATGGGTTTCAGCCGGCTTGAAATACTCTTTTTTAATAGCGTCCGCCGGGAAATACAGGTTTCCTTCAACCACTTCGCACTTCTCGGTGGGTACTTCCGCAATAACGGTGTCGTTCCAGATAGCTCTTGCCATGTTTGTTAACCTCTCTTTTGAATAAACTTTCCCGAGTTCAATTTATAACACAAATTATAAATGACTTTGAAAGGGTCCATTTCTTAAATAAAGCCAACTTCCGGAAGAAGGCGGGCAGAATTATTATAATTCCTATTGTTACTGTTTTTCAAAGCTTAAGGCCGAGTTTGCGCTGAAGAAAGAGGGTAGATAAGGTGATAAATAGGGGGTTTGGCGGAAGCTTTATATCCGAAGATGGTGTAAAATCAGCCATAGCATTTAGGAAACGGGTTTCTTAAACTAACTTTAGTGAGGAATGGTGAGAAATGAAACTGGTGACGGCAGCCGAAATGAAAGAGCTGGAAAGACGGGCGGAAGAACACGAAAAGTATCCGGTCCCGACGCGCCAGTTGATGCTCAACGCCGGGCAAAGCGTTTTTGAGGCTATCCTGGCCCAGACCCGCTTTGACCCGACCGGTGAACAGGGCAGCGAACTGGATGAAGGGCTGGCAGTAGTCCTGGCCGGGCCGGGCAACAACGGCGGTGATGCCATGGTGGTGGCAGCCCTCTTGCGGCAGCAGTTTCCGTCCGCCGAGGTAAAAATCTACTTCCATAACCGGCCCCGCCCGGAAGACGAGGCCGGTTTCCCCGAAAATTTAACTTATACCGAGGCTGAGGAACAGGATGGGGTCGAACTAACCGACGAACCGGCTTTCGAAGAGCTTGAAAACGACCTGGGAGAGGCTCAAATTGTAGTGGACGGCCTGCTGGGTTCCGGCATAAAAAGGCCGGTGGCGGGCGCACTCACCCGCATTATTGACCTTGTAAACGAAATTCACGGCGAACGCCAGACCGAGTTAAACCCGCTTTTTGTGGTAGCAATTGACGTGCCGACCGGTCTCAACAGTGATACGGGCGAAATCCAGGGGGTGGCGATTGAAGCTGATTTAACCGTAACGCTTGGCTACCCCAAAGTAGGCCTCTATACCTACGCCGCCGCCGATTCAACCGGCCGGATTATCATCGGTGATATCGGCTTTCCTATGGATTTGCAAGACGAGATTGAACACGAGGTCGAGGAAAACCACGAACTCTGCCTGACCACTTCTAACTGGGTCCGCCGTCACCTGCCGCCCCGCCCAATTACGGGCCACAAAGGCACTTTCGGCAAGCTAATGGTGTTAAGCGGCTCGGAAAACTACCTGGGCGCTCCTTACCTGTGTACCGCCGCGGGAATGCGGGCCGGGGCCGGGTTAGTCACCCTGGCCGCGCCTCAAAATATTATTAACGTCGTCGCAACCAAGCTGACCGAGAATACTTTCCTGGTGTTGCCGGAAGTGCAGGACGAAGCCGCCGCTAAAGAAGCTTCCTCCAAATTGCGCGAACAGGTCACAGGCGGCAAATACCGGGTAATGTTATTCGGCCCGGGTCTGGGCCATTCCGAGGGCAAAGCGGCCCTGGTAAAAGACTTACTCGATTGGGGTAAACAAGCGGGCTTCGAGTGGCCGCGCCTGGTGATTGACGCCGACGGCTTGAACCTGCTGGCACAAATCCCGGATTGGTATAAACAGGTTCCGGCCAACAATATCCTGACCCCGCATCCCGGCGAACTTGGCACTTTACGCAACCAGAGTATTGAGCAAATTGAGGCAGACCGGGTTAAGTCGGCCCTGGAATCGGCCAAACTTTTTAACCAGGTAGTTGTGCTGAAAGGCGCTTATACGGTCGTAGCGGCACCGGATGGCCGGGTGAAAATAAACCCGGCCGGGAACGCGGCCCTGGCAACCGCCGGGAGCGGGGACGTGCTGGCCGGGATTACCGCAGGCCTCCTGACCCAGTTAGTCAAAAAGAAAGAAGCCGACGCTTTTGACGTGGCCTGCCTGGGGGTCTACCTTCATGCCATGGCCGGGGAACTGATCCGGCGCGATTATGGTGATATGGGGCCGCTGGCGGGAGACCTCCTGATGGCAATACCTCAGGCGGTTGTTTCCCTTAAAAACGGGGACAGCCTGGAGTAAATACTTTACATAAAACAAAGTTTGCATTTGATGATTTGATTCCGTATAATTTTTGATATGCAAACGGATTACCCGAAATAGATAGGTTTAAAAATGAATGTTGCCGATATAATGACCCGTGAGGTGGTATACGTTACACCCTCGACCCCGGTCAGCCAGGTAGCGAGGTTGCTGGTAGAATATGGTATCAGCGGCGTGCCCGTGCTAGAAAATGATAAGCTAATCGGGATTGTCACCGAAGAAGACCTGGTGATGCGGGACGCAATTATAGATATGCCCCATTTTTTTGGCGTTTTTGATTCGGTCTTCTACCTGGCCGGGAAGCACGAATTTGACGAGGAAATGCAAAAGGTGCTGGCTACCGAAGCCCGTGACTTGATGACTCCAAACGTTGTGACTGTTTCGGAAGATTCGTCGGTGCAATCCCTGGCAACCCTGATGGTGAAAAAAGAAATCAACCCGGTCCCGGTTGTTAATTCAAACGGCACGCTCGTTGGTATAGTAAGCCGCTCTGACCTGGTGCGCTTGATGGTCGCCGAGGAAGATGCTGGCCTGGCCGCCGAACCGCCGGTCAGCGCATCCGAGAACGAACAACCTGTGGGAGATCAATAACCAATGGCGTTGCCCCTGACCATAACTTTTACCGAACTTGGCACCCCCCGTTCCTGGGCTGAAATAAACCTTGAGGCCATTAAATACAATGTTCGGGCTTTGCGGCGTTTGATAGCCCCGGCCCAGTTTACCGCCGTGATGAAAGCCAACGCCTACGGCCTGGGAGCCATCCCCATCGCGAAAGCCGCCCTGGAAGCCGGGGCTACCGGCCTGGCGGTTGCCAGTTGCGAGGAAGGTGAGGAGTTGCGTAAGGCCGGAATTGGGGAGCCTATCCTGGTGCTGGGTTACGTTCCCGAAGATCTGGCCGGGGTTGCCCTGGAAGCCGACCTGACCCTGACCGTCAATACACCAGGAATGGCCCGCGCCTTATCGCGGGCAGCCCAACTGCGTCATCGAAACCGTCCGGTGCCGGTTCACCTGAAACTCGATACTGGCCTGCATCGTTATGGCCTGGAACCGCAACAAGCTCTGGAATTATGCCGCCTGATTGCAACTTTACCCGGCCTGGAATTACAAGGCCTTTACACTCATTTTGCTTCAGGCGACGAAGCCGACCGCTGCTTTGTCCTCGAACAAAAGCGGCGTTTTGACAAGACCCACCAGATGCTTGAAGGTAACGGCTTTTACTTTCCTCAGCTTCACCTGAGTAACAGCGCTTCAGCAATAACCGTAAAAGAAGCCCGTTATAGTTTCGTTCGCTTTGGTTTAGCCTTGCACGGTTACCATGCCACCCCGGAAGTGGTGGAGGAAGCTCATAAGTCCGGGCTGTTTTTGAAACCGGCTTTGACGCTAAAAAGTATTGTGGTGAGGTTGAGCGAACTGCCCGCCGAAGAAACGGTTGGCTACAACCGTACCTATGAGGCCACCGAAACTCGCCAGGTAGCTTTAATTCCGATTGGTTACGCCGACGGCTACCGCCGCTCTCTCAGCAATAAAGGGGAAGTCTTGATAAAAGGGCAGCGGGCCAGGGTGCTGGGCAGGGTCTCAATGGACCAGATTGTGGTGGATGTGACCGGCATTGCCGGGATTGAGGAAGGCGAGGAGGTGGTTTTAATCGGCCGCCAGGGTGGGGATGAAATTTCGCTTGAGCAAATCGCCGCCTGGTGCGACACTATCACCCACGAAATCCTGACCGGCCTCGGCCGCCGGGTCAAGCGGGTCTATCTTGGTTAGTTATTTACTTCGCCAGAATGAAAGTTTGAAGGGGTGAAACTCTGCTTGCATCACCCCACTGCTGACTGAAGGGTCGGCCAGCATAATCTGGCGGGCTGTTTCCTCCGATTCAACCTCCAAAATCGCCAGTCCAAAAGCAAAATCAAGGCACGGCCCAGCAACGACCAGTTTTCCTTCTTTTAACAAAAGGGCGAGATATTCGCCATGGTCGGACATGGCCTGGCTTTCCTCCGGGGTCTTTTCCTGACCGAAGCCGGGCCGAGTCGCCCGGATTTGATAGACAAAATGTTGTTTCTCGTTCATTCTAACCCCCCACCTAAAATTTATCCCGCAAAACTAAACTTAAAATTTCTTTCAAAAATTACTTTCAGGCAATCACGGCCAGGGCTGTTTCGTCGTAACTGACCGCTGCCACTTCTATAGTTTCCTCCTGGGGGTAATGCTCCGGCAGGTCGCCTTCGTCCCAGATTTCGTCAGGCGCAAAAAGCGGCACTTCCTCCGGTTCGCTCCGGCCTATTTTTGCTTCTGCTGGCGTAGTCAGGCGCCCAGGGGCGAGGGCGAATCTCTCAAGGTAATCGCCTGGTAACGCTTCAAAGCCGAAAAAGAGCCCTTCCCCTTCCTTGCCGTTTTGCCGGACGATTGCCGCACCCGGTGTTGCATCCCGAACTGCTTTTACCATATTTTGCGAAAGTCCTAACCGCCGGGAGACCGGGGCCATTACGTTCTGACTTTGCTGAAAGAAGATATGGCAACTGGCCCGGTCGAAAAGTTCGCGCCCAAAGTAGGAATGGAGCCATTCCGCCGGGCCGGGCGAGGCCAGCCAGAGTTTTAGACCGGCCGGTTTGCTGCGTTGTTCCAGCCAGCCGAGGGTACGGGCGCTCACCCGGTCGGCCAGTAGTTCGTGGGCCTGGTCAAGCACTAGCAAACGGGGTTGGCGTGAGGTTGTTGACCAGAGTTGCCCCGCGAAATGGGAAAAGAGGCGGGCAAAATAAAACTTTTGCCACTCTTCGCTTAAAAGACTTTGTAGGGCAGGTGACAGGCCGATAAAAACCAATTCGTTATAAGGGCCGGGTTGTGGCAAGCGGGTAGGCCGGGCGCACAACCAGCCGAACTGCCCGGTTTTAGTAAGTTCTTTAAGCCGGGCGGCCAGGAGCCCGTACCCGCCGCTTTCGGCCCGCAGCCAGAGCGAGGCCGCGTTAAACGGTTCGTTCCGGCTTACCAGGGCCATCGCCGCTTCAAAAAGCGCCGCCAGCAAATCCTGTTGCAATTCAGCGTCCAACTTTAACAGGTCGGATAGAATACCTGCTGTTTCAGTTATCCAATCGCTTAAAGTATTATCCCATTTGAGGTTTTCCACGTTAACTTCCAGTGGATTATAATTAAATTCCGGCTCATTTTCGCCTAACCGGACATATTTCCCGCCGAACTGCAAAACAAGGTCTTCCCACTCCCCTTTACGATCCAGGCCGCAAACCGCTTCGCCTTTAAGCCATTGCATAATCGCCTGGTAGCGTAAAACTGTCCTTGCCTGGTGCGCCGTGGCTTTGCCCTTTTCTCCAAGCAGGAAAAAGGCTGTTTCGCCCGGTTTAGTGGCCGGGTCGAGAAAGACCGGTTCATTTAGCCTGGAAAGACCGGTTAAAATTTGCCCGCTTGTTCCCAGGGGCGCGACCATCGGTAGGCCTGAAGGGGCAAGAAAAGCTAACTGCCCGGCTTCCCCGGTCGGCAAAACCAGCGGCCTTTCGCTTTGAGTTAAATTCAATGGAGAAATTCCAAGCATAGCGGAGCGAGTTTTGGCGGCGGTATGGGTTCGCCGAGCAGCCAGGCCGCAATTTTTCATTTGTTCTTCAAAAACCAGGCAAGCCCATTCAAGTTCGGCTTCTTCAGCCCGTAAGGCAAGGGTAATACCTGCTTCAAAAAAGCGGTTGCCTTCGGTTGAAGTGCCTTCTAGCCGGGCGGCGACTTCCTGACGCTGCTCTTGAAGGTCATCAAGGACGGCGGTGTTTTGCTGCGAGAAAGCCATTTCAAGCTGCTCTTCAAGAAAGGCCAGTCGCCTTTCCAGGACTCCCAGCAGTTTATCGTCCCGGTTTGCCGGGGTCAGGTGAATAGAGATGTCAAATTCGGCGTTGACCAGTTGCCGGTTATCCAGCAAAGGCATGGTCCAGCCCTGCGGGTGCGAAAGAGGGGGGACCGTAACATTCCAGTAGGCAGTTGCCAGACCATTATGTAAGCTGCCGGGCAGCACATTTAAACCGGCTTCGACCAGCCTTCCGGGGAACAGTTCTGTGGGGGCTGGAAGTCCAGCCGCCCGGTAACTTTCCAGCAGCAGGGGGGCGTAATAATCCAGGACCAGTTCGGAAATTTCAGCGGCGGAACAGGGCGAGGTGTCGCAGGGCAGGGCTCCCACCAGGACGGCCATATGCCCGGTCAGGGCTTCAAGACTGGTCGCGCTC
Organism: Chloroflexota bacterium; assembly: GCA_902812345.1. Taxonomy (GTDB): domain Bacteria; phylum Chloroflexota; class Chloroflexia; order Chloroheliales; family Chloroheliaceae; genus 54-19. The sequence goes on along the minus strand of CADDZM010000038.1, from coordinate 22,438 downwards.
ACAAGAAGGCCGAACCAGATTTCGCCCAGGCCGCCCGCTTCAGCCGGGTAGACCAGGTTATCTAGATATTCTTGCAGGAAAAAGTCGCTGATTTCCTCGTCCTCAATCCTTCGAAGAATCTTTTCTTGAAATGCGTTGTATTGCGTTTCCAGCCTGAGGTTGCGCCTTCTCATTAAAAACTGGGCCGGCGTATCTACCGGAAGGCTTTTACAGAGTCTTTCGAAAAAGGGTTGAGCCGCTTTACCCTGGGCCAGCCAGAGATTGAGGGCCGGGCCGCCTAGCCGCAAAATCCCGGTGTAGGTTGTTTGAGGCTTCTTGCCGAAAGGTAGGAAATTCCCGGTAAGGCCCGCTAAGTTCGAGGAAGCCCGGCCGGTCCGGTTGGCAAGCTCTATAACGCCAAAACGCTCGGAGCCGCCAGGATTCAGGACGGGAAAGACCTGCTCGAAACCGGTGAAGGTGGATAAGTTTCTGCGGAACTTCTTGCCAAAAAAAGGAATAGCCATATTTTTTATAAAATTCAGCTATCCAGGCCAGCAAAACCTTTTTTTAGTTGGATTGGCTGGCGGATAGCTGATTTGCTAAAGTAATTTACTTGCCGTTGCGCCAGGAATCAACCAGAGTGTTGACCGCGTTGATATAGGAGGCCGGGTTGTTGTTGTCCTCGGAAGGCGCGTATTTCGGGATGATTTGCTCCACGGTGGTAAGGTTCCAGCCGCCGATGTACAGATTCTTTATCAGCTTGTACCAGTCTTCGGCCCCGGCTTCCCAGGATGGGTATTTCCTGAAACCGTTGTAGCCTTCAAATCCGCTGTTGTTGGTCTGGCGAATGTTGCCCAGTGATTTTGTAGTAACCGCGATTCCTTTAGTCCCGGCGCTGCTTTCGTGAATAAAGAAAGCCAGGGCGTAGGCCGGGTCAATCTGGTACTTCACGCCCAGGTCATAAATAGCCTGGCTGGCCCCCACTGCCGGAGAATTGTACTGTTTCAAGACCTGAGCAATCTTGTCGGCATTTACCGTTGGGGCGCCAATTACCGCGTGGGCTCCCGGCAAAGCGGCCGGAGGATTGCCTTGCGGCTTATTCTCGGTCCCAGGGGCCGGGGTGGTAAGATTGTGGGTGCTGGAAGCGTTAAACCGGTAAATATCTCCCTCGGCCTCCGCGCGGCCAAAAGTATTCAACCAGGTAATCAAACCTAAAATCAAAAGGGCCAGCCCCACCAGGATGACGATTGAACCAACCCGCCGGTTGTGAAAAAGATCATCCCCCACCTGCCGGACTTGTTCCTTGAAAATGTTTGGTTTCCCTGTAGGTTCGAACGGCTCGTCTGAGCTATAAGCGTATACCGCCTCGGCGTTTGAGAAGCGCCCAGAAGGCCGGAACCACTCGCCGGACTGTTCCTGGTCGGGTTGAGCAAAGCCAAAATGTTCGTAAAGCGACCGGCTGGGCCGGTAAGTAGCCGGATAACAGGAGCGAAGTTGTGGTTGGTTAACGTTACGGTAGAAACTGCCGGTTTGAAAACTCTCCACGGCTCGCCCATGCAGGTTGTTATCAAAGACGCCTTCCGGTTCCTCAAAGAAATCGTCATAATCATCTTCTGTGTAATGTCCTGTATAAGTTATGCCCGCGCTCACTTGGTTGCCTCGCTATCCTGGGATTTTAATTTAGCCCGTTCCGTGTCATTGATTGGCCGGAAATTCCCATTCTCATTTATGTATATCAAAACCTGGTCGTCGGCGGTTGCGATAAGGTCGTCCGCACCATCATCATTCACATCCCTGGTCTGAAGCTTAATCGGGATAAGGTCTTTATCCTTGCCAAAAAGCTGCGGTCCTACAATCACACGTGTCTTGGTAGGGTCGCCACCGGGAAACTCGGTAATCGAAATCTGGCCGTTAATGTTCTGTGCGGTGAAAAGGGTCTTCGCACCGTTGGCCTCATTGTGCCCGACATTTGCCACCAGGCGAGTAATACGGGGCCGGCCATAGGTCATATCGTCCTGCCAGTTCTGCCAGCTATGGACCGCGAAGGATACCACCAGGTAGGATAATACTAACACACAAACGACGGCTATTCCAAAAAGGGCCAGCTTCATTGTTGATGAAGAATTTGATTCCGCGGCCACCTGACGCCGGGTAACGGTCGAGCGGGGGGTTGGACGGGGGACTGCCGGAGCGTGAACGCCGCCACGAGGTGAGATGCCGGGGGCCGGTAGGTTCGGCATGGTGGCACGGCGAGGAATTCCGCCCTGTAAAGGGCTAGGAATAGCAGCGGTCGCGCGGGGCATTGGCGGACGGCTGGTTGTCCCTGCCACCCGGTACTGCGGGGCTACCGCGGTACGTCGGGTAGGCATCGGTTCATCATATTCTTCATCGTAATCGGCATAATTGGCGTAGTTTCGCGCCGCGTTGTTGTAGCTGGGCATTGCCGCACTTTCCTTTCCGCTCAAAAAAAGCTGTTGGCCGGAATTGGCCGGGTTACAGCACGGTAAATTTGTTCTCATACCGCCTCTGCTGTAGCGCTTCTAGCGAATAAAAACTGGACCCGCCCGGTGTTTAGAGGATGCTTACCGGGGAAGCAGGAGACCCTTAAATTGTTCCGTAAAAGTAACCGTTGTTAGAAGAAATGTTCTAATCTAAGGCGATGGTTGGATTATAGAACATAATTTCTAAAGTGTCAATACCCAATTTAGAACCAATTTTCTAAATTATCCACATTGTTGACCTCATTTTTCTATGTTAAAATGCCCATGTGGCCCGGACCTGGCAGGGCTTGATGGGAAGTTACGGAATTTTCACTTATTTTTGTTTTAAAAACCCCATTGTTTGTTCGACACCTGTTTAGAAGGGGGTCGTTATGGTTACACTTTTTGACTTTCTAACCTTTTTCCTCGGCCTGTTCCTGGTCGCCCTGGGTGAATTCTTTATGTTAGCCGGTGGCGCTGAAGCGAATTTTGGCCTTGCAATCTTTGCCGTCCTAATTGTTATAATTGGGCTGGGTATTTCAATGGTTCGCGAGCTTACCAGCGAAAATGCGGACCAGGAGCGCGATTTGCGCAAGATTTACGGCTTTATCTGTTTCCTGACCGGGGTCGCTTACCTGATAATCCCGGTCTGGCAAGCCGCTACTCGCCTGCTGAACAATTCAATGACTTTCGCTTCGGCGTTGCTGCTTATATTCACAATGCTGGTAAGCCTGGTATTTCTGTTCCTGGGCTATTCCTGGGTCGGGGCTTTTGATAGCGGCCCGGTGGATTACGATGATACCGAACCGGCCCCCCCGCGCAGCCGCAGGACTTATTAATTTAACAAATGGAATCAAACGGAAAAATGGAAAAACAACCCTCCGATTTGCCTGAAAAAGTATCCCCGCTCGAACTGGCCCCTCCAACCGAACAACCCTGGATGGTTAAACCAGGCAGCGGGCGTATCTGGTTCTTTGCGATAATGTTCTTTTTGCCCCTTTTTATAATGATAATTTTTGCTATTTTTTTGATTACGACCGGGGTTTTAAGCCGGTAAGCTTGCCCGTTGGGCCGGGTTGTGGTATTATTTAGCCGCCAGTTGAACTGGTACAACGCACTTTTGAAATTTATTACGGGAGCTTGGGTAAGCCAGGCTGAGAGGAAGACCGGCACGTCTTCGACCGTCCGAACCTGATACCAGATAATACTGGCGAAGGGAAAGATGTAATTCTTTAGCTTAAAGTTAGATTCTTTGAATCCGCTTTGAGAGCCTTTTAGAAGAATTTGTTTTTAGCCGCCGGGAAGCCCGGCGGTTTTTATTTTTATATTCTTTTGAGGGAAAGTTAATTGGCGGGAAAGGTTCCGACAACTGGCCACATAACCTTACAGGGCATTTCCAAGAGCTATGACGGCCTCGAGGTCTTGCGTAACCTGAACCTGGAAGTTAACCAGGGTGAGTTTGTGACCTTTATTGGGCCAAGCGGTTCGGGGAAGAGCACAATTTTTAATATCTTGTCCGGCCTTGAACCGGCGAGCGAAGGTTCTGTGCAGGTGGAAGGCTTTGGCTTGGAGCGGGTCTTTGCCTACATGCCCCAGCGCGACGCTCTCTTACCCTGGCGAAAGATCCTTGACAATGTGATTTTAGGCCAGGAGTTGCAGGGCGTTTCCAAAAAGAAAGCCCGCGCCGAAGCGTTAGGCCAACTGGCCTTCTTTGGCCTGGAAGGTTTCGAGAAAAATTACCCATTCGAGCTATCAGGGGGGATGCGCCAGCGCGCCGCCCTCTTGAGAACGGTCCTGACTCACCGCCCGGTGCTGCTGCTGGATGAGCCTTTCGGGGCTTTGGACGCCATTACTCGCGGTCAGTTGCAGGTGTGGTTAGGCGAAGTCCGCAAACGCCTTAACCGCACAATTCTTTTTATCACGCACGATGTCGAGGAAGCCTTACTGTTGAGCGACCGGGTTTATGTCCTGAGTCCGCGCCCGGCCCAGATTGTTTTAGAATTGCCCGTTGCCCTGGACCGCACCGGGCCCGGTGAAATAGTCACGTCACCCCGGTTTGTCGAGCTTAAAGCCCGCCTCCTGGCTGCCTTGAAGTCTGAAGGAGCCTGATAAGTGATGGCAAGGTCATTAAGGGTTGCAAGGCAGCTTTTACCACCCGGAATACTGGTAGCGGTTTTCCTGGCCTTCTGGCAGCTTTACGTCAGCCTGAGCGGGATACGCCAAACAATCCTGCCCGGACCCTGGCGGGTGGTGGAAGCCCTGGTTAATTTCTGGGATGTTATTTCGGATAACCTGGTTAATACCCTGGTTGAAGCCACTTTTGGTTTTGCAATTGCCCTGGTGATTGGCTTTGCGTTTGCCGTATTGCTCGACTATTCACCGGTCATGCGCCGGGCGGTCTACCCAATCCTGGTAGCAAGCCAGACTGTCCCGATGGTCGCCATTGCGCCGCTGCTAATTATCTGGTTTGGCTACGACATAATCCCAAAAATAATTGTGGTCTGGCTGGTCTGTTTCTTCCCGATTGTAGTCGCGGGGGTGGACGGCTTCGCCTCGACCGACACCGAAACCACTCGCCTTTTTCGGAGCTTACAGGCCAATCAATGGCAAATTTTCTGGAAATTGCGGCTGCCTTCAGCCCTACCGTTTATTTTCTCAGGTATCCGCATCGCTATTACCTACGCCATCGGCGGTGCCGTTCTGGGCGAGTATGTCGGGGCTGAAAAGGGGTTGGGTATTTTTATCCAGCGCTCGAAAAATTCCTTTCGGAATGACCTGATTTTTGCTGCGGTTTTTGTGACTGCTGTCGCAAGTATCGCCCTTTTCTTGCTGGTTACAATCGTGCAGCACCAGGTGATGCCCTGGTATTACCGGCAGCAAGCGGGCCGGAAACGACTTAAAAAATAGCATTTAAAAAATTAGGAGAGGAACCTTGTCTAAAATCTTTAGAAATTCTGCTTTGCTGCTGGCTTTGCTGTTAAGCCTGAGCAGCCTGCTGCTGGCCTGTGGTGACGCCACAAGCACTTCCGCCCCTGCTAAGGCGGCGGCAACCACTGCTTCAACCACGTCTGCCTCTACTACCTCCGTTTCCCCGACAACTGCTGCAGCCAGCACTATTTCGGCGGTTACAACTGCTTCTGCTACTTCCGCTGTTTCTGCAACAACCTCGGCAGTTACCACCGCAGCAACAGGCACGACCTCGGCGGCAACCGGAAGCGCAACGACAGCGGCCAATGGCCCTTTGACAAAGCTAACCCTGGCGATGGATTGGGTGCCGAACACCAACCACACCGGGATTTACGTGGCTTTGCAAAAAGGCTGGTACAGGGACGCGGGAATTGACCTACAAATCCTGCCTTACGCCGACGGCGCTATCCCGGATGTTCTGGTAGGCCAGGGTAAAGCCGACCTGGGCATCAGCGGTGAGGATGGTGTGGCTACTTACCGGGCGGCGGGCCAACCTGTAACATCAATCGGGGCAATTATCCAGCACAACACCAGTGGTTTCGCTTACCTCAAAGATTCCGGTATCAACCGCCCCCGCGACCTGGCTGGAAAACGGTACGCCGGGTTTGGCGCGGCCTATGAAGAACCTGTAATCGCGGCGGTTATCAAGAAGGATGGCGGCACCGACACCAAAATCCAGAATATTACGACAAACGTTGGCGGTTACCAGGCAGTCGCGGCTAAACAGGCTGATTTTGTCTGGATTTTTGCGGGGTGGGACGGCATCCAGGCCAAACTGGATAACGTCAACCTGGGGATGTTCTTTCTCAAAGACAGCGGTATTCCCGACTTCTATACCCCGGTCATTATAACCAATGACGCCACCGTGACCGCTAAAGCTGCCGCCTTGAAAGCTTTTATGGCCGCGACTTCTAAAGGGTATGATTATGCCATTGCCAACCCGAAAGATGCCGCCGATATTTTGATGGCGGCTAACCCTAAAGGAACCTTTAGTAACCCTGAACTGGTCTACGAAAGCCAGGCTTATCTCAGCCCACGCTACAAAGAGGATGCCCCCAAATGGGGCCAGCAGACCCTGGAGGCCTGGACTGGCTACCCGAAATTCCTCTTTGATAACGGCGTCTTACAAAACTCTGAGGGCAAGCCTTTGAGCAAGGAACTTGATTACAATAAGCTCTTTACCAATATCTTCTTGCCTTAAATTTAGCAGTAGTAAGTAAAATAAAGGCAAAAAAAGCGGCCGGTATTCCTTTCAGGAGCGGCCGCTTTTTATTTTCTAAAATGAAAATTACCGCAAAGTGTAATGCTCTTCGGACAGGCTGCGAAGACGTTCAGCGCTGGATTCGGCGGTAATATCGCGCTGAGCGTTCCCCAGGAGTTCGTACCCAACCATGAATTTGCGGATAGTCGCCGAACGCAACAGCGGCGGGTAAAAATGAGCGTGAAGCTGGTGATGCGGGTAATATTTGCCGTCGGTCGGAGATTGGTGGAAGCCCATCGAATAGGGAAAGCTAACCTCGAAAAGGTTGTCGTAACGAGTGGTTAGTCGTTTGAGAATATCAGCCAGGCCGTCCCTTTGGGCCGAATCAAGCTCGGCGATGGTTCCCGCCGGCCGTTTACACATTACCAGCGTTTCGAACGGCCAGACCGCCCAGAACGGCACCACCACCAGCCATTCAGTGTTTTCCACCACAATTCGGCTTTTATCCTCTAATTCAAGCTTGACATAGTCTTGTAAAAGCCGGGTGCCGTGTTCTTGCATGTATTTTGCCTGGGCGGCCTGTTCTTTGGAAGGTTCGTTAGGAATAATTTCTTCGGCCCAAATCTGGCCATGCGGGTGGGGATTGCTCGCGCCCATCATCGCGCCCCTGTTCTCGAAAATCTGGACGTGGTTAATAAAGTCGAGGCTGCCGAGGGTCGTATACTGCTCGGCCCAGGCGTCCACTACCGTCCGAATATCTTTGGTTTCCATGCGGGCCAGCGTCAGGTCGTGGCGTGGCGAGAAACAGATAACTTTCGCCAGGCCTCGTTCGCTCCGGGCAATCAGCAAGCCGTCCTCCTTGAAACTGGCTTCGAGTGTATCGGGCAGCAAGGCCGGGTAATCGTTATCGAAGATATAGACCGATTCGTACTTTGGGGTCTGGTTGGCACCCGCACGGGGGTTTCCGGGGCAGAGGTAACAGTTCGGGTCGTAAGCTGGGGCTTGCTCCTGGCCGGTCTTCTCGACCTGGCCCTGCCAGGGCCGCTGGGTTCGGTGCGGTGATACCAGAATCCACTCGCCGGTTAAAGGATTGTAGCGGCGGTGGGGTTGTTTGAACAAATCGCTGTTAAGGCTTGTATCTTCCACGATGTAATCTCCTGTTTCCAAAACATATTTTTATGTTTTTGCTTTTTGCGAAAATTATCGTTTAAATTTCTTCAAACAGTCTCAAGAAAGTATTGATAACTATTTCTAAGGTAGTTAAGGGGATTTTATCAATAAATTCTGCTTTTCTTGCACGCCAATCCAGATTTTTTACCTGGTCTGAGAGGATAACTCCGCCAATTGCAAGACCTATTGGTAACGGAACTTCCCAGGGGTATCCTTTTATTTTGTTTGTGATAAGACAAAATACCGCTAACCCGGTAAGACTATTATACCTGTCAGCCGATAATACAATAGCTGGCCTTCTTATGGCTTGCTCTTGACCCAATTGGGGATCCAAATCTAACCAAACTATGTCGCCTCGTTCCGGTACATATTCTAATTTGATAGATGGATTCAATTTTTATCACCAAACTTCATTCCCCACCATTGGGCCTGTATCCGTTTCTCTGTGAAGATTTTCAGGTGTTATTTTTTCTAATAATTCAGAAAGGGTTGGTACCGGTTTCTTAACAGCTTCTAAAATTAATTTACCGTTTTCAACTCTCTCCCTAATCTGAGTACCCGGCTCCCATCCTAATTGTTCAGCATAAGATTTTTTAATACGTATAGCATAACTGTTGCCCCATCTATCAATATGGCTGATCATAACCTTCTCCGGGTTGGAAATTTGTGTATAAACAAACGTAGATACAATTTTATTTTAAGTTAAATTCCATTATCAGTCAAGAGTATGCCGAAAATTTTGAGAGTTTCTTAACCCCCTATCTGTTACTGGCAGTGTCACCTATCAGGGTACATGTTGCTTGTTAGGGTAAAAAATAGTAAAATAAGGCCAAGTTAAAGGTTAAAAAGAAGCGGCCGGACTTCACCCCAGGTGGCAGGCCGGGTTTTAAAAACTGCCCTGTGAACAGGCTTATTTAAAAAGCGCGATTTATAAAAAACAGTTGCCGTTTCCCCGGCCTTGCAATGATAAAAGCAAGGAGTTGGAGCGGTTCAGGAGGAATAGCATTAATGTCTCAAGTATTAAACGGTGTTGAGAAATCCACCTGGAAGACCAAAGTTGGCCTGGCGCAGATGTTAAAGGGCGGCGTTATCATGGACGTGGTCACCCCTGACCAGGCGAAAGTCGCCGAAGAAGCCGGGGCTGTAGCCGTCATGGCCCTCGAACGGGTGCCCGCCGATATCCGCGCCCAGGGTGGCGTTGCCCGCATGAGCGCCCCCGAACTGGTTTCCCGGATTAAAGAGTCGGTCACTATCCCGGTCATGGCGAAAGTCCGCATCGGCCACATTGTCGAAGCCCAGATACTCGAAGCCCTCGGTATAGACTACATTGACGAAAGCGAAGTCCTTACCCCGGCTGATGACCAGTTCCATATTGACAAACATCTTTTCAAAATCCCGTTCGTCTGCGGTTGCCGTAACCTGGGCGAGGCCCTCCGCCGGATTGGTGAAGGCGCGGCCATGATTCGCACCAAAGGCGAAGCCGGGACCGGCAATGTGGTTGAGGCCGTCCGCCACCAGCGGGCTGTCCAGGGCGAGATTCGCCGCATCCAGGGGATGCCTCGCGAAGAACTGATGACCGTCGCCAAAGAGTTAGGCGCTCCGTACGAACTTGTCGTGCAGATTCACGAGACCGGCAAACTGCCCGTGGTAAACTTTGCCGCCGGTGGGGTAGCCACTCCCGCTGACGCTGCCCTGATGATGCAGCTTGGCAGCGAAGGCGTCTTTGTCGGTTCCGGTATCTTCAAAAGCGGCGATCCCTTCAAACGGGCCAAGGCGATTGTCCAGGCTGTCACCCATTACAACAACCCCCAGATTATTGCCGAGGTTTCCAAGAACCTGGGCGAACCGATGGTCGGCATCGAGATTTCCAAGATTCCGCAGGACCAGGTTCTTTCCAAACGGGGTTGGTAGTTTAGCGAACTGGCAGCGACATGGACAAAAATAATTCCAAAACCCCGCCAAAAGTTGGGGTTCTGGCTTTGCAAGGCGCGTTTATCGAACACGTCCACGCCTTACACGACCTGGGAGTCGAGGCTAAAGAAGTCCGGCTCCCGGAAGATTTGGCCGGGTTGGACGGTCTGATTATTCCGGGCGGCGAAAGCACCGCAATTGGTAAACTTATGACCCGCTGGGACTTAATCGAGCCGGTCAAGGATATGGCGGCTGAAGGAAAGGCCATCTGGGGCACCTGTGCCGGGATGATTCTGCTGGCCAAAGACATCGGGGGTCTCAATCAGCCGCTCTTGAGTTTGATGGACATCAAGGTCAGACGCAACGCCTTTGGGTCGCAACTGGACAGCTTTGAAGCCGACCTGGAAGTGCCGGCTTTTGAAAAAGAGTTGTCCGACCGGCAAAGCACCGCCGGGCATCCTTTTCATGCGGTCTTTATCCGGGCGCCGCTTATTGAAAAAGTCGGGCCCCAGGCTGAGGAAATTGCGCGAATTTCGGGCGAAAAAGAAGTTGGACCGGGCTTATCTCAGGACAAGCAAAGGCAAGATACTATCGTGGCAGCCCGCCAGGATAACTTGCTCGCTACCGCTTTTCATCCTGAGTTAACGCCAGACCGCCGCTTCCACCAACTTTTTCTAAAGATGGCCGAGGGTCTGCGCTAACTGCCCTGACGTTCCTTCTTTAATATCGAAGGCGGTACACTAGCTTGCAAGTACGAACCCTGCATTTCCGGGACTTTCTTAAACTGGGCCGCATGCACCAGGCCGATATTGGCTTGAACCTCCCTTTTGCCCTGGTGCTGCCCGATTTACCTCTACCGGCGGCTTTAGCTCAACATTTGCCTGTCAACAGCTTAAATTCTTCGGTTTATATCTGCGAAGAAAAGGGCGTTCCCCAGGCTTTTGTTCAGGCACGCGCCCGCCAGCGCCGGGATGAGTGGGAAGTCCTTTCGCTGGGTGTCGTGGGTCAGGTTCAGCCGGAATTTGTCGAATTTCCCAACAAATCCGAGGAAGAAGCCCCCGAAACCAAACCCGAGGTTTCGCCTTCACTGGCGCCGGTCAGCGGTTCCAAAGTGGGACCGAATGGTAATGAGGCGGTCCAACTCAAGGAAACCGAGACGGAGACTGAGCAGAATTACCGCTCCGGCGAAAATCCTGAAGGCCAGGCGGAACCAGAAGAACCCCTGTACAACCTGTTACAGGTCTGGCCGGTTGAAATCGAACTGGCCTGGAGTAAATTGCTCGAACACCTGATTGTGGACGCCGGGGAACGGGGAGTCGTACGGGTTTACGCTCGTCTTTCCACCGACTCGCCGGAGCTAGAGCTTTTCAACCAGCTTGGTTTCCACGCCTATACCCACGAAACCCTTTTCCACCTGCAATACGAACAGGCCGCGGAAAGACCCGACCAGGAAGCCTTAAAACTGCGCGACCACCGCAACCGCGACTGCTGGTTCATCAACCAGCTTTACAACGCTGTTACGCCTTCTCCGGTCCAGAACGCCGAGCAAACGACCGCCCGCACCTGGGAAATCCACCGGGGCTATTTGCCGCGCCATAACCGGGAAAGCGGCCTGGTGCTGATGGAAGGTGAAAAGGCCGTGGCTTACATCCGCATCCTCAGTTACCGCAACCGCCACCTTTTACGTATAATGAACCTCGATACTTCTCGCCAGCTTTTGCCGGACCTGGTCCAATACGCCCTATCGACGCTTAAGGCCGGACCTGGCACCGAAGTTTACTGCGCCGTCAGGGAGTACCAGATGGAGCAGGAAGCAGTCCTGGAAGATTTGGGGTTCGAGCGGGTCTTTGGGAAACAGGCTGTCCTGGTAAAACACACCGTCCAGTTCGTGCGCGGTCTTGAAAAACAACTTGCCAGGGCCAGGGAAGGCAAACTGGAACTGGCCCACCGGTCAATGCGGCCGGGAACGCTGGTCCGTTTTGCCCGCTATATTCGTTATCATTGGCATTCTTTAGTGTGTTTTTAGCCTTAAACTTCCGGCGCGTGGAGAACGCCGGACGCCTCTCACCGATGCTTACAGATTGTGCAAAATGAAACTAAACAAGCTCCCAATCGTATTTAAATTGCGGCTTTTTAATTTATTTCGGGATAATTTTGGGTACAAACTATAACAAACTTGAGCAATTTATCCCACGTAAACGGTGAAACCTCTATGATTAAAAACTTTCAGATAGACGAAGAAGAAGCTCTTCTACCGGAACGCCCGGTGACAGATGACCTGGAGTTGCTTCTGGCGGCTTTGCCGTCCCACATTCGCCAATCTTTGGAGACTCAGGACGACCGCGCCAGCCTCTTAGAAATTGTTATGGATTTGGGCCGGGAGCCGGAAGCCCGCTACCGGGACCGCGAAGTCTCCCTCAGCCAGCGCGAGGTCACAGAGTCGGATATAGAAAATGTTATTAGTAATATTGGCACTTTCGGCAGCGATAACCGGGCCGGTATCGAGCGCACCCTGCACCGTATCTCGGTAATCCGGAACCGGGCCGGTAAGCCGGTCGGCCTGACCTTACGGATTGGCCGGGCGGTCTTCGGCACAATCGGCATTATCCGCGATCTGGTAGAAAGCGGCCAGAGTATCCTGCTGGTCGGCAAGCCGGGCGTCGGCAAGACCACTCTTTTACGCGAAACGGCCCGTGTCCTGGCGGACGAACTGCATAAACGAGTGATTATTGTTGATACCAGTAACGAAATAGCCGGTGACGGCGATATTCCTCACCCGGCCATTGGCCGCGCCCGCCGTATGCAGGTAGCCCGACCCGACCTACAGCATAACGTTATGATTGAAGGCGTTGAAAACCACATGCCCGAAGTCATCGTAATTGACGAAATCGGCACTCAGCTTGAATCCGAGGCCGCCCGCACCATCAATGAGCGCGGCGTCCAGTTAATCGGCACAGCCCACGGTGTTTCCCTGGAAAACTTGATGCTTAACCCGACCCTTTCGGACCTCATCGGTGGTATCCAGAGCGTCACACTTGGTGATGAAGAAGCCCGCCGCCGAGGCACCCAGAAGTCGGTTCTCGAACGCAAAGCTCCGCCGACCTTTGATGTAATGATTGAAATCCGCGAACGAGACCGCCTGGCGATTCACCTGAGCGTGGCCGACACCGTTGATGCTATTTTGCGCGGTCAGCCTTACACAACCCAGATTCGTTTCCGCAACGAAAAGGGTGAAATCGAGGTTTACGAGGAAGAGAACGACCCGGAGGTCGGTCCCGGCCAGCCTAACCCGGCTCCTTTCGATATGAGCATGAGCGCCTTTGGCTTTGGCCCTGGCCAGAACCAGAACTATGCCGGGGGCGCGGGTAATAACCGGGCCAGGGGTTACGGAAGCGGTGTCCACGGGGCCACGACGATGGGCCAGGGCTTCGAGCGAGGAGGCCGCAAGGCCGTACGTGCTACCCAGGCTATAACACCGCTGGAAAGAGGCGGCGGGGCGTCACCGAGCGCGCCAGTCCTCCGGCCAACGGTTAGCGCCCTTACCTCCCAGGAACCGGTAATTCTGCCGATTTCCAATTCGACCAACGGCAAACGGGAGGGTGAGAAAAAGGCCAAGCTCGTCGCCGGTAAATTGAAACCGTTGCGGATTTACCCGCACGGCGTCAATAAAGGCCGCCTGGAAAACGTAATCAAGCAAATGGGCCTTCCCGCCGACATTGTACGCGACATCGGTGACTCGGACATTGTGCTGACGCTTAAGAATTATTACCGCCAGAAGCCGTTATCGTTGCGGCAGGCCGAGACCGAGGGTATCCCCATTTACATTCTCAAGAGTAACACGGCGGCCCAGATTGAAGGCATCATGGCCCAGGTCTTTGGCGTGGAGGTTCCTTCAAATAACGAGGCTGAAGAAGGCGACGAGGTCGACGCAGCGATGGACCTTAATTCGGACCCGGTTAAATCCGCGATTTACCAGACCGAAGATGCCATCAACCAGATAATGTCCCGCGGACAGGCTATCGAGCTTCCCCCGCAAAATTCGTTTATCCGCCGGTTGCAGCACCAGATGGCCGAGCGGTACAACCTGCTGTCCCAGAGTCGCGGCCGGGAACCGTACCGGCGCGTTAAAATTTATCCAAAATAGAGGGATAATCGAGGGTAATCTATGAAGATGGTTATCACCGTAGTGCAGGGCAAAGATGCGGCCGCCCTAACCGATAAGCTGGTTGCGAAGCGGTTTGGCGTGACCCGCATTAATACCAGCGGTGGGTTTCTACGTGAGTCAAATGCAACTTTCCTGATAGGCGTTAAAGACGAGCAGTTAGACGAAGTAATAAACATTATCCGGGCGACCTGCAAGACCAGAAGCCATTTTCTTAATCCGATGCCGCCCATGAGCGAACCGGGTGGGGAAATTTATATGCCGAACCCGGTGGAAGTCCAGGTTGGCGGGGCCACTATTTTTGTGGTTGCAGTGGACAAATACCTGCGTTTGTAATACTATACGGCAGTCTTAAATAGTATTACCGGGTATTTCTAAGAGAGTTTTAAGCTTTTAAGTAGCCTTACCTTTGGGCGGCCACTAAACCGGCCCGCTTAAAGGCTGGACCGGGAAGCGGCTCTCTGGTCCTGAATACTCGTAAAGAATGGAGCGGGATGCCTCAGGAATTTCTTAACCAACTTCAAAATGTTTTCAATACGGCAATAAGTATCCTCCAGGTGGTAGCTACTTTTCTGGTTGCCTTCCTGGTGGTCCTCTGGATGACGCTTTGCTTCTGGACCTTCCGGGACATTCAGGCTCGCACACGCGATTTGCTGGCGCAAATATTCGCTACTTTACTGGTTTTTTTCTTTAACATTCCGGGCGTGCTGCTCTATATCCTGGTCCGGCCCAAAGAGACGTTGGTCCAGTCCTACGAGCGCAACTTGCAGGAAGAATACATGCTCCAGGATTTAGAGGAGCGTGAGATTTGCCCAACCTGCCGGGTTAAGACCCAGCCGGACTACAGCTATTGTTTCAATTGCCGCACTCGCTTGCGCCGGGATTGCCAGAATTGCGGCTCGTTAATCAAGCTGAAATGGGCAAGCTGTCCTTTCTGCGGCACTCCCCAAAAGAGCCGCCACCGCGAAACCGTGGCTGCGACTGCCGGGGGTCTTGCAGCACCCAGGCCCCAACCGCCGCGCCCAGCCCAACAACCGGTCTCGACGGCCCTGGCAAACAGCCCCGGCTCGGACCCGAATTATCTCTCACCGAACGGCTATGAGCCGGTTATAAATGGTTACGACCAGAACCCGGCTGCGCAGAATTTGCCTTCGGCCCAACCGCAACCCTACCCGGCTGACGGCGGCGAGAACGATAACCGGTCTTACTCACCCTCACCCGCCGACCCGGACTATTACTACCGGCCTCGCGCTGCTGGCAGTGGCGGCAACGGTAGCAGTACCCTCCTGGACGACGCAACGAGCCAGTTCACCCCAATTAACCCCGCTACTACCGAGGCAAGCGCCGACGGTGGGGAGGTTGAAGAAGACTCCCTTGCGCCGGATTTGCCAAAGGCCGGTTCCGATTACACCCAATCCACTCAGAAGTACGACCACCGTAAGGCCCAGGGTCGGAATAATAATCACAACGGCAACGGCTCGAACGGCGCACATACTCCCAAAGGTTAGCCTCATAGGCATAGACCCACAAGCTTATAAAAAATAAAAAGCCCGCCAACCCGGCGGGTTTTTAATTGTTCCCTGACTACTGGCTACTTTTCTTCAAGGTCAAACCAGCCTGGTTTGGGCGGCTCGAACTCCGAGCGCAAGCAGGCCATATAAACCTCGTCATAGCGTTTCCCGGCCACGATTTGGGCTTCGCGCCCCCGTCCCATTTCCTTGAAACCGGCCTTGCGGTAGGCTCCCAGCGCTCGTTCGTTAAAACTGCTGGTGTTTAGCTGGATGGTGTGCAGGTTCAGGAACCGTAAGCCATAATCAACCGTCAACCTGACCGCTTCGGTGCCGTAGCCCTTGCCCCAGAATTCCCTGTCAAAAATGGAGATGCCCAGGTGGCCGTTTTGCCAGGTCGTATTCACCCGGTAAATCCCGCAAAGGCCAATTAACTTTATTTCAGGCAGGGCGAAAATAGCAAAATTGGCCCCGCCCTCTTTTTTGGTCTGCTTGAACATTTCCGCCTCTTTTTCGTGGGTACCCATAAGAAAAGTGCCATCCCCGTAAAGGCTTATTTGCGGGTCCTGGATGGCCTGGACCCAGTTATCGAGGTATTCGTCCAGCCAGGGGCCAAGCCCGACCTTACTCCCCGTACACTAAGGGTATTTGACTTTATTCCTTCTTTGCCCTTATCTTTGCCTTTTTCTTTGCCTTTTTCTTTGCCTTTTGGCTGCTCCACCATTCTTCATTATCCCTTCTGACCCATCCAGGCTTTCTTTTTATTTGAATAAACCGCCTTCCGGGTGCGCCAGGGCATCCTTGATACGGATTAAGTGCGAGTCCATCACGTCCATTCCCTCGATTTCCTCAATCGTGAAATAACCGGCTTCGGTCGTTTCGTCGCTCAAGCCCAGTTCACCGCCGGTAACTTCGGCCAGGAAACTGGCTGAAAGAATTTGCCAGCGGTTGCCGTCGGCGTATTTTATGATAAAGTGCGGGCTGGAATAAATACCCAGCAGTCGTACGACTTTAATGTGCAGCCCGGTTTCCTCCCACACTTCTCGGACGCAAGTTTCTTCGATACTTTCGCCGGGGTCCATTCTGCCGCCCGGCAGGCACCAGCGATTGTTGTCGGTCCGGCGGGTGAGCAATATTTTCTCGCGGGTCGGGTCGTAAATGAGAGCTGAACAACCGGGGCTTATCCGGGCCGTCTTGCCGATGCGTTCGCCATATTCGTATTGGGCCATTTTAATTCTTCCTTTTATTAAAAAAGGATTTACCTGATTTTGTTTCGGGCAAATCCTTCTTCTTTCAGGACTTCTTTCAGGACTTCCGGCCTGGCCTACTTTGTGGGAGTTGGTGGCGCGGCAGTCGTGGGCGAAGGCGTGCTAACCGGAGTTGCCGTTGCCGGTCCGGTAGTGCCGGGTACAATCGTTGCCGTAGCAGGCGTACCGCCCGGAATGGTCTGGATTGGCGTTGGCGTGCCGGTTGGGCCTGACCCTGCCTCCGTCGGTGTCCCGGCAGTCGGTGACGGCGTTACGCTCGGTAGCGGCGTCAGGGGACCGCTTGTTACGCCAATAGTCGGGGCCGGGGTTGGCGGCGCAGTCTGCAAGACCGTAATGGAGTCCACAATTGCGGAACTGACCGTCCAGACTCGCCCATCTCCGGCCAGTTTAACGTAATAGTTCTTGCTGGCCGGGTTGAGGGCGCC
Source organism: Chloroflexota bacterium (assembly GCA_902812345.1). Taxonomy (GTDB): domain Bacteria; phylum Chloroflexota; class Chloroflexia; order Chloroheliales; family Chloroheliaceae; genus 54-19. The sequence goes on along the minus strand of CADDZM010000038.1, from coordinate 5,367 downwards.
GAATTGCAACGTTTTAACCCCGCTGGTAAGGGTCATGGTCAGGACCGTGGAAGGATTATCCAGCCCGTAAGTTTTCAGGTCGGTGGCTTTATCCGGTGGGATATAAGTCGAGCCTTTCAACGTTCTGAGCTGGTCAACCGTGCTGGATATAACCGAACTATCAAGGTCAAGCGGTTTGGGGGCAGTCTGTTTCCAGGCTCCGGCATCCAGTTTAAGCGTGGCCGTTCCCGTAATGGTTTTAAGGTCAAGCTGGCTGATGGTGTCGGTGACAGGAATACTTAAGATTTGTAAATCCTTGTCGGCCTGGGATAGCGTCGGCGTGGCGGCGGCAGCCGTATCGGTTGGATTATTGTTGTTGTTCTGTTGAGTAAGCAGCACCACCGCCAGCAGCACCACAAAAATCCCCAGGACAACAAAGGCACCCGTGTATCTTCTCATTTAGCGTCTCCTCCACCAGGCGGCTAACCCGATGAGCAGGATAATCACGGGTAAACCCAGAAAGCTTGACCAGAAAGCCACGCTGGACTGGCTGGCATTGACCGCGAAAGGCGTCGAGTCAGGGGTGCGGTTGGTAATGACAATGTCGCTTCCGGTTTCGTTTAAATAATTCATCGCGTTGAAGAAAAAGTTGTAGTTACCGATTTGCGAACTTAAGACCTGGTCGCTGATAGCCGAAGGGCTGCCCAGCAGCACAATCCGGGTGTTCAACGGCGTGGCCGCACCTGTTCCAGGCGTGGCGGTCGGGGCCGGGGTGGCCGTCGTGCCTGGTGTAACCGTAGTAGTGCCGGTTATGGCCGGGGCCGCCTGACTGGCCGGTAACTCAACTGATGCGGCGACCGTTAGCGGCCCGCGCACGTCCTTACCATTCTCGAACTCGGCGGTTGTGGGCGGAATAGTCGTTTTCAGGTAAGAGTTTTCGCTGGTCGTCAACAGTTGGGTAAAGGTAGCCGTGATAGCCGCGTCCTTGTTAATGGCGGTCGAGTTGAGGACAAAAATGTTCTGGCCGTTCAGGTTGTTGGTAATATCGTTGCCGGTGACAATGTTTGGCGCAAGGTAAGTCGCGCTTTCCTGGGCGCGCCTGTCCTGGTCGCCTTCGACGATAATCCCCCGCGCGAAGCTGACCTTCCAGTCCGCCAGCAAATCGTTGACGTTAGTAGCCTGGTCGGCGCTCTGATTTCCGGCGATGTCATAGGCAATCAAAGCTTTACCGCCCTGTTTGAGGAAGTTGGTAATGCGGGTTTTTTCATCATCGGAGAACTTACCGCGCGGCCCGGCGATTAACAATATGTCGTTCTTGGGGTCTAGCGTGACCGGCGTCGCGGCAGGCGGTGCGCTATTTGCGCCGGGCGAGGACGAGGCCGGGGTCGCGGTGCCGGTGGCGGTATTATAAATCTGAACATTGTAGTTATTATCGGTCAGGGCCGTAACCGCCGCCGAAAGCGAGGCGCCTTGCTGGTTGGCCGTCGTCGAATATTCCTGGTGGCCGGTCGTAATAAGCACTCGCCGGGTCACCCCGGTTTCAAGGCGCAAAAGACCCCTGGTCAACGACTGCTCGTCAATGGTAGTAACTTCCTCCTGGCGGGTGCCGGAAGCGAAAATCACCGAGGGGTCTGTCTTGACATTATACTTCTGGGCCAGCACAGGTTCAGCGTCAATATTTACGCTCTGGACCGTCAGCTTATCGCTGTGGGAAGTATATTGTTTGAGCAAGTCGGCGGCGTTTTGCTGCTGGCTGGCCGTATTCCCCGAATAAAAAATATAAGCTGTGGTTGGCGCGTTAAGCTTCTCCAGCACTTTAACGCTGGCGTTATTTATAGTAAAGGTCTGGTTCTTGGTCAGGTCGAACTGGACATTTACGCGCTGTAACAGCACGTTTGCCAGGGCGATGATACCTATCAGGGCGATAATTACTACGATACCGCTGATAGAACTGCTGACCCGCTGCCGTCCCAGGCGGCGCTGCCAGACTGCCGGGTTAGTTGCCGCGAAAACCGCGATACAAAACACCAGGACAATCAGCCCCAGGATGAGATACCACTCGAAACGGCGCACCGCGATGAAACCTATAACCAGGACGATAAACAGCGGAACGGCTACGAAGCCTAGCAGCTTACCGATTTGTTTAATCAAATTCCGGCTCATTGCTTACTCACCTCTCCGCATTTTTAAAATCTGGACCGTTACGCCCAGGAAAAGAATAATCATAGTCACGTAATAAAAGATGTCTTTGAGGTCTGGCGAACCGCGTGAGAAGCTGTCCACGTGCGACTCAAGTGAAGCATAGCTGAGAGCCACCGACCACCACTCGCTGTTAGTCGGGCCGTTGCTGACGAACAAGGGGCCGAGGAACCACAAAATAATGCAGACCAGGATACCAATAACGGCGGCGACGGCCTGGCTCTGGGTTAGAGACGAGGCTAAAATACCAAATGCCGCCGCGACCCCTCCAATCAGGAGCAGGCCCAGGTAGCCGGAAATAATCGGACCCCAGTCCGCCCGTCCGCCGAAGATAAGCATCAGCACGAGGTAGAAAAGCGTGAATGCCAGGGTCAGCAGTAGCAGGACAATGGTTGCAAAGAATTTCCCAACTACAACTTCCCAGTCCCGGACCGGGGAGGTTAGCAGCAGTTCCAGGGTGCCGGTGCGCTGTTCTTCCGCAATCAGGCGGATGGTGATAATAGATACAAAAATCAAAAGGAAGAACCCGACGCTGCCGGACCAACCGCGCATGATGGTGTTAACGTCCGCTGACGTGGGGTTCTGGTTGAAGAAGATACCGAACAAGGCCCCACTGAAGGCCAGGAAAAAGGCCATCATAATGTAGGCAATCGGCGAAGCAAAGTAGGCGTACAGCTCGCGTTGCGTAATATAATAAGTGTTCTTCATACTCTCTTATTCTCGCTCAGACTCGGTGTCGGTAGAGTTTTGGTCACCCTCCGAGGCGGGCAAAATTTCGGTTTGGGTTTCGGCGGCCGGTTTGCTGGAGCGGTCTTTGGGGGAGGCGGTTAAGAAGGAGGGCGCCGCTTTGCGTTTAGCCTGGTCAGGCGTTTTAGAGACCGGGTAAACACGCTGCCGGGCGTTCATCGGATTGGACCCTTCCCGGCGAACCACTTCCTGGCTGTTAAGCTCGGCCTCATTATTTACTACCGCAGCCACATCTCCGTCCGGTTCATCCAACTCGTCGTCATAACTGGCCGACCGGGCCGAGACCGGAGCCGTCAGTTCATCGCCTTCCACGTCCTCAAGGTCTTCCGCGTCCTGGTTTTCTTCTTCCTCCAGGTGAGCCAAATCCTCGGTAATCAGCCGGATAAAGATTTCTTCCAGGCTGGGTACGACCAGGCCAATTTCACGCAAACCCCAGCCCTGCTGGATAATCGCGCTCGCAAGAGCTTCGCGTATATCGGTGTTAGGGGTGACTTTCAGGTTGAAGCGGCCCTGACTTTCGCCGTCAAGTGCGACTTCATAAGCTTCTTCGTCCGGGTTAACCGCCGGGGCGAGGTTGCCCTGCGAGTCGATGCTGGCAGAGGCCGCGTTAGTCGGAATTTCAACCTGAACCACATCCGGCCACCGGGCCAGGAAGTCGTGGATTTCTTGCTGTGGTCCGCGCACTTCCAAACGCAACCGTTCGGAATTGGCTCCCTGGCGTTCCAGGTTAGCCAGAGTATCTTCTACCAGCACCCGGCCCCGGTTGACAATCACTACCCGGTCGCACAGGGCGCTAACTTCGGGCAGGATGTGAGTGCTGAGAATCATGGAGTGGTTCCCGGCCAGGTCGCGGATAACTTTGCGGATTTCGATAATCTGGCGAGGGTCGAGGCCGACCGTTGGCTCATCGAGGATAATGACCTGCGGGTTATGGATGATAGCCTGGGCCAGGCCGACACGCTGTTTGTAGCCGCGTGATAGCTTGCCGATGACCTTTTCGCTCACATCGGCAAGCCGGCAAAGTTCCATAACTTCTTCAATGCGCCGGTTGCGGCCTTTGGAAGGCACGCCCCGGATTTTAGCGGTAAAATCGAGATACGCCCGGACCGGCATTTCAGTATAAAGCGGGACGGTTTCCGGCAGGTAGCCCAACCGCTTGCGCACTTCTACCGGCTTTTCTACAACGTCATACCCGGCCACTACCGCCCGCCCGCCGTCAATCGGCAGGTAACCGGTCAACATTCGCATAGTGGTAGTTTTTCCGGCGCCGTTAGGCCCGAGCAAACCTACAATCTCGCCCTTTTTCACCTCGAACGAGAGGTCTTGCACTGCGGCCCTGTCACCGAAGTATTTTGTCAGTTTTTCAGCTTCAATCATGATTCTTATTAATTTCTTTCGTTGAAAACATAGTGTAAGCAGAGGCATTTTAACCATGCTTGAGTTTAGAGTCAAACCGTGAACAGGGGGTTAACTACCTTTAAAAGGGTTAATTTTTGCTTAGAATGATTAAAAGTTGGTTTATTGAGGCTGTTGTTTGGTTTATTGAGGCTGTTGTAAAGAAAAACTTACATTTCGGGCGGTTGAAAAAGCAAAAAGGATATTTGCGGTCTAATACTTGACAAGGTTAGTAAGGCTTAGTTATAATCCCCCCAATATAGTAACATTTGCGAAATTTCTCAGGCTTATGATCTGACTAAAAGTAACAGGTGTCCAGCAAAGAATTCAAGCTTTCTGAGATTTACTTATTAACGCGCCAGGTGCTCTAAAGTTGGTAAAGTGTAAACTTGCTATCTTTCAAGCGAGCAAAACCCGGATTCAATTTCTATCCAAGACCAGGTACATACAAAGTCCGTTAATCCCAGCACACCGTCAGACGTTGTCAGGGTAAATAATCTAAGAAATAAACCGCTCTCCCCGCGCAGGGCAGCACCATAGATTTTTATCGGAATTACCTGGCTGTAGCTTTGATAGAGAACCTGGCTGTCCTGCACTTATACTGGTACGACGTTGGATGTTTACGGTCTTAAACCAGACCTTATATCACTCACCTGTTACTGGTAAAATTGTTCTAAAACTACCATAAGATTAGCAGTAATGCGTACTCCGACCGCGATTTTGCATAGGAGCTATTTTAACAACCGGCCTTGGTGTAGTTTGCTAAGGTTTCCTGATTACCAACATGCTGAGTTCAAACTTTTGCTTATGATAGCCATTGCTAGACTCAGGAGGAGAAAGTTAAGAATGAAGAATTTGTTTAGAATTCTTGCAGTTGCTATGTGCAGCCTGCTGGTCGCCGGTCTTCTGGCGGCTTGCGGTGACAACACGGCCACAACTGCTCCGGCCGCGACGACTGCTGCCGCGGCAGCGACCACTGCCGCAACTGCAACCACGGCTGCGGCGGCTACTACGGCTGCGGCAGCGACCACTGCCGCTACCGCGACC
>CADDZM010000037.1 GCA_902812345.1 Chloroflexota bacterium | reverse complement strand
CTGAGGAGTGAGCGAAGGGTCGGTTTCGTAAAGGACAAAGCGGAATTTCGAATCCTGCTCATTGAGCCAGGTAACTTCCAGTTCGCTTTCGTTCTCGCCCGATAAAGCTTACCGGATCCGGTTGGCGATACGCCATTCGAAAATGGCGCTGTTCAGGTACAGGGTGGGGCCGTAGACCGAGAGAGCCTCTACAAGGTTTGCGACAAACTCTTGCATAGGGCAATCGGGGTTGGCCGGGACAATGGCAAAAGTGTTGGGGGGCCGGGACATTCTTGCGGCTGGCTTCGAGGCGCAAACGCTCCACCAGTTGACCGGCCAGGCTCATGGCAATCTGCGGGTAATGGGCGGTCAGGCGACCAAAAGCCTCGTTAGACAACGTTAGACAAATTGACAGGCACCCTATCTCGTAAAGCATAAGCGCTGGCGGTGCGGCTTTCCCCGGTAATAAGGGCCATTTCGCCGATAATTTCACCTTTACCCATAGCAGCCATGAACCGCTCTTTGCCGCCTTCATCTGTAATAGATGGCCGTAACCGCCCATTGACTATGATAAACATGCCGTCGCCGGGGTCACCTTCCCGCAGCAGATACTTGCCGTGCGGCAAATTAACCAGGGTAATTTCATCTTTCAGGGCGCGCACCAGGTCCGGCCCTCTTTCGGCAACGGGTAAAACTTCTTTCCCGGCAAGATAAGCGGTAAGCGGTTGGCTGTAAAGTTGGGCAAAGGAATTTTGGACCGGTGGGTCTTCCAGGCTTAACGCCTCCGCCAGTAGCGAACCGGGCCGGGGCGCGTAGGAATATTTTTGGTTAAACTTAAAATTAACCGGGCCCTATTCCCAGATTGAACCGATTTGCCACACCTCCATTTTCTTCAAGGTAGCCTCGCCACCCTTAGCGAATAAACCCACGCCCTGGCTATCCGCCCTGGTCGGGTAAATCCGGCCCGATAAATATACCCGGTCGTTTACGCTTACTTCGATTACCGAGCGGTCCAGAAACACATGGAAGCGCAACGACTGGTCCGACTGCAAGGTGTAAGCTTCAGCCATCAGGGACGAGTCGCTAACCCCTTCCCGGTCGCTCCTCGAACGGCTGGCATCTATTGAAAAAAGGCCGCTGGCAGTGTCGTAGACCAACCGGGTCTGCTCGGCTCCGTCAGGGGTAGCCCGCAGGATAAGCCCAAAGCTGGAAGCGGCGCCGGGCAAAAACTCGGCGTCAATTTCCAGGCTATCACCCTGCAAAGTATCCAGCAGGTGGTCCCCGCTTACCGGTTGTACCCCAAACTCGGTATTTGCGCCGCGCAAAGCCTGCGTTTCCGGCGCAAAGGTAAAGCAGACCTGACCCGCCTCATTAAGCGTTATTTGAATCGGCAGGGACATCACGCCCGCCCATCCCGCAGCCCTGTGTTCCTCGCGGCTGCGGCCTTCCTTGAGCCAGCCCCACATCAAACGCCGCCCGGCGGTATCTTCAAAGGTCTGGGGAGCGTAAAAAATATTGCCCCCGTAATCAATGCGGTCCTGGCTTTCCGGTTCAAAGCGCTGGTCGCCGGTATATTTTCCGACGTAATAAACCGGATAACTCCGCGAGATAGAAGAAAAAATTAAAATGTGCTTACCGCCAAGCTGAAAAAAGCTCGGGCATTCGAAGACCTCATTTTCAACGCCAGGGTCGCCCCTGTAAAGCGGATGGAGGTAAGTCCAGTGGTACAGGTCGGGCGAACTGAAAAGCATAACCGCCCCACCGCCGCCTTTAAGACCTGTCCCGATACCCTGATACCAGGTATCGCCCTCGCGCCAGATGGTGTGGTCCCTGAAATCCGTCCCGGCCACTTCTTCAGGTACGGCGGCTATAATCGGATTCCCCTCATATTTGTCCCAGGTAACAAGGTTATCGCGGCTGGTTGCCAGGCAGGGCAGTTCCTCCCGGCCGTTTTTACCGGTGTAAATCATGGTCGGCACGCCCCCGTTATCAACCACGACCCCGGACCAGCAGCCTGTAGCATCGGCGGTACCGGGCGTCGGCTCAAGAGCGATAGGCAGGTCGGTCCAGTGTACCAGATCAGGGCTGATGGCATGGCCCCACAACATAACGCCAAAGTCGGCGGCCAGGGGGTTATACTGGTAAAAAAGGTGATACTGGCCCTGCCAGTGAATCACGCCGTTAGGGTCATTTATCCAGTTGGAAGGCGGTAGGAAGTGATAAAGAGGCCGGTGCGGGTCGTTGGCAAACTTTTCCTTCAAAGCGGCCCGCTCTTGATTAGCCGCCCATTGAGAATAAATATTTTGCCCTGCTAAATCTTCCATAATCGTTTCCTTATATTCATATTCTTTATATATTCTTTTACAAATTTCCTTAATTATTTCTAACTACTTCTATTTACACTCTCTTTTAGACTACACTCTCTTTTAGACGCGCCTTTTAGAGAAATTCAAACGGACTGATTAACCCTCTCACCTAACTAAAAAGTTCTACTTTTTACCGGATGCTCTTTGAAAACCTTTTTTCAAACTGAGCTGTGAGCAACAGCCCATAGTTTATACTGTCGGAGCGTTTTCTTACAACTGGCAGCGAACGGACTATTTTGAACGTTTCTTTTTGCCAATAACCCTTCTTAAACCTCCCTGTTAGGATATAATGGGAAAATTATAGGTTTACCCGAGAGCTTATAATTTCCCGGGCTTCATTGTCCCCGGACTGATAGGAGTATTGATGCCAGCCGATTCGCCCATACGTCTCACCGCGCCCCTGCGCCAGGCCCGCTTTGCCGTGATGGCTTTTTTCAAGCTGCACGGCCTCCTGTTCGCTACCTGGATTGTCCGTATACCAGATGTCAAAACCAACCTGGGTCTATCCGATGGCGAACTGGGTCTGGCCTTGCTTGGCGCGCCGGTAGGTGCAATCGCCGGGCAATTTCTGGTCGGCTGGCTGCTCGGGAAGTTTGGCAGCAAGCTGATTACTATCGCGATGGCGGTAATCTGGTGTATAGTGTTCCCGCTGCTCGGCCTCGCCCCGAACCTGCCGGCCCTTATGGCCGTGCTTTCTTTTATGGGACGCTGAGCGGCGGCCTTGATGTCGCTATGAACTCCCAGGCTGCCACGGTCGAAAAACTTTATGGCCGCCCGATAATGGCCTTCTTTCACGGCACCTGGAGCGTGGCGAGCCTTATAGCGGCAGGTCTGGGGGGTTTCCTGGCCGGGCATGACGTACCGGTAGAGGGGTATTTCCTGGGTGTTGCGCTCTTTGTGCTGGTAGGGGTCGGCATCGCCCAGAGCCGGCTAATCGTGGAAGAACGGCCCGCTGCCGGGGAAAAACATTCTTTGGTATTGCTGCCGCATTCGCTCATCCTGCCTGGCATGCTGGCCTTCTGTGTGCTGCTTATCGAGGGCGCGATTGGGGATTGGAGCGCCGTCTATTTACGCGAAAGCCTGGGCGGCCCTGACCATGCTCCTGTTTGGCAGCCAGATCCACGTTCCCGAACCGGCCCCGCTTGCGACCGAAGTCGGATAGAGCCTTTAAACCGGGGTTGATCGGATAAACCCGGGAGTAGCTATAGACCATTCGGATTTTTATCCTTAATTTACACTCTTGAAGCTTTACGGTAAGCGGCGGGGGTAAGGCCGGTATTTTTGGCAAAGACCCGCGAGAGGTAAAACCGGCTACCAAAGCCGGAGTTAGCGGCAATTTGCTCGATGCTGTCAGTGGTAAAAAGCAGCTTTTGGGCAGCCAGCTTGACCCGCCTTTCGCGTATATACTCGCCGGGGGTCTGGCCCATACATTCCTTAAACCGGTGAATGAAATAATCCTCGTTCATCTGGCACAGCCGGGCCAGTTCGGGATTAAGGAGCGGTTGGGCCAGGTGATTATTAATAAAACTCACGGCAGGAAGGACCGGTTTCTGGGCAATTGCCATCTGTAAAGGCTGGGCCAGTTGTTCGGGCGGGAGCGTGCTTAAGTACAGCGATAGACCCTGGTAAAGCAGGGCTTTAACCTGGGATTCGAGGGTAAGGTCCACTTTATTTTGAATTTCCTGGTCAGTACCAACCTCGCCGGTCAGGTTAAGAATAGTTTGCTGCATCCAGTCGGGCGCGGGCAGGCAAATCGGCCCGTTGAAAAGGGTCCGCATCGCCAGGTCGGGCATCCCCAGCACATCGAAATGGACAAAGAAATGGTCAACTTCCCGGTCTAATCCGGTACTAAAGCGCACGCCCGCCGGGATAAAGTAAGTTTTGCCGCCTTCCAGCGGATAGGTTTCGACCGGAGAATCATCGCAATCCTTGCGATTAATTTCCAGAAAAGCCCCGCCGGTTTTATTCAAATAAAGCCGCCAGTAAATATCCTGGACATTGTGGTAAACCCAATAAGACGGTTTGATTTTGACCCACTTCGCCATAAAAACCCTGACATGCAAATTATCCAGCATTACTATTTCTCCCTGAAACCCGGAATCGGACATAAACGTTTCGGATTTATATCTATCTTAAAATCCTCCCAGAGTATATATTACCAGGAGAATGGGACACAAATCTAACGGTTATTGGGGAGAAATTTTTTATGACTAGACTCCGGCAGCAAATTCTAATCTTGCACCTGGCAATATCCAGCCTGGAAGGTAAGACCATCGCCTGGGCCTTTTTCGATGGCGCTGCTCCAGCCGAGAAAAAACAAATGCAATCGGGCGATGAAGAGACCCCTCCTTATGACTCGGTGCTGGCTGCTATGCGGGACGGCTGGAACGTCCTCCAGGTTCCAACCCTGCCGATTTATATTCCCGGGCACGAACACGAGGGGGGCCATTTACCTTACGAGTATGTTTTGGAAAGGAAGGTAGACCTTGATAACTTACCAGGATGAATTTTTAGAGCAAAAAACGCCCGCCGACGCCGATATCGGCGTGGATAAAAAATATCTTCTGACCGCCACCCAGATGGCCCGGTTTGTCACTGACGGCTTTTTGATGGTCGAAAACATTGTGCCGGAGCAACTCAACGAGGCGGTTTACCGCGACGAAAAAAGCGGTATCCCCGGTTACCGGTTCTGGAAAGAATCTGATAATATCCGCGCTGTCTTCGAATTGCCCCGGGTTAAAGGGATTATCCAGGGTCTTTTAGGAAAAAAACCCGTTTACGACCACTCTTTCCTGCACGTGGTAGCGGCAGGCAAGACCACCGCCCAGAACTGGCACGCCGATTCGATTATTGACCTGCGCCCGCTGGCTTTCGATGTTCAATCTTTTTACTTCTCGCACGACACGCCTAAAGAGATGGGGCCGACCCTGATTCTGCCCGGTTCGCACCTCCGCAAGGTCAATACCGAGAGTATCGGCCGCTACAAAAACATTGTAGGGCAGCGCCAGCTAGTAGCGAAAGCCGGGACGATTGTTTTCATGCATCACGGCATCTGGCACTGCGCCCAGCCAAACTTTACCGAGCAGACCCGTTACGTCTTCAAATTGCGGCTGCAACCCGGCGAGGAACAGCGCGGTTTGTTCAATACGGACGATATTCGCAGCGAGGAAGTTTCAAAAATTATCAACAAGGACGGCTACCGGGAATGGCAGGGGAACGAAGCGCGGCTCGAACACAACCGGCGGGCCGCCCTCTGGCGATATGTCACTGGGAATGACACGGTGGATGAGTCGTTCGAGAAATCTTTCTACCGGATGTCTATTTAATTTTTTAGGGATACCTGCCTTTTTGTGATAACTTTATTTGATAGCTATATTGTAAAAACAGCCCTGGCCGTTTTTACAACTGTAAGGTGGAAACCTGTTAATGATTAACCCAGGATTGCCAAAGATTTTTTACGGGGGTGACTATAACCCCGAACAATGGGAAAAGAAGGTCTGGGATGAAGATGTTCGCCTGTTCAAGTTAGCCAATATTGATATTGCCACCGTCAATGTATTTTCCTGGGCGCTCAACCAGCCCGATGAAACTACCTATAACTTTGAATGGCTGGACGAAGTTATTGACAAACTTTACCAAAACGGTATCTTCGTCTGCCTGGCAACCAGCACCGCTGCTCACCCGGCCTGGATGGCAACCCGCTACCCGGATGTTTTGCGGGTTGATTTTGAGGGGAGAAAGCGTAAATTCGGCTCAAGGCACAATTCCTGCCCGAACAGTCCGACCTATCGCAAGTACGCCCCCCTGATTGCCCAAAAGCTGGCCGAACGGTACAAGAATCACCCTGCTCTCCTGGTCTGGCACGTTTCGAACGAATACGGCGGTATCTGCTACTGCGACAACTGCGCTGCCGCATTCCGAGAATGGCTCAAAGAGCGTTACGGCACTCTGCAAGCCCTTAACGCGGCCTGGTATACCTCGTTCTGGGGCCATACCTTTTACGATTGGGACGAAATCGTGCCGCCCAGTATTTTGAGTGAACACTCTGGGCCTTACCGGACCAGTTTTCAGAGCATTACGCTCGATTACGCCCGCTTTAATTCGGACAGCCTGCTGGCTTGCTACCAGCTTGAATACGACGAATTAAAAAAACAGACGCCTGGCGTTCCCATCACAACAAACTTGATGGGCACTTACAAGCCCCTGGACTATTTCAAGTGGGCCAAACAAATGGATGTGGTGTCGTGGGATAACTATCCGGCAGCCGATACGCCGGTCAGCGTAACGGCGATGCGCCACGACCTGATGCGCGGCCTGAAAGACGGTCAGCCTTTTATGCTGATGGAGCAGACGCCCAGCATGCAGAACTGGCAGCCTTACAACTCGCTCAAAAGGCCGGGCGTTATGCGGTTGTGGAGTTACCAGGCAGTGGCCCACGGGGCTGATACGGTCATGTTCTTCCAGCTACGGCGTTCGCGAGGAGCCAGCGAGAAGTATCACGGGGCCGTTGTCGAACACGTCGGGCATGAAAATACGCGGGTCTTCCGGGAGAGCGCCGAACTTGGCGCGGAACTATCCCGGCTTGAGGATAAGCTGCTCGATTCGCGGGTCCCGGCTAAAGTAGGTATTCTCTTTGACTGGGACAATTGGTGGGCCATCGAAAATTCCAGCGGCCCGACCATTGACCTTAAATACGTGGACGAGGTTCACAAATATTACCAGGCTTTCTACGACCAGAATATTCCGGTTGACATGATTGGCGTTGATACAACCCTCGCCGGATACGACCTTGTAATCGCCCCGGTCCTCTACATGGTCAAGCCCGGCTATGCGAAAAAGTTGGAAGACTTTGTCAAGAAGGGCGGCGTCTTCCTGACGACCTTCTTCAGCGGCATCGTCAATGAAACAGACCTGGTGACGCTCGGCGGCTACCCGGGCGAACTCCGCTCCCTCCTGGGCATCTGGGTCGAGGAAATTGACGCCCTTTTTCCAGGCCAGAAGAACCGGATTGTTATGAAAGAAAAGCTGGGCGGTTTGGAAGGCGAGTACACTTGCAACCTGCTTTGCGACCTGTTGCACAGCGAAGGGGCCGAGGTAGTCGCCACCTATGGCGACGATTTCTACCAGGGCATGCCGGTAGTAACCCGGAATAATTTCGGGAAAGGGCAGGCCTGGTATGTCGCTTCCAGCCCCGAACCGGCTTTTCTAAAAGGGCTGGCGGGCCGGATTGCGGCTGACAAAAGGATCAAACCGCTGCTCGAAACGCCGCCCGGCGTCGAGGCGGCGGCTCGAACCAAAGATGGTGAAACCTTCCTCTTTATTCTGAACCACAACCGCCAGCCACAGACTGTAGACCTGGCTAATCTACAGGGAACGGATTTGCTGGCGAACGAAGCCGTTTCCGGCTCGGTAGACATACCGGCCAGCGGTTTAAGGATAATTTCTTGCTCTAACCCTGATTAATACTGATGGCTAAAACCAAACCCCGGCCAATAAAGACCGGAGTTCTTTATTTTATATCCTAATATGAAGTTTTCTCGCGCTCCAAACAAAAAGGTACCTTGTTTTGCTTTTAATTTAATAAAATTATATCGTACGAGTTAAACTGTTATTCTAATTATTTGAAGGGGTATATGTCGACCGAAGCAAAAATAGGAAGATTGCCACTGGCGGGCTTAAAAGTTTTGACCCTGGAAATGGCTATTGCTGCCCCGCTATGCACGCGCTACCTGGCCGACATGGGCGCGAACGTTATCAAGGTCGAGCGCGAGGGAAGCGGTGATTTCGCCCGGCAGTATGACAGTGCCGCCGGTAAAAACATGAGCAGTTGGTTCGTCTGGGCCAACCGGGGCAAACGCAGCCTGGCGCTCGACCTCAAACAAACTTCCAGCCTGCAAATAATCTATAAACTCCTGGCTTCAACCGATATTTTCGTCCAGAATATGGCTCCCGGCGCGGTCGAGCGCCTTGGCCTGGATTCAGAATCTCTGCGAAAGCTTTACCCCCGCCTGATTACCTGCTCGATTAGCGGTTACGGTTCAAGTGGGCCTTACCGGGACCGCAAGGCTTACGATTTGCTGTTGCAGGGGGAAGCGGGGGTCTTTGCCCTCACCGGCACACCCGAAGATACCATGAAGGCAGGGATTTCGGTCTCGGATATAGCTGCCGCCATTTATTCTTTTTCCTCGATCCTGCTGGCGTTGCGGCAGCGTGATTTTACCGGGGAAGGGAGCCATATCGAAACCAGCCTATTGGCTTCGACCGTGGAATGGGTCGCGCCTTACCTCTACTATAATATGTATACCGGCCAGACCCCCAGGCGCACCGCCCAGCGCCACAACCTTATTGTGCCTTACGGCCTCTACCCGGTCAAAAATGGTAAGGTTAACCTGGCCGTCCAGAACGAAGACCAGTGGCGGAGGCTTTGCCTAACCGTACTGGAAAGACCGGAATTTGCCACCGACCCCCGCTTTGACTCCAACCACCAAAGGGTCGCTCACCGGCATGAGCTTGAACCGGAAATCGAACGGATTTTTGGCGAACTGGATATTGACGAGGTTGAAAAGCGGTTGGACCGGGCTGACGTGCCTTTTGGCCGGGTAAGTGAACTGGGCGAAGTGGTAAACCATCCCCAGCTAAGAGCAACGGGCCGCTTCGTCGAACTTGAAATGGAAGACGGCACCCGGTTGGAAGTTTTAGCCCACCCTTTCGGGCTGCAAGGGTTACCCCAGCGGCTCGACCCGCCGCCTACCGTCGGGCAGCATAACGCCGAAATCCTGGCGGAATTGCAAGAGCAGGAGAAATCCGGCAAGGCCAGCCTTTAGGCAGGAGAAAAGCTGATACGGTAACCGCTTTCCCGCGCCAGGGCCGCCAGACGCTTCCCGGCGTACTCGCGTTGAGAGGCTTGCGGCAATAAGGCAAATTCAAGCGCCATCGAGTAAACCGTCGCCGAGTCGCTGATGATGCGGCCGTTGGCGGTCACATACTCATCATTAAAATCCTGGTGGACTTCCTCGGCCAGCTTCTTGTAATGCGTTTCTTCTTCTTTCTTGCCCAGCACCCCGGCTATTTTGGAAAGCAGGCCCGCCGAGTGCGCAAAATAAGCCGTCGCCGCCGTATCCGGGTTGGTCTTGCCTGCGGCCGGTTTATCCGGCGCGAGTCCGGGTCGAGCCAGTCGGCAAACTGGAAGCCCTCGTCCCAGAGCCGCTTTTCGCCGGTCAGCCGGTCAAGGTGGTCCACCCAGGCTTTCATGCTCTCGAACTGGGCCGCCAGGATACCCTTATCGCCAAAACGCTGGTACAGCACCCAGGGCACGATAACGACCGCGTCGCTCCAGGCGGCCATGGGCGGCAGTTCGCGGTCCATTATGTCGGGAATAACATAAGGCACGATGCCGTTTGCGTACTGGTCGGCGGCCAGGTCGGCCAGCCAGGAAGCCAGGAATCCGACCGAGTTAAAGAGGAAAGAGGCGGTCGGGGCAAAGACTTCAATGTCGCCGGTCCAGCCGAGCCGCTCATCGCGCTGGGGGCAGTCGGTCGGCACATCCACGAAGTTGCCGCGCATGCCCCAGACCACGTTTTCGTGGAGCCGGTTTACAAGCGGGTCGGAGCATTCAAACCAGCCGGTCCGCTCCATATCCGAGTGAATGACTACCGCCACCAGGTCATCCGTTTGCAAGTCGCCGGGCCAGCCTTCGATTTCGGCGTAGCGGAAGCCGTGAAAAGTAAAGGTTGGCTCGTAGGTCTCGACGCCGCCACCGCGCAGGGTGTAGCGGTCGGTTTGTTTGGCAGCGCGGAGCGGCCGGACCCCTAACTCGCCGTTTTCGAGGACTTCGGCGTGGCGAATAGTAATGGTCCGGCCCGCCTCGCCCTGGACGGTCAGACGGATACGGCCAACGACGTTCTGGCCAAAATCAACCAGGGTTTTGCCCGACGGTGATTTACTTATTTCAACGGCTTTGACCAGTTCGGTCCGTCGGACCGGCGGGCCGGGCGGCGTTACCAGCCTACTTAAATCCCACTCGATTTTTTCAACGCCGGACCAGTCTTTAGCGTCAAAACCGGGCGCAGACCAGCCCTCTTTTTCCAGGCGGGCATCGTAAGTTTCGCCGTCATAAATGCCGCTGGCGAGAATCGGGCCGGTCGCCGCCTGCCAGCCGTCGCCGGTCGTGATGGTTTCGGTAGCGCCGTCGTCGTACTTGATTTCCAGTTGGGCCAGCAAAGCCAGCTTGTTACCGTAAATATTGATGCGTCCGCCGCCAAAGCCGAGACGGCCCCGGTACCACCCGTCGCCGAGGATAGCTCCGAGAGCGTTCGGACCTTCGCGGAGTTGGCCGGTGACATCAAAGGTCTGATAGCGCAGCCGCTTGTTGTAGCTCGACCAGCCCGGGTCGAGGACGTGGTCGCCCACCACCTCGCCGTTAAGCTGGGCTTCGTAAAGTCCTAAAGCAGTTATATAAAGCCGGGCCTGGGTCACCCCTAGCCGGACTGCGAACTCACACCGCAGGAAAGGCGAAGGCTGTTCGGGGGTGGTATCTTCCGACCACGAGGAGGTTACAAAGCGGGCCGTCCAGTCCCCGGGTTCGAGCAAACCGGCTTCAACCGGGACAAGCTTGCTCCAATGGGTAGCCTGTCCTTTGTCCGACCAGGCCCGCAACCGCAGCAAAACCTGTTCACGGGATTTAAGGGGCGCGAAAGGCCAGTCCACCAGGACCGACTCGCTTGAATTGACTCGCCCGGTGGTATCACGCCGCTCTCCATCAGGGCCGTGAAGCTCGATTTCATAAGCCGACTGCTGCCACTCACCGGGCGTGACGACGGTCCAGCTAAGCCGGGCGCGGCCAGGCCCAGGGCAAAGCCATCCGGGGTGATGCTCGAAACGCACCGCGTCAATAGTGGCGGCGCTCGCCGAACCCTCTCCGGCGGCAACCGGGCCGGAAGTCTGTTGAATGGTCATTTTAGCTTTTCTCCTGTTGAGCCTGGGGCAAGACAACTTCAACCTCACAATTTTCCGGCGCGTGATATTCCAAATCAAGCTGGCCGTCCTCTTTAAGCCGCCAGGATACGCTAACCGGGCCGTGCGGGGTGGGGACGGTGCCGTTGGCCCAGGTTAAATGGAAAGGTTCGGGCGCAATCCGTATCTTTTTGTAACCGGGTGCCGCCGGGGTAATGCCCAGGACGCGGGTCGAAAGAAAGTAGCCCGGCGCAGCCGACCAGCCGTGACAAAGGCTGCGGCTCCAGTGGCCGTTGCCGATAAAGCCGGGGAAGGTTTCCCAGAAGGTCGTCGCCCCTTTTTCGAGCATCCGGTTCCACTGCTCCCGCAAGATAGTCAGGGCGTCGCTGCTCATCCCTTCATTAAAGAGGGTTTCCAGGGTAAAGAACAAAAACCAGGGACTGCCGACCGGCACGATTTCGTCAGGGCTGCCAAACTCGGCTCTTTCCGGGCTGCTGCCGATGAATTTCCCGGCTTTCGAGGCCAGGACAAAACGCATCACGGCCTCGCGACGTTCCGGTGGGACTACGTTGCATTGAAGAACAAGGGTATTGGTCGGTTCGCTGATGCGCTGTTTGGCCTGGAATTCCTCCCGGGTAGCGGTCTTCGTGCCGCGAGATTGGGTAAGTTTCTGGTGCCTTTCGTAGGCATACTCGTCGCGGACGGTATCAACATAGCCCTGGTACTGCTCCGACCAGCCGTAAGTGTTCACCGCTTTACGCAAGCGGGCGGCCAGGGCGGAATGGGCGGCGGCTTCTTCCTCAAGGCCAAGCTCGGAAGCCATGCGGGCGGCATAGTCGAGCGATTGGGCCATCAGGGCGGTGTTGCTAATAACCTCGCCGTCCCGCTCCAAATCCTGGGCGGCCCAATCCACCAGGTTCCAGACATCGGGAATATCAAACAGGTCGCGGGCGGTTAAAAAGAGCTCGCACCGTTTCAGGCATTCTTTGACATAGCCGTAATAGTCCACCAGGGCGGTTTTATCCCCGGTGTTCCAGTAATTTTCCCAGGCCATCCAGACCCATAAAAAGCTCCACATCGGAATCTCGTCAAACCAGCCGCTGACCACGTGCGAGGTCGGGATATGCGTCCGCATCGCCTGTAAATGGGGCGGCTTGACCTTGTTGAGTTCTGCCGAGAGCGACTGCCCGGTCAGGCGCACGCAGCGGTCGGTCAGGTCGAACGCGCCAAAAGCAACCGCGTTAACCAGGGCGCTGTTGCGGGCATCCCCGACCCAGTAGACCTGTTCATAGGCCGGGCAATCCACGTAAGTATCGAGCATACAAAGCTGGACCGTGTAGGCGGCCACCTCCCAGATTTTAGTCAGGGTTTCATCCGAAGCGGCGAAACGGCCTTTTGCCTCCACTGGATACGTGGCCAGGAGCGTATTGATATGGCGGATTTTTAGCGGGCGAGAAAGGTTGCGGAAGGTAAAAGAGCCGTACCGGAAGCCGCGCCGGATGTGCGACTTGAAGTTTTGCCGCCCTTCCCGCGCCGTATAACGGAAGCTGTTGCGCAAATTCCAGGTCCAGAAAATCCCCGCGTCGTCAATGCCCTCGAAGAAGTTGGCGTCAATAATAGAACCTTCGGCAGCATCAATATCAAACTGCACATACCCGATAATCTCCCGGCCAAAGTCAACCAGCACATGCACGTCGCCGTCCGGTTGGGGGTAGATGGTCGTCCAGTCGTTGTTATCGTGGAGCAAATTGGCGGGCCGGTCAACCGGGTTTTTACTTTCGCCTTCAACTTTGAGCCGGGGGGTCGCCCGCGTGATGTCATACGAGGTAAAGCCGCCCGGGACCGTGAAAAATTGCTGGGTCGCCGTCAGGGTAAAAATATCCGTTTTATTGGCGCTGGCCGGGATAGCCAGGCGAGGCAAATCCGCCGGTAGTTCATCAAGCGAGGCCACCGACCAGACTTTTTCCAGTTCGCCATTAATTTCATTTAGAGGCGAAATAAAGACCCAGGCTGCCCCCGGCATGAAACGCTCGGCGGTAAAGTTCAGCTCTTCGGCGGTTTCAAAAAACAGGGTCGGGGTAGTCATGCTTTCCAACATAAACAGGTTCGCGCCTGCGCGCAACTTCATTTCGTAAGGCGTTTCGCTGTAATCGTGCCGGTCGGCAAACGCGATAGTCTCGTCGTTGATACGCATATGGAGCGGGTTATAGCTGGGGAAATTACGCAGGTAAACCGTGGTATCGGCGGGCGCGATAATCTCGGTAAAAAGAATCGAGCCGCGTTCGCCGGGAGGCGCACTCCGCATCCCCGACCGCATGGTGCCGCTCTCATAACGCACGTCCAGGGTCCAGAAGTAACCCTGGCGGGGCCGCGCTAACTCCACCGCCTTTACTTCGGTCGGGGCCACCGGGTCTTCGGACAAAAACGGGATAGTCCGGGCCTCAAGTCCGGTCCAGGGCGGTTTTCCTACCGGCCCGATTTCGGTTGCCTGGGACCAACTTGTGTCATCAAAACCGGGGGCGGTCCAGCCATCTACTTCCTGGCGGGCATCGTATTGTTCCTCGAAATCAAGCTGGATAGAGATACGTGGAGCCTCGTTATTAAAGGTAGCAACCGTGGCGGTGCGCCACTGGCTGTCCGTCGAGACGCGCTGAATTTGCCCGCCCTCGGCTTCAATAATCAACTCGCACAATAGCCCGGCCTCGCCCTTGATATAGCTCATGGTGTGGTCATTAAGGTTGTTGGCAAGGACGGCGATTACATTATTTTCGCTGAATAAAAGGTCCGGCGTAACATCATAGCTGTCAAAGCCGTAAGCAAAAGGAAAGCCGCGTGCCGGTCCCCGGCCCACATACTTTCCATTAATATGAAGTTCATAGCGTGAATCGGCGGTTATGAGCAAAGTGGCCCGGCTAAGGCCGGTAGGCGCGTCAAAACCTCGCCGGAAGTAGCACCAGTTGTTGCGCTCGGCGCGGTCGTCGCTACCCCAGACCCAACGGGCCTCTTTAGAAAATTCCGCCGTCTTTTCAGCCGGGTTTGATCGGGTTGTTAAAGATTGAGCAGTCGTCATTATAGTTCTTCCTGTTCGTTTTTAAGTATCCATGGACAAAGGCCGTTCAAACGGCCTGAACAGACAAAAAGAAACCCAGGCCAACCAGTCCGGCCTGTTTTTCCTAAAACCTGGCGGCCGGGCTTGTAGTAAATTAATTTTTACCACAGGGCCAGCCAACCATTGAAATATTATAGGCTTATACCGCCGGATAACCCGGCCATAAAACGCTTGGCCGTAAAGCTAAAGAGAATGAGCAGCGGTAGCGAGGCCATTACATAGGCCGAGAAAGTCGCGCCGTAATCGGTGGAAGTGTTGGTGTTAAAGGCCAGCACCCCGATTGAAATCGGGTATTTATGGTTGTCGAACAGCGCGATAAGCGGCCAGATGAGGTCGTTCCAGGAGAAAAGCAACGTCAAAATAGCCAGTGTCGCAAAGGCCGGAAGGGCTAAAGGAATGGCAATTTTACTGAAAAGCTGTAACTCGCTGGCCCCATCCATGCGGGCGGCCTCGAAATAAGCGGCGGGCAATGTTTCAAAGAAAGTCCGCATCAGGAACATCCCGAAAGGAATCTGGACCGCCGCCCAGGGCAGGACAATCGCCTGCACGCTATTTTGCCAGTTCCAGCTTACAATCTGGGTAAACATCGGGATAACCAGCAAAATCCCCGGCAGCATGATAATCATCAGGATAAGGAAAAAGATAGTTTCCCGGCCTGGAAAGCGGTAGCGGGCCGCCATGGAACTGTGCGGCCGGCCCGGCATTTCAGTCCTAATGTCGGGCGGCATGGTCCGCTGGGAAGCTTACTCCCTGGTCAGCACTCTCGAAGAAACCATCTTTCAACACGTCCACATCAAACGCGCTTTTGTAGGCGCTAAAGGCTTTTCGCTGGCCGAAGGGCTGACCGATATTAACCGGGACGAAGTGCTTTTCAAGCGAGATATGGTCGCGGCGGCTAAAGAGGTAGTAGCCCTGATTGACCATACCAAGTGGGATAAAGTAGCCCTGGCAACCTTCTGCAAAACTGACCGCCTCAAAACAATCGTCACCGACTCAATCACCCCCAAACATTTAATAGAGCAGGTCCGTGAGCGCGGCATTGAGGTGATTGTTGTTTAGCTATAAGGGTCAAAACCTTAAGCTGCTCAACTAAATTTAAAAAACGCTAACTTTGCTAAAAATATCCGCTGTAGTAACGGGAGGGAAATTGACTGCAACCGATAATATTACCTCTCCAAACGAAACAATCTCATTACCCCCATCCATGAAAGCGGTAGTTAATTACGGACCCCGCGCTTACCGCCTGGAAGAAGTAGCCGTTCCCGAAGTCGGGCCGGACGAAATTCTGGTTAAGATCGAGTCGTGCGGGGTCTGCCCCAGCGACATTAAATGCTACGAAGGGGCGGCGATGTTCTGGGGCAGCGGCAGCAACCCGGCCTGGGTTAAAGGCCCGGTTATTCCCGGCCACGAATTTGTCGGGCATGTCGTAAAAATGGGCGAAAGGGCCGCCGAAACGCGTAACCTCTCGCCGGGAGAACGGGTAATTGCCGAGCAGATAGTGCCCTGCTGGCAGTGCCGCTATTGCAAGCGCGGCCAATACTGGATGTGCCAGGTCCACGACATCTTCGGTTTCCAAAACCACGTTAACGGTGGTTGGGCGCAGTACATGAAGTTCCCCGCAGCCTCCCTTATCCATAAAGTACCCCACGAAATCCCCGAAAGGCTGGCCGTCCTCATAGAGCCGTTAAGCTGTTCTATTCACGCCGTGGAGCGGGGCCGGATTGAAATTGGCGATGTGGTGGTGCTGGGCGGGGCCGGTCCGCTGGGCCTGGGCATGATCGGGGCGGCCAGGCGCAAAACCCCGGGCAAACTGGTTGTGCTGGACATGAACGACAAGCGCCTGGCCCTGGCTAAACAATTCGGGGCCGATATTGTGATGAATCCCGCTAAAGAAGATGTGGTAGGTAAAGTCCTGGAAATGACCGAGGGCTATGGCTGCGACGTGTACATCGAGTCAACCGGGCACCCCGCCAGTGTCGGGCAGGGTCTGGCAATGATACGCAAGCTAGGGCGGTTTGTGGAGTTTAGCGTCTTTAACCAACCGGCCTCAGTAGACTGGAGCATTATCGGCGACCGCAAGGAACTGGATATATACGGGGCGCATCTTGGGCCGTATGCCTACCCTAAAGCGATTGAGTTTCTGGATAAGGAACTAATCAACATGCAGGGAGTGGTTACGCACGTGCTGCCGCTGGAAGATTTCCAGAAAGGCCTCGATATGGTCCACGAAGGGCAGGAGTCGATAAAGGTAGTCCTGAAGCCGGATTAAGGGGTTTGATAAGTCTTTTTAGCCCCAATCCGGCCAAACACCTCTACAGACAACCGAACATATAATTCTGTAAGCCGCCGCTTAAGCTGACCTTAAATAAAACCCGGTCAACCCTGAGTGACGGCTTTTTAATTGGGCCTAGTTTTTCCGGGCGGCCCTGGTTTTCTTATCGAACTTTTCGTCAGCTACGATGTGCGGCAGTAAGGCGTCAGGTTCAATTTTGTCCTGCGGGCGCTGGTAGCGGTTATCGGTCGAGATACGCAACCGGTTCGCGGTCAGGTTAGGCAGCGCTTTGTGGATGGAATAGGAGTGGAAGAAAAGAGCATCGCCAAGTCCAAAATCGGTGCTATGCCAGACCGCCGTAGTTTCATCCACCGGCAGGCCAACCCCACCGACGGCGCCGGGAAAATTGGCGGTATGTTCGCGATAGCCGCCCCGGTGCGAACCCGGCATAATCGCCAGGCCGCCCAGTTCAACCGGACATTCACCCAGGGGTATCCAGCAAGAATAGGTATCAACCGAACCGCGAATATAATAAAAGTCCTGGTGAGGCGGCGTGGTCGCGCCCTTATTGTTGGGAAAAGTTATGCGGCCTATACGCCTGGGATGGACCAGCACCTCTTGGGCCGGAATATCGAGTAGGATACCGGCAATAGCCAGCAAATTGGGGTCATTCGGGAAATCATGGAAAAGGGGTAACTGGAGAACCTTCCGGTACACCGCAGCATAGCCGGGCTTGCCTTCCGAAGTCGGTTTTACACCCGGTCTTACGATAGCATCCATTACATCCGTAACAGGGTCCAGCCAACCGGCCTCCATGCACACCTCCAGGACAGCCCGGCGTACTTGCAAGATTTTTTCAGGAGCGACCAGACCCCTGAAAAATAAATAGCTGTTGTCCTGTAACTGATTGCGCAGGTCGGCTGCGCTCGCTTTTGGGTCACTCTCAAAAAATGGATAATAGTTTTTCTGCTTTTCAACCGCCTCTAACATGCGCTGCCTCCTGATTGCTGACACCAAACTACCGGGAATTAACCTCGAAACCACCGGCAAGACCGATTTAATTGTAAAAAATGTTCAGCCGGTTTCTTGCAAACCGGGCTTTCTTTTCCTATAATAAGCCCAATTCTTAAATAAACCATAGCTAAAATGAAACAAAAGATGGATATTTCGTCAGTGAGGATAGAAATGCCAGGTTGGAATGAGCCTCGAATGGAACCGCTTAAAATGCTACCCCTGGCGTTAAATCTACCGCTTCGCCCCTTTTCTCCCTGGCTGCGGCTGGCTCATTTCTTCCGAACCGAACTGCCAGAAAGTTCAAGTATCGCACGCAAGCGAAAACTTTTAGATTTTGAACTGGTTTTACAGTGCGAAGGGACAGCCTGGATTTGGACGGAAAGCGCTGGCGGGAGCCTTGATGTCGGGCCAGGTTCGATTGTTTTTATTCCGCCTGCATTCCTCCACGCCTGGGCTAATACAACCGGGACGCATATCGCCGTCCATTTTGATTTACACTATCAACCGCAGGTTAAAGCTTATCAGAATATCAGGATGCTTGATGAAGTTGTTACCCGGCAGCCGGCAGAGCTTATGCCCTCTTTCAACCTGGGGCCAAATATAGGGGACGGGCCAACCGGCGGCCTGGTTTTACCCCTGGTAACGCCGCTGCGCCAGCCCAACCTGGTGCGCGAACGGCTAGAAAAACTCATTCAAATCTACCAGACCCAGACCCAGCTTGAGTTCTCGTCTCAACTCCTGACCAACGAAGTAATTTGTGGGACGCTTGCTACTATCGCCGCAGACGCCACCTTTAGCGGTTTTTCCGCCGAGGGTAAAATCGAGCAGCGTATAATGACGCTTTTAATTGAACTGGCCGCCTCCACGCCAGCCCACTTTCCCAGCGCCGAATTAGCCAGGAAATGCGGAATGAGCCAGACGGCTTTTCGCCAGGCTTTTCAGAAAGTTACCGGACGCAATCCACACCAGTATTTTGAACAATTGCGGATTGAGCGGGCCGCTCAATCGCTTCTGCAAACCGAAAGAAGCATTAATTCTATCGCCAGGGCTGAAGGCTATGACGACCCCTATCATTTCAGCCGGGTTTTTAAACGGGTAATGGGCGCTTCGCCCCACCAGTTCCGGCTTAAAGGTTACAACCGCGACCAGCGCCCCCAAGCGCCTGAACCGGCATCTTAATCCTAATTATGTAAAGCGAGAAGTCTCTCCTTTATTTTTTAATTCGGTTTATTATGAAGAAAGAAGAAAGACCCACCCCGGTTGGAGTGGGTCTTTCTTCTTAAGCAAATAAATTAGGCCCCTAAATTAAAGGTGGAAAATGGCCGGGAGTGGGGGGACTGGCGGTAATTCGGCGCCCGGTACACCTTCCATAAGGTCGAAAATCCGCATCACGTCCTGGCGAACAATGGGCGCATGGACCGAGGCAATCTGCCGGACATCAAGCTTACGCATATAATTGATGATGCCCCGGAACTGGGCCAGGTCCAGGCGCGGAAGCATGTGGAAGTTCATGTGCTGCCACATCGCAAAGCCCTGGGCGTAGGCGTTTTCATCAACCATTTCGGCGTAAGGCTGGGGCTGGCCGAACTGGAGCGAACCGTAACCATCGCTGGTAAAGAAGGTGCGGGTAGTCTTGTCGAAAAGCCAGCTTGTGTGACCGTCTTCTACCAGCGATTCTTCGACGCGCAGGACGTGGCTGCCCAGGTTGATTTCCTGGCCGGGGAAGACTGCCGCGAAACGGTGCGGGGGAATATTATACATGCTTAGACCCTTGCCCATAACAGTCACGTTGCCGACGACGCGGGCTTTAGGGGCCAGTTTCAAGATTTCGTGCAGCCCGCCGACGTGGTCGAGGTCCATGTGGCTGAGGAAAACATAATCAAGGTCTTGCGGATTTATTACTTTAGAAAGAGCCTCGACGGTATTGGCGGCGTTGAATAACGGGCCGGTATCGAGCATAATCGTTTTTTCGCTACCGCGAATAACAAACTGGTTGATAGGCAGAATCGGGCCTTCCGGCAGCGGATGGGCATAGCTAAGAACAAAAGTATCGTTTGTAAATTCGTAGGAAGTAGTCACAATTTTTCCTTTCATAAGGTTTTTTATTACTGTAATTTTTATTTAACCATGTCTGGTCAGCAACACTGTAACTTCATATCAAAAGGAATAATGTGACTGGTTTCACGCGGGCGAGCAGCCCTTAGACCCATTTTGGACTAGTTCAAAAGTCGTAAGCCTGCCAGGTTTAACCTGATTATTAACTTTAACTGGTCTTTTTATAAATTAGGTTTGACTAAGTAGTGGTTTTAGCATATACTAAATCAAAGATTAAAAATTAAAAACCCTTTTAAAGAATTACCGGTGTTCTGCCAGAAAACAGCAAAGCCCGGTTATAACCAAAGCCGGGGTGAGGTAATATGACCGAATTAAAAATCAGCGGCCCAGCCGAAAAGAGCGAGCAGCCGGAAGTAAAACCAAGCGAAACCATCGAAGAATATTGCGAAGCGATTTATAACCTGACCGCCGATGGCGAGGGGCCGGTTAAAGCGGTTCACCTGGCCGAGCGCATGGGTGTAGCTGCCGCGACTGTTTTCGCGACCATCCAGCGCATGCAAAAAAACGGGCTTGTTACCGCAGACGCACACAACCACCACCTTAAACTAACCGAAGCAGGCGAAGGAATTGCCCTGAAACTGGCCCGGCGGCACAGCCTGCTGGAACGCTTCTTACTTGACCACCTGGGGTTGCCCTGGGACGAGGTTCACGCCGAAGCCTGCGAAATGGAGCATGTCCTTTCGAGCGGGGTCGAGGAAGCGCTCAACCGTTACCTGGCCAACCCTGCCACCTGCCCCCACGGCAACCTGATTCCCGGCAACGGTCACGAATTTCCCGCCGATAGCCGGCCGCTCGACCAGCTTGAACCGGGCCGCCAGGTAAGAATCGTTCGGGTCAGTGAGGAAGGTGAGCATCAGGCCGGCCTTTTGGGCTATCTTTACGAGCAAGGTCTGGTTCCCGGAACACGCCTGTTTATTAAGGAAAAATGGGCTTTTGACGATACCATTCAGGTTGTCAACGACCAGCAGCGCGAACTGGCCCTGGGCCGCAAGACCGCCCATTCCCTCTGGGTTAGCGAGAAAATGGATGAACCCGCCGCACCCGCTCAATAAAAGTTTACAGGAGCTTCACAGCTTTAGAAGTTTCAGTGGGTCTTGGAACCCGGAGTAAACCTTCAAGAAACTGGGGCGTTGCGCTAAAAGAACTCCTGTGCTAATATCACCCGTATAATTTGCTTGGGAAATTCCAAAGAGGCCTCAGGAGAAAATTATGCGCTATACGCGAGCCGGGCAACTGGTGCTCAGCGACTCTATGATGAAGGTTTACCAGGACTGCGGCGCCCGGTTCTGGTTCAATTACCTGGAAAACCCTGAACCGGAATTACAACCCCGCCTGGCCGCTTTCGAGTTCGGCACAGTCATCCACTCGATGTTTTATGATTTTTTCAAGCGGCGCGACCCCGACCTGAAAATGTTCCAGTCCCCGGCCAACTTCGCGAACGTCTTCCGTGGCCGCTGGCTCAACATTGACAGCCCGAACCGGACCAACAGAGGCCGTTCCAAAGCGGCGGTACTATGGCGAACGCCTGACGAAAAAGAAAAACTTTCCAGCCTGGGCTACAAAATCTGCTACGACTTCTACCAGCGCAACATCAAAATGCCGCTCTCCCACCTGCTGGTCGAGGCATATTTCATCGTAAATATTACCAACGAACAAAACGGGCGGGGCTACGCCTTGCAGGGCTACATTGACCGCCTCGAACTGCGCCAGAGCCGCCTTCCCGCCAGCTTCCGGGCCGAAGATTTAGGAAAAGCTCTCAAAGAAAGCCGTCCTCTTTTCAACAACGGCGAGCAGGCCGGGCATATCATGGTGATTGACTACAAGTCAGGCAACAAGATGGTGCCCCCGGCGGCCCTGCAACTCGATACCCAGTTCAGTTGCTACGACCTGGCCGTCGAACTACTCTACCCGGCGGCCCCCCGGCGGTTCGCTATCGAGAACGTGCGGGATGGTTCGCATATCCCGACCAACCGGGGCGATGGTGAACGCCAGGTGCTGCGCGAGCGGATTTTCAAAATTGGCCGCTCCATCGAGAAAGAACAATTCCCCCTGGCTTCCAACATGTACAAGTGCCAGAACTGCGCCTTTTTACGCCAATGCGCCAGCCTGCAAAATGTCGCTGGGCGCAAAGGAATTCACCCGGAAGACCTTATGCGGGCCAGTTCGCCTCTGGTGCGCGGGCCGCGCAAAGCCCCCAGCCTGTTCGAATGGAAGGACGGCGAAATAGTGGGCATTACCGACGAGCAGCGCCTTTCGCAGGCGGAAAAACTTCGTCACAAGCCGACCCAGATGTCATTCTTTTTCGGGCAGGAAGAACACGAAGCCCTGGCCGAAGACGTTAGTCACACCGCCCAGGACACTTTTGTCGAAACTATCGCCAGTCCCGAGGAATGGCAGCCCGACGGCGAAAGCACCGCTGCTCTGGAAGACTGGAACCAGACTCAAGCTTCCTAGCCGAACCGGGCTACTGGGGCGGTCACGGCTTTGCAAAGCGTTCCTGACGCGGGAATTACCGGAACCGCCGCCGACAACTTGAAAATAATAATCAGGTGAAAAGCTGGCTTACTTTCAGCTTGAAACCGGGGATTATACTTCCACCATCAAGTTCGTCCTGGGGATGAAGAACTTGTACTGGCTTTGACTGGCCCAGATGATAGACCTCGATTTCCCGCTTTTGGGGGTTTATCGCCCAGATTAGACGCACACCAACTTTTTGCCATTCGGCAATCTTTTGAGCGGCGGCATCGCGTTCGGGCTTGCTGCGTAAATCAGTAGGAGAATGAATCTCAACCACCAAATCCGGCACTGCTTTAATACTTTTCCGACTTTTGGCCGGAACCCGGTCGGCACGGACAAAGCCTAAATCAGGAATCGGCATCCAACCCGTGCCAACATCGAAAGTGGTCGAAAGCCAGAGAGTTCCGAGCTTTTCCTGGGGGTCGAGCAGGAATAATTCGTTGCTGATACGGCGGGCAATCCGGCCATGTTCGTCACCGGGCAGCGGCTTTTTCACCAGCTTTCCATTGACAAGCTCAAAAAGTTCCTCGAACTCTGGCAGAGCTTCAAATTCTGCCGGAGTATAGGTGCGCTCAAAATCAAAATTTCTTACTGGTAATGCCACGTGATAAACTC
The DNA here is from genome assembly GCA_902812345.1 of Chloroflexota bacterium. Lineage (GTDB taxonomy): Bacteria > Chloroflexota > Chloroflexia > Chloroheliales > Chloroheliaceae > 54-19. The sequence goes on along the minus strand of CADDZM010000037.1, from coordinate 6,618 downwards.
CTTTTAGAAAGAGTCTTGGTTCAGTCAGGAATTTTTTACCTCTACATACCTGGAATTATACCTCAAAATTACTTCTTGAGTTCAAGAACATACGCGCTTCCGGCTGGAATGGTCGCCATCGGCGCGTAACCGCTGACCGCGCCGCCCACCCCCACGGTCAGGTTTGGAAAAGTCGCGTTGGTATTGTTGATGTCCACCAAAACGGTCGCTTTATATTCGCCCGGCGCAAGGTCACTCGATTTGAGGGAAAACTTGATGCGGGCGGCGTCAGAAGTATCCATATTAATGATTACCATGATGTCGCTTTTGGCGGCATGGCGGATATACGCCCCGGCAATAAAGTTATTACTTTCAAAAGGCGTATAAGTCCCGCCCGCCAGGGCCGGGGTGTTGCTGCGAAGGTGTATCAACTTGCGGTAAAGGTTCAGGAGCGAGTCGGGTTTGCCGTCCTGAACCTTGACGTTGTACTGCGAAATGCCGGTGTTCAGGTCTTCCCAGGGTTTCCCGGTAGTAAAGCCGCTGGCGTCATCGGTCCACTGCATGGGCGTGCGAATTTTTTCGTCCGGCTTGCGGCCCAGCATCCCGATTTCCTCGCCGTAGTAGACAAAAGGCAGACCTGGCAAAGTCAGGTAAGAGGTCGCCAGGACTTCCATCTTGGGTAGAGTAATACCCGGCTGGTCGAGAATCCGGTTCTGGTCGTGATTAGTCAGAAAGACCCCGAACCGCTGGTAGGGCAGTGAGTTATTGAGGGTTTTGGCCGTATCAATAAAGCCGGTAGTGCCGCTCGCGCCGCTTTTAACCATCTGGTCGGCCAGGTTAAAGGCAAAATACTCGTCAAGCTGGTCGGGGTAATACGAATCTATCGGCAGGTTCGTGTAAACTTCCCCGATAGTGAAGCCGTCCGGCTTGATGCTTTCGATATATTTTTGCAAAGTACGCAACAATGCTTTGGTTTCGGGCGTATCGGCCTGGTTCTGGCCGTCCTCAATCAGGTAACGCACCGCGTCCAGCCGGAAACCGTCCACGCCCATATCCGACAGCCAGTATTTAATTACTTTTTCCATTTCGGTAACAACCGCCGGGTTGTGCCAGTTGAGGTCGGGCAAACCACCCCCGAACTGGGCGAAATAGTAGTCGCTGCCGTTTGGGTTCTTGTAAAAAGCCTTGCCACCGTTCAGGTTATTGTAGCCCGGGTTATCGGGCCGGAAAATATAAAAGTTGCGGTAGGGCGAGTTCGGGTCGGAACTGGCCTGTTTGAACCAGGGATGGTCTTTCGAAGTGTGGTTTAAGACGAGGTCGGTCAGGATTTTGATGCCGCGCTTGTGGGCTTCACTGACGAGTTTTTTAAAGTCGTCGTTGGTGCCGTAATCTTTATTGACCGTGTAGTAATCGGTGGTGTCGTAGCCGTGATAGCTCGGCGAGGACGTGATTGGCATGAGCCAGATGCAGTTCGCGCCCAGGCTTTTGGTCGAGTTCGGATTGCCGTCATTGATGTAGTCGAGCTTGGAAATCAGGCCGTTGAGGTCGCCCTTGCCGTCGCCGTTGCTGTCGAAGTAGCTTCGGACAAAGACCTCGTAGCAGGTGCCGTTCTTAACCCAGGGAATATTGAGGGGTTGGGCCTGGGCCGCCGGAGCGGTGGTGCCGCTTGCCGTGGTAGCGGCATCCCCGGTTGCCGCAGCGGTTGTAGTTACTGCCCCGGTTGTAGAAACCGAGGTTGTAGCGGCGGTTGTGGTCGCCGCGCCCGTAGTAACTGCGCCGGTTGTTGCAGGGGCGGAAGTCGCGGCGGCAGTTGTTGCGCTTGCAGTAGCGACCGCCGTTGTCGCTGCGGCGGTGGTTGCAGGAACGCCGGTGGATGTAGCGCTGTTTTCACCACAAGCGCCCAGGGTCAATAAAGCCGCCAGCCAGATTACAACCAGCAAACCACCTCGTTTTAACTTTTGCACAGAATTCTCCCCCAACCTGTTAACATAAAAAAGCCTCTTTGAATAAACCTTTCAGGGCCGGATTTGCGGTATTGTCAAACAAATTTGGGCTAAATGTCAAGCTATGAGGAAACGAACAACTTTTAATAAAGCGAAACTTGTGCCTTCAATGCCAGGAGGCGTGTTATAATACTGCTTACCTTAAGTTGTTGCATAAGATTAATTTATGTTTTGACAACAAAGGTATTGGAAATTAAGCCCACGAAGGAGTGGAAAGAAATGGCAAATTATCCGGCCCAGGTCAGTATTCGCGAGGTCGGCCCGCGTGATGGCCTTCAAAACGAATCGGTCTGGGTACCAACCGAGCAAAAAATAGAGCTTATTAATGCCCTGGCGAACACCGGCCTTAAACGGATTGAAGCGGTCTCTTTCGTCCACCCGAAGGCCATTCCCCAGATGCGGGACGCCGCCGAGGTGGTAGCCGGAATCGAGCGGGCGCCGGGTGTAAGTTATAGCGCGATTGTACCGAACGCCGCCGGGGCCAACCGGGCCGTTGCCGCCGGGATGGATGAAGTTGAGATTTTCATGTCGGCCAGCGAAAGCCACAACCGCAAGAACGTCCGCATGGCGGTCGCCGAGTCGCTGGGAGCGGCCCAGCAGGTCGCCCGGATTTTAGGCGAGGCTAAAATGCCTTTTGACGCGGTTATCTCGACGGCCTTCGGCTGCCCTTATGAAGGCGATGTGCCGGTCGAGCGCGTAATGTGGGTGGCCGAAAAACTGTTGGAGTTAAGCCCGAAGCCGGTTCGCATCACGCTGGGTGACACAACCGGCATGGCAAACCCGCGCCTGGTTGACCGCATCGTGGGCGAGTTCCAGGATAAATTCCCGGACGTAACCCTTTCGCTGCACTTTCACAACACGCGCGGTTCGGGCCTGGCGAATGTGTTAGCCGGGTTGCAACGAGGCGTGACCTATTTCGACTCGTCGCTGGGCGGTCTGGGCGGTTGCCCCTATGCGCCGGGAGCAACCGGCAACATTACGACCGAAGATTTAGTAAATATGCTGCACGACATGGGCATCCAGACGGGCATTGACCTGGAAAAATTGTTGGAGTGCGCCCGGTTGGCCCAGAGTTTCGTCGGCCACGAATTGCCGAGTCAGGTGCTTAAAGCCGGTCCCCGGACCCGCCTGACACCTTTCCACTAATACTAGAAGGAGAGCCGCCTGCAAATGCGCGATTTAGCAAATGTAGCCCTTGATACCGCCCAGCAAAAGGGCGCGAGTTACGCCGATATTCGCTTCGTGACCGACCGCAGTCGCAACGTTAGCGTCAAGAACGGCAAGGTCGAGGGGCTCTCCAACGACGAGAGCCAGGGGTTCGGCGTGCGCGTAATTGTCAACGGGGCATGGGGATTTAGCAGCAGCAGCCTGGTAACAAAGGCCGAGATCGAGCGTGTTACCGCCGAAGCGGTCCAGATTGCCCGCGCCTCGGCCTCGGTCTTTCGCCAACCGGTCCAACTCGGCCAGCCCATTTCCATTCAGGACCGTTATGTAACCCCAGTCGAGATTGATGTTTTCAGCGTATCGCTCGACGACCAGATAAAAATATTGCTGGAAGCCGACCTCGAAATGCGCCGGGTGGAAGGTATCCGAATCGCTACCGGCATGATAAGCACCCTCAAGACCAGCAAAGTTTTTGCCAGCACCGAAGGCAGTTATATCGAACAGGAACTCAGCGAGGCCGGATCCGGTATCGAAGTCTTTGCCGTGAACGAGGACGGCGTGCAAAAGCGCAGCTATCCGAACGCCTTTGGCGGCGGTTGGGAAACCGGCGGGTTCGAATATGTTTATAAGCTTGATTTACCCGCCCACGCCCGCCGGATTTCCGAGGAAGCGATTCAGTTGCTAACGGCCCCGGTCTGCCCGACCGGCGACCTAAACCTGGTTTTGAGCAGTAACCAGGTTGCTTTACAGGTGCACGAAAGCTGCGGCCACCCCCTGGAACTTGACCGGGTAATGGGTATGGAAGCCAGTTACGCCGGGACCAGTTTCCTCACCACCGAGAAAAAAGGCACTTTCCGCTACGGCTCCGACCTGGTGAATGTCTACGCTGACGCGACCGTGCCGCACGGTCTGGGGACTTTTGGTTACGATGATGAGGGCGTTCCGGCCCAGCGCACCCCGCTTATCCTCAACGGCATCTTTAAGGATTACATCACTGACCGCGAGACCGCCGCGACCATCGGTCAGCAGTCCAACGGCACCAGCCGGGCCGATGGCTGGAACCGCATCCCCATGATCCGCATGACTAACATTAACCTGGAACCGGGGAACGCTGGAAGCCTGGAAGATATTATCGCCGCCACCGACGATGGTATTTTTATGGATACCAACAAAAGCTGGAGCATTGACGACAAGCGGCTAAATTTCCAGTTCGGCATGGAAGCGGCCTGGGAAATCAAGAACGGCAAGCGCGGCCAGCTTTACCGCAACCCGGCCTACACCGGCATGACGCCGGCCTTCTGGGGCCATTGCGACCTAATCGGCAACCGCGACCACTGGACGGTCTGGGGCGTCCCGAACTGCGGTAAGGGCGAACCGATGCAGGGTATGCACGTCGGACACGGCGCAGCCCCGGCCCGCTTCCACAACATCAAAGTTTTTGGGGCATAAGCCTTAGCGGAGAGAAAATTAAATGTCGGAAATTTTGGGCCGCGACAAAGTAATCCAATTATTGCAGGATGGGCTGGACTACGCCAAAGCCGACCAGACCGAGATAACTTTTGGCGGCACGCGCCAGAGTCTCACCCGCTTCGCCAATAATTACATTCACCAGAACGTAAACGAGAGCAACACCTCAATCCGGGTTCGCTCGGTCTTTGGCCGCAAAATCGGCGCGGCCAGCACCAACCGGCTCGACCCCGAAGCCATCAAAGATACTATCAAAATGGCCGAACAAATTGCCCGTTTGCAGGTGGAAGACCCCGACTTTATATCGCTTCCCGGCCCCGACTCTAACGAAGGGGAACTTTCTTTCTCGGAACCGGACCAGGCCACCTATTTCTCAGACCCCCAACTGCGGGCTGACGGGGCAGGCGTAATTTGCCGCAAAGCCATCGAAGCCGGTCTTACCGCCGCCGGGGCTTTTGACAGCACCGGTACCGAACAGGCCGTGGTTAACTCGCTGGGAATTGCCAGCTATTACCAGGGCACCAGCAGCCACCTTAATACCGTTGTGATGGGCGAAGCCGGGAGCGGTTGGGGCGAGCGGTTGAGCCGAAAAGTTGGCCTGATTGATTACAAAGCGGTCGCGGATGAAGCGGTCGGCAAAGCCTTACGCAGCCAGTCGCCAATTGCGCTCGACCCCGGCGAATACGAGGTCATCCTGGAAGAATACGCCGTCGCCGAGATACTAAATTACATGTCTTATCTTGGTTTTGGGGCGCTTTCACTCCAGGAAGAGCGTAGTTTCATGCAGCTTGGCCGCCAAATCATGAGCCCGCTGGTCAGCATCTACGACGACGGCCATAATCCCGAAGGCATCGTGTCACCTTTCGACGCGGAAGGCGTCTACCGCCGCCGGGTCAACCTGATTGAAAAAGGCATTGCCAACGCGGTAGTTTATGACAGCTATACCACCAACCGGGAAATCGGCAAGCACAACACCGGCCATTCCAGCGGGATCCAGGGCGATGTCGGACCCCTTCCCCTCAATATGTTTATTGAGGCGGGCAATAAGTCCAAAGAAGACATGATTAAAAGCATCAAGCGCGGCCTCTGGGTCACGCGGTTCCATTATGTCAACCCGCTTGTGCCGGAGAAAGCCGTCCTGACCGGCATGACCAGGGATGGCACCTTTTTGATTGAAAACGGCGAGATTACTCGCCCGGTCAAAAATTTCCGCTTTACGCAAAGTGCCGTGGAAGCCTTCAACGAAGTGGTAGCGCTCAGCCGCGACCGTAAGCTGCTGCCGTCATTCGCTTTCGGCAACCTGGTCCCGGCGATGCACTGCCGCCGGTTCACTTTCAACAGCGCGACCGCGTTTTAAAAACTTTGGTTTTAATTTAACTTTAGCTTTAACTTTAGCAAGGAAAAGAGACGTGCTAACACAGCAATCACCCTCAAAGAAAGCCGGGCAGGCGGCGGTCCGCTGTATCGCCTGTGGCCGGGAATACCCTCTTCAGGAAGCCAACGATATGTGTCTGGACTGCGGCAGTTTGCTGGAAGTCCAGCATCCTCTCGAAGCCCTCAAAAGCACAATAACCCGTGAATGGGTTGCGGAGCGTTACACTTCGCGGGCCTTTCCAAATCAGAGCGGGGTATGGCGCTGGCGAGAACTGGTCGCTCCCTTCCCCGACGAAACCCTGGTGACGCGGCGAGAAGGTAACACCAACCTTTACGAGGACGAGCGGCTGGCCCGCTATACGGGCGTGGATAACCTGTGGCTCAAGCACGAGGGCGAGAACCCGACCGGCTCTTTCAAGGACCGGGGTATGACCGTCGGCATCACGCACGCGAAATGGATTGGCGTAAAGTACGTGGCCTGCGCGTCCAGCGGTAACACCTCGTCGTCCCTGGCCGGGTACGCCGCCCGCGCTGGTCTGAAAGCACTCACCTTTGTCCCCGCCGGGAAAGTTTCGGTGGGCAAACTGGCCCAGACCGTGGCTTACGGCGCAATGACCATCCAGGTCAGCGA
>CADDZM010000036.1 GCA_902812345.1 Chloroflexota bacterium | reverse complement strand
GTTTTAGACCCGCGTATCAGGACGAAGGCCGCCTAGTATGGAACTGAAAGTAGACGATTTAACAACCGAGGTAGCGGGCCAGCCAGGCGCGCCGGCAACCGGGTTAAAAAGAAACCGCTCGTTCGCGCAGCAGGTCGGCCGCTTTTTGTGGGCGAACCCTCTGATGCTTATTGGGCTGATAGTTATAGCGGCCTGGATATTTATTGCCATCCTTGCCCCGTTTATCGCGCCGTTTGACCCGGTTAAACAGGTCTTTAAGGACCGCAACAAACCGCCCGGCGGCGCGTACCTCTTTGGCACGGACGAGCTTGGCCGCGACATTTTCAGCCGGGTTATTTACGGGGCGCAACTTTCGCTCCCGGTCGGCTTTATCCTGATTCTGCTGGCCAGCGTTATCGGCACGACCATCGGCCTTATCAGCGGCTACTTTGGCGGCTGGATAGACGAAGTCATGATGCGCATTACCGACCTGATTTTCGCCTTCCCGACGATTATCCTGGCGATGACCATTGCCGCCGCCCTGGGCCGCAGCCTGATTAACGCGGTCATCGCGATTTTAATCGTGTGGTGGCCCGCCTACGCCCGGACCGTTCGCAGCGTGGTTTTGACTATCAAGTCCCAGGATTATGTCCTGGCGTCAAAGGCGGTTGGGGCTAAAAGCGGGCGGATTATGTTGAAACAGATTTTCCCGAATATCCTGGCCCCGGTCCTGGTTATCACCTTTATTGACATCGGCAACGGCATTTTGATTTTTTCCAGCCTTTCCTTCCTGGGCCTGGGACCAAAACCGACCGACGCCGAGTGGGGCGTGATGACGGCCGCCGGGGTTAGCAACCTGGACGCCTGGTGGCGGACGACCTTCCCCGGATTGGCGATTGCCTCGGTGGTGCTGGCCTTTAACTTTATCGGGGACAGCCTGCGCGACCTGCTCGACCCGCGCTACAAAACGGAACGTTAAACTTTGTTTCTGGCAAAATTCTAAAAATGGAGATTTATTAGCTATGTCTGCTGACAACAGGGCCGTTTTAGACGACCTGATTAACCGCTTTTTAAAGGATTACAACACTTTCTACCCGCACAACGCTTCTTTCCTGCTGGGTATCCACGATTACGACGGCATGGTGCCGGATTTTTCGCCGGAAAGCGTCAACAGCTTCAAAGAAAAGCTGGCCCGCTACGGCGAAGAACTGAAAAACACGGTCGATTACAACGTCCTTGCCGCCCAGGGCCAGTTTGATTACAAAGTCGTGGAAGCGCATATCGAATTTGAAAAGCTGCGCCACGGCTCGCTGCGCTTTTACGAGCGCAACCCGATTATGCCCTACCTCTATATTTTTGACGTGAGCAACTACATCAAACGCAATTACGGCCTGCTCGAACAGCGGGTCGAGGCACTTTGCCGTCACCTGGAAGCGACCCCGCAATTGCTGGAACAGTTAAAGGCAAAGCTGGATAAAAACCTGCCCGACTCGATGGTGGCGATTGCCCTGGAAGCCTTTGGCGGTTTCGCAAAGTATTACCACACCGATTTGAAAGATGTGCCTGACTTGCACGACGAAGTTTTGGCCGCACGTCTGAAGGTTGCCGCCGAAAACGCCGCCAACGCCCTGGACCGCTATGTCGAGTTCTTCAAGGCCATGCCGAAGACTTCCGAGAATAATTTTGCTATCGGCGCGGACAACTACCGGGCCATGCTCAGGTGGAGCGACGGCGTCGAGCTTTCCCTTGAAGAAGTCCTGGCGGTGGGTATGGCCGATATGGCCGAGAACCAGGCCGCTATCAAGGAGATTTGCGCCCAACTTAACCCCGACCTGCCGTTCCAGCAGGTTATCGAGCAGGTCTCGGCGGTCCACCCGAGCAACGATAAGGTCGTCGGTACGACCAGGAGTTACCTGGAAGGTATCCGCGACCATCTTAAAAAGGCGGACGTGATTGACGTGCCGAGCGAGATGCTGTGCATCGTGGCTGAAACCCCGGCTTTTATGCGCTGGATTTTCGCGGATATGGAAACGCCCGGCCCTTACGAAACGAAAGCCAACGAAGCCCATTTCTACATTACCCCGGCCAACCCCGAATGGTCGCCCGCGCAGCAGGAGAACTGGCTTAGCCGCTTCAACGACTACACCATCCAGATTTTCTCGATGCACGAAGCGTATCCCGGCCACTACCTGCAACACCTTCACGCCCGCAAGTCGCATTCGCAAGTGGCCCGCAACCTGACCAGTTACGCCTTTATAGAAGGTTGGGCGCACTACTGCGAACAGATGATGATGGAGGAAGGTTACGGCAAGGAAGACCCGACCGAATATCTGAAGTTGTGGTTGGCCCAACGCCAGGAAGCCCTGGTCCGGGACTGCCGCTACATCTGCTCTATCGGCTTGCATACCCAGGGTTGGACCCAGCAGCAGGCTTACCAGTTCTACCGGGACAACGCCTGGATGGAAGACATTACGGCCCTGAAAGAAGCCCAGCGCAGCACTTTCGACCCCGGCGGTCTTTACTATACCCTCGGCAAGCGCATGTTTTACAAGTTGCGCCAGGATTACCAGGCTGAGCAAGGCGCAAACTTCAACCTGCGCGACTTCCACAATAAATGCCTGTCCTACGGCATGCCGCAGATTCCCTTCCTGCGCAAAGTCCTTCTTACCCACGACGATGGGAAGATTCTAGCGTAACTCCCTCTATTGGTATTGCTAAAAGACCTGGCCTATTCAAGGGCCAGGTCTTTTATTTCCCCGGACAGCCCCCCAACCACAAAAACTAAAAATCCAGAAAGAAAAAAATTGCTAATATAATTCTAAGGAAGTATAATGTCGCGAATGTGTAATTGATAAAGAGTTTCGGAGTTACACATCGCTTTACCATCTCCTAAAGTGATTTTCCGACCGTTTAAGAGTACCAAGGTTAACGAAAGTGAAAAAATTTACCAACTCATTGACGTAATTTTGAGCCAATGCTATACTTATCAAGAGAGGTAAGTTCCGTCATATAATTTCTCTTTACAAAAACCAAAATCAAATAAGCAAGTTGCATCAGACAAGTTAAATATTTCTGGATCATTCCTGACTGGAGTTCCGGCTTCAAGGTTGAATGCTGAACCGGGTATTTGTTGTTTTGACCCTTAACCCTGTGGTTGCCTGGAGGAATCTGATATGGTAGTCGGCGAAACTATTGAACTTTTTATAGTCTTTGCGATGGTAATCATTTCTATTATTATCGTCATCCTTATGCAAAAGGCGACGGGAGGCGTTGATAACGACGAAGAATGATTAACGATAAACTTCAGAAGAATGCCGATATACGGTACGCTGAGTCTGAAGACCAGACCTACCCTACCGAACTGCCCGATACCGAGTGGTTTCGGACTAATGTCCCCTGCCAGTATACCTGCCCGGCCCATACCGATGTCTCGAATTACATCGGACTGGTTGCTCAGGGCCGTTTCGATGAGGCCTATATCCTCAACCGGCGGGACAACGTTTTTCCGGGGGTTCTGGGCCGGGTCTGTGCGCGGCCTTGCGAAAGCACCTGCCGCCGCGGTCTGATTGATAAAACCATCCGGATTTGCTGGCTTAAACGCTCGGCCAGCGACTACCGCAGCGATAAATTCCTGCCCAGGAAAGCTCCTGTCACTCGCAAACAGAAAGTCGCCATTATCGGGGCCGGTAGCGCCGGTCTATCGGCGGCCCGCGACCTGGCGATTATGGGCTACAAAGTTGTCGTCTACGAAATGTTCCCCGAACCGGGCGGCATGATGGTCGGCGGTATTCCCATCTGGCGTTTGCCCCGTGATGTGGTTCAAAACGAGGTAGACCAGTACTTTGGCGCGCTCGGGGTCGAAATCCGGCTTAATACTAAAATCGGCTACAAAGACCATATTTCACTCAGCGAACTGCTGCGCCGTTACGACGCTGTAATCATGGCGCCCGGTTCGGCCATCCCCGCTGAAATCGGTATCCCCGGCGAAAACTTTAAGGGTTACGAGTACGGCCTGCCCTGGCTGGAAAAGATTAACTTCCATCACCCCGAAACCGCCTCGTTTGGCAGGCGAGTAGTCGTCCTCGGCATGGGCTTCACGGCCATGGACTGCTGCCGGAGCGCCCGCCGCATGGGCGCGGAAGATGTGACGGTGGTCTACCGCCGGACCCAGCTTGAAGCGCCGGTGGAAGAGTACGAAATCGAAGAATGCGAACTGGAAGGCATCAAATTTATCTACCTGGCCGCCCCGGTCGAAGTAGTTGGCAATGACGAAGGTAAAGTTACCGGCATCAAGTTTATCCGCAATAAACTGGGCGCGCCGGATAAGTCGGGCCGCCGTTCGCCGGTACCAATTGAGGGCAGCGAGTTTATCATTCCCTGCGACGTGGTTATCCCGGCCACCGGCCAGTGGAACGACACCAGTTGGATTGACCCTGACCTTAAAGTCGAACTTCAGCGCAACGGCAACGTCAAACGCGACCCTGATACCTGGATGACGAATGTCAATGGCCTTTTCGCGGGAGGCGATTACACCGAGGGTTCCCGCAACCTGATTGCCGCTATCGCCGACGGTCACAAGGTCGCCAACGGCGTCCACGAATTTCTAACCGGGCAAAAACCGCCCCGCCGCCGCAGCAGCCACGAAATTATGGAAGTCTGGCGGCGCAGCCTCGACTATGAAAAAATCGAACGCCAGGAAATGCGCTTTTTGGAACTCGACAAGCGTTTCCCGGACGATATAAGAACTGCTCTCACCAGGGAGGCCGAAATCGGCTTCACCCGCGAAATGGCGATGAAAGAGGCCACCCGCTGCCTCCAATGCGCTTACAATATTTTGATAGATAGTGACCTGTGCATACTATGTGCAGCCTGTGTGGATGTTTGCCCGGAGAAAATTATCCGGCTGGTACCGCTTAAAGAGCTTGGCGGCGTAGCGGGCGCGGACCAGTACCAGACCGACCCGGCTATGGCCGAAGCGCAAACCTTGCTGCTGGATGAGAACGAGTGTATCCGCTGCGGGTTGTGCGTGGTGCGCTGCCCGACCCAGGCTATCAAGATGGCCCGTTTCCAGTATAGCGACCCGAAAGCGCACTGGTATGTCAGCGAACCGGGCTTGAGCGCCCCGATTCCGAAATAGGCTGGACTCCATACCGAACCGTTTGCAAAGATAAGAGGAGCGACTTAACCGATGGCGACAAAGAAAACTTCTCCCCGGCGAAACCCGATGGACCAGATAATGCAGGCCAGCGCAGCATTTGGTTTCCGGGTCTATAAAAGCGTTTTCCGGCATAGCTGGCCGGACAGCGCCCGGACCCGGTCGTTGGCGACCATGAGTAACGTCTTTTTGCACCTCCACCCGACTACTATCCGGCGGGCCTCCCTCAAAGTGACCTACACTTTCTGCCTGGGCGGGCTGTCGTTCTTCTTCTTTTTGGTCCTGACGGTATCGGGCGTACTGTTGATGTTTTATTACGTGCCTTCCGTGACCCAGGCCTACCAGGACATCAAAGATTTGCAGACGGTGGTTTTCGCCGGGCAGTTCTTGCGGAATATGCACCGCTGGGGCGCGCACGCCATGGTGATTGTCGTCTTTCTCCATATGTGCCGGGTCTTTTACACCCGGGCTTACCGGCCGCCGCGAGAATTTAACTGGGTCGTGGGCGTGCTCCTTTTGGTGTTGACCTTCTTGCTTAGTTTTAGCGGGTATCTCTTGCCCTGGGACCAGTTGTCGTTCTGGGCCGTGACCGTCGGTACCAACATCGCCAAGGCCACGCCTTTCGTTGGACCGGAAGCCCAGTTTCTGCTTATCGGCGGCTACGAAATCGGCCAGAACGCCCTGATACGTTTCTACACGCTACACGTGATAGCCTTGCCACTGGCCGCGGCGGTCCTTATCGCGGTCCATTTCTGGCGCGTCCGCAAAGACGGTTTCAGTGGCGGCTTATAATTAAAAAAGCATAGCAAAGGTGCGGAGCGCCTTTGAGACCTGTCCCTGATACTTCATCGTTGATTTAACAAGGAGAACCGTTATGGCCGATACCAGCCAGGAACGCCAGGCTAATCAAGAGCAAGCTCAGGCTGCGGCGGCGGAAACAAACCGCCGGGCCGAGGCCCGTCGTCGCCACGACGCCTCGAACCCGCTCGATAAAGCTCGCCCGCACCGCTTGCTGGCCGTAGTTAAAAAGGAAGCCGGGTTTATCCCGACCAAAGAGCCTTCGACTATCGTTCACGTCTGGCCGCACCTGCTCATGATTGAGTTTTTGTGCGCCATCGTTTTTACGGTAACGCTTTTTATCACGTCCGCCTTTATCAACGCGCCCCTGGAAGACCTGGCAAACCCAGAACGCACGCCCAACCCCTCCAAAGCACCCTGGTACTTCTTAAACCTGCAAGAGTTGCTGCTGCATATGGACGGCGGTCTGGCCGGGGTTATTGTGCCGACAGTCGTGCTGCTCTTAATCGCCCTGGTGCCTTATTTCGATCTGGGGCCGGGCCAGATGGGCCGCTGGTTCACCAGCGAACGAGGCAAGGCGGTCGTCCAGTTTAGCGCAATCTATACCGCTTTCTGGCTTTTCTTCCTGATTGCCTTCGACATCTTCTTCCCGGTCAAAACGCTGATGAAGAATTTGTTCCCGGACGCCAGCGGCAAAGGCATCCTTACCACTATAAAAATCCCGATTCCCGGCGGCGACCCGACCTATGAGCCGACCCCTGGTGGGATGCTTAACGTTTCCGTGACCCCGGCTGACATTATCTTTTCCAACTGGATTATCCCGATTAGCGTCATTTTCATCCTGTCCGGCCTGCTGATTTTTCTGGTCAGGAAACGCTTTAACGCCGACCGGCGGGACATTTTCCAGGCTCTTTTCACCGGCTTCGTGGTAGCGTTCGCGATTACGACCGTGGTGGGAACAGCTTTCCGGGGTTACGGCCAGAACTTTGACTGGCTGTGGTGGGCTTTCAAACGGCCTTTGTAAGATTTATTTCATCGGCTTAAAAAGACGTAAAACCGTCATCTTTCAGAACACCTGTTTCGATAGTTAGAATTCCAGCCGGGCGAGGAGGTCTGGCTGCTCAGGAGCAAACACAATGGCGATTATTTACAAAGATGGTAAACCGGTTGTAGTTCCCGGCGGGGAACCGGGCCACGCGCCCGCGCCCGAACTGGAAGACGAGATTCTACCGGCGGAAGATAACAAAGTCAGCCGCCGCAAGTTCATGCGGAATGTTTTTCTTAATACAATGGGCGTCTTTACCCTCGGCGCGGTCGGCACCTTTGTCGTGATGTTCTGGCCGAAGAAAGTAGGTAGTTTTGGCTCGACTCTTAAAGTCGGCGATGTTTCGGCATTTCCGCCCGGCACCGTGACGCGGGTACCGGATGGCCGGTTCTACCTGGTCCACACTCTGCCCGAACAGGGCGGCGGACTCCTGGCTCTTTACTGGAAATGCGTCCACCTGGGCTGTACCGTCCCCTGGCGCGATACCGAAGAAGGCACCTACAACGGCAAGACCTACAGCGGGATTTTCCACTGTCCCTGCCACGGTTCCGAATATATTATCACCGGGCAAAACTTTGCCGGTCCGGCCCCTCGCCCGCTCGATATTATGCAGGTAATTGTTTCGGGGACGACAATTTCGGTCAACACCGGCAAGATAACCAAGCGAGATGAAGCCAAACTGAGCGATCAGGTGCAAATTTAGGGCCGGTTTTTGCCGGAAGGGTTCTGGCTAACCTCTGTGTAAACCACTTGAACAGAAGGAAAACTAATGTCTACCCGAATGGTACTTAGCGTCGCTTTTGTAGCTTTTGTCGTGATAGGTATGGTGGTATACGTTCTAAATGAAGGACGGCGGGCTGATTACAACATCCTGACCAGCACCGAGGAATATGCCCATCTCGGCGCAGAACTTTACGCGGCGAACTGTTCGCAATGCCACGGCCCGCAGGGTGAAGGCGCGATTGGCCCGGCTCTCAACCGCCCCGAATGGCACGTCGGCGATAAAAATTACGATGAAACCACGGTACAGACTTTCATTCGAAACGTGGTGCATCGCGGCCAATACAGCCCGCAACCCGGTATTCAGATGCCGGCCTGGTCTAAAGACTACGGCGGACCTCTCAATGACGAGGAAATCCAAAAAATAATTACCTTTATCACCGAGAACCAGTGGACGGTGCCATTGGAATATACTGCCACGCCTAATTTTGTAGGAGCCTTTCCGCCAAACTCGGCCCAGAAGAAAATGTACCCTTCGACTACCCAGGAGGTGCTGGCGGCCAAGAACCCGGCTAAATATGGCGGCGCTACCCCGACCGCCGAGCAGAAAGCCGCCCTGTCGGCAGACGCTAAAGCCGATGAAGCGGCTAAAGGCCCGGCCTACCAGGAAGCCCAGGCCAACACCGAGAAATTGCGGCTCATCCTGGGTAATCCCGACCCGAATAAACCGGGCGAAAAACTGGACGGTCTCAAGCAGTTGATCCAGGGGAAAGGCTGCCTGAACTGTCACGCTATCGGCAGCGCCGGAACCACCCTTGGCCCGTCCCTGACCGAAGTTGGCAGCCGGCGCGACGCGGATTGGCTCAATACCTGGATTAAGAATCCTTCACTGGTTAGCGGCAATAACCGCGGCCCGAACGTGATGCCCTGGTTCAAAGGCGATAACCGGACCGATTTCTGGCCGATGCAGCCGACTTTCATGCCGACAATCCCGATGACCGACGAAGAGCGGGCCAAAATTGTGGACTACCTGTCAAATCTGAAGACGGCGGAAGTCGTTCTGCCGACCGCAAACAAATAGAGGGAGGCTGAGTACAAGCAATGGAGCAGCAAGCAGTTGCACCCCAAAACGAAACTACCGGCCAGCCAGGCGAGGTCGAAGTCGCGGTTCAACCGGCTCCGGCCCGCCGCCGGTTGTGGTATCGCGGGTCTCCCCTGGTAATCCTGTCGGTCGCCTTTGTAATTTCGGCGGCGATGTGGGTAGTGGATTTCCAACCGGTCAGCAGCGATACCAACAAGCTGACGGTTTCGTATTTTCCAGCCGCCAGTAACGCCGATTTGCTAGACTTAAAATCTCCGGTCTGGTCGGAAAATACCGTGAATAACGAAAGCACCGAGCTGGACGCAAACGGCCAGCCGACCAAAAAAGTCAGCACGACCATCGTACCTTTAAGCGCCCAGTATCTCGCGGCTCCCCAGGGCGGCAGCGTCCTTCAGTTGCGGACCAGGGCGGTTTATAATAATAATGCGATGGCGGTGCTGGTCCAATGGCAGGATAACACCAGGAATTTCACTAACGACGTAACTAAAGGCACCTACAGCGACGCGGTTGCCATCGAGTTTCCGGTCCAACTGGTCGTCGGCCACCAGCCTTTCCGCTGCATGGGCCAGTCGGACGCTAATGTTGCAATCTGGCAGTGGAAAGCCGAGCGCGAGAGAGCCATCGCCGGGGATTCAACCCTGGTGACGAATGCCAGCGCGGTCAAGCCTTATCTTGGGCCGGGCATCGGGTTACTTAAAGATACCAACGCCTATAACCCGGACAGCAACGCTTCTTATGACGAGGCGACCCATACCTGGTCGGTTATCTTCCGGCGGCCCCTATCCGCGAATGACGAACCGGGCTATACCGGTTCACCGGGCCAGCTTGCCTCGCTCAACTTTACCGGCGGCACCGCCACTACGATTGCTTTCGCGGTCTGGGATGGCGGCGCGGGCGAACGCCTTAGCAAAAAGGCGGTCTCGACCTGGGTAGACTTTCTTTTCCAGCCGGGCGACCCAACCCCGCAGAACATCATAAACTTTGCGGCAGTCGGCGGCCTGGGTGTTTTGATGATAGTTGCGATTGGCCTGGCCTGGCGGTTCCTGCCCAACCCGGGACGGCCTCGCCGTGAATAATCCTGGCCGGTTGTAACCCGGAAGGGTCTGACGGACATAACAAATATGTTGGCAAATGGGAAGCTAGAGCAGGGGCTACGGTTTCCCTTTTGTTTACGGGTCTGAAAATACTTTTACAATGCCAAAATTACTAAAACTGGCCGTCTCGATTTTCGTGGGGATTGATTTGTTCGCGCTGGCCTATTATGGCCTCGCCCAGTTGCGGTTCCAGCTTTTTGGGACCAACGAAGTGCCGGGCATCGGCAGCGCGTTCGATATGGCTATTTTTCTGTTTCCACTCTTGCTGGGTTTCGTGGCCGGGAACCGTCTTTATCACTTTTTAACTTACCCGGAGCGCCAAGCGGCCCAGGCTACCCGCCTTAAAGAAGCCGCCTCCGCGCCTCCCCCACCTGAAGAAGAACCGGAAGAAGGCCCCTGGGAACTGGCCGCCGGGGCCAGCCGGGTGCGGCCCGGAAACGGCTCGGTCTGGGATGAGCGAGGCTGGGACGACGAAGAAAACCAGCTTAATAAACCAGAAAGTAAAAAAGAGGGTAGAGCGTAAGGGTTGGCTTCTTTCACCTCAGAGAACAAAATATGGGTGGGACTTCGTCCGGCCCGGCGGCTGCAACCGGCGGGCTGGCGCAGCCGTTTGCCCTTGCCCGCCAACCCGGTCCGGAATGCGGCTGAAGAGGACGGCCTGATTATTCCCGGTTCGCTTGAAAGGGTTCTTTTTTTGCTGCGCTGGCTTGTGACCGGTCTGGCCCTTTGTATCCAGCTTTACGCCGCCGGTGGCTCCGGCGACGTGAAAAATTTTTCAAGAGCCTTGCAGTTTACAGCCCTGGCCGCCACCTACAACGGCCTCTTTTACATTCTGCGCTATAACTTCACCCGGCGTCAGGCTCGTATCTGGCTGGCTGTAATTGATGCGGGCGCTATCACGGTCCTGATTGGCTTCGGTGGGGGCATCTACAGCCCTTATATTTTCCTGCTCTACCTCATTATTGTGGAAGCTTCGCTGCTGTTCAGCCCCAGCGGTGTCCTGACCTATACCGCAGTCGTCGCCATGTTCTATGCGACCCTGAGCCTGGTCTTGCCGGGCCAGCAGTGGGATGAATTAAATATAACGATTGTTTTGAGCGTGGTCCTGGGCATGTTTATCTGGGCCAGTATTTGCGGGGCCATTAACCGGGCTTTCGAGCAGGAGCGTGCCCTGGTCCGCCGCGAGCAAGACCTGGCTGCCGAACTCAACCGGCAGGTGGTGGCGCTTTCGGCCCTGAACCGCCTTTCGGAGCGGCTTAACGCCACCCTTGACCTCGAAGAATTGATGCAAAGCACGGTTAAGGCGCTGCCGGACGCGCTAGCGGTGGATGCCTGCGTGGCTTTCTTCGCCTCTCGCGACGATACGGGGGACTGGCGGCTTGGCCCGGTCTGGTACGGTATTGACGAGGATTTCGAGCCGGAGGGTGAGTTTTTTCCGGGCCAGCCCGCCGCTGCTGCCCTTGATGCGAGCAAGTTGCGGGCCGGGCCGCTGGCGTTAGACCGCGCCGACCTGGAAGCTTTGCTCGATGAGGGCGTAGTCTTGCGTTTCGCGCCAGGCGTCCAGGAAGGCCAGATTGCCGGGTCGAGCGGCTTACTGGTGCCGCTTAAACTTTCCGAAGGGCAGGGGGGCGTCCTGGCGGTGCTGCGGCAGGAAGGCCCGGCTTTTAACGATAGCGACAGGGAAATCCTGGCTGCCCTGGCCCGCCAGTTGTCGCTCCTGGCGAACAACGCCTGCCTTTACGAGCAGGAACGGCGCAACGTGGCCCGGCTCCAGGAGCTTGAAGAAATGAAAAGCGATTTTCTTTCGACAGTTTCACACGAGTTGCGCACGCCTCTGACCTCGATAAAAGCCTCGATTATCCTGATGCTGACCCAGCCCGACACCCCGCCCGCCACCGCCCAGCGGCTTCTTCGAAACATGGACCGCAACACCGAGCGGCTTTCGTCCCTGGTGAGTGACTTGCTCGATATGACCAAGCTGCAAAATGGCCGCCTCAAACTGGCCCTGCAACCGGTCTACCTGGCCGATATTGCTGCCGATGTTATCGCGACCATGCGTCCCCTGACCGATACCAAGCAGCAGACTCTCGAATTACAGGTCCAGCCCAACCTGCCCGCTGTCTTTGCCGACCGTCGCCGGATCGAACAAGTGCTGAACAATTTGCTTTCGAACGCCTACCGCTACACCCCTAAAAACGGGGCTATCCGCCTCACGGTAGAGCGGCGCGAAAACCAGCTTTTTGCGGCTATTCACGATAACGGGCCGGGCATTCCCCCAGCCGAACAGGAGCTTATCTTCGAGCGGTTTTATAGCGGGCATTCCGGCAAAGGCGGCACCGGGTTGGGCCTGGCTATTGCCCGGTCACTGGTTGAACTGCATAACGGCCTGTTGTGGGTGGAGAGCCAACCGGGGAAAGGCAGCACCTTTTATTTTAGCCTACCCATGATAAGCTCACCAATTTTACCCCATAAATTAAGCCAGTCCCACTCGAAAAATTAATAATAAATTTGCCTTTAGCAAACCATTAAACCAAACTCTTTCTAACTATTTCATTCTAGTGTATAATCTTACCCATCAACTTTAAAGAGCCAGTAAAAGTCAGTTAAAAGGACTGTCGCGTTTCTGTGGCGGCATCTATAATCGGATGATTAGAATATTGGTTGCGGACGACGAACCGGATGTCGTCGAGGTTATCGGCCTGGGTCTGAATTTAAATTCACCAGACTGGGAAGTGTTGAGCGCCGAAGACGGTCCTACGGCCCTGGATTCTTTCCGCCGGCATAAGCCGGACCTGTTAATCCTGGATATGCATATGCCCGGCATGAGCGGTCTGGAAGTTTGCAAACAGGTCCGCTCCGAATCGTCGGAAATCCCGATTATTTTCCTGACCGTCCGCGACGAGGAAATCGAGAAAGTGCGCGGCCTGGAAGCAGGCGCGGACGATTATATAACCAAGCCGTTTAGCCCGTTAGAATTGACTGCCCGGATTCGCGCCCTCCTGCGGCGGACCCAGCGCGCCAGGGTTCCTACCCGGCCGCAAGGCTTTGTTTACCAGGACCTGGCTATTGACTATAGCTCAAGGAGCGTTAGCCTTAACAACGAAAATATCCGGCTGACCGCGATTGAATACAATCTCCTCTATTTGCTGGCAAGCAATGCCGGGCAAGTCCTGCCTCATAGTTTCTTACTGACCAAGGTGTGGGGCCCGGAATACCGCAACGATTTTGATTATTTGAAAGTCCATGTCCGCCACTTACGCGAGAAATTGAACGACGACGCTCAAAATCCCCGCTTTATTTTTACGGAGCGCAGCAAAGGTTATCGCTTTGCCGGAGTCCCCGAATTGTAACTTATGATTTTCCCTGATGGAGTCGATTACTTTATGAAGAAAACCCAATTATTGGTGGCTCTGGTGTTAACCCTGATGATGGTGTTAGTGCTGGCGCCGGGCGGCCTTTCTATGGCGGCGGACGTACTTCCGGCTTTACCGGCCCCGGTGCAAAAAGTCTACGACCGGACTGATAAAGCGGTCCTTGAAGGCAAGCCCGGCGCAAGCTGGGTCTGGGGACCGCGCGTGCGGAATAGCGCCGAGGATTATAAGGAAAGCCCCGATGGCCAACGCCAGGTCTATTACTTTGAAAAGGGCCGCCTCGAAATCAACGACCCGGCCAAAGACCCCAACAATAAATATTATGTTACTTCCGGCTTATTACTACGGGAAATGATTACCGGGCAGTTCCAGACCGGTGACGCTCAGGTGGTTGACCGCGGCCCGGCTAACGTGCCACTGGCAGGTGATATTGCCCCCGGTGTACCGGACAGCCCCACCTACGCCAGCCTGACAAATTTGGTCAGCTTTGACGGTTCGTGGCGCAGCAATGATGTCACCGGGAAGCCGGTAGACAAATTGCTCGGCTTGGGCGGCTCTATCAGCACCCACCCCGAACTGGTCCAGGGCGTCACCTACGCCCAGTATTACAAGGAAACCGGTCACAACGTTGCCGGGCCGTTCGTTGACTTCATGAATCACAAAGGCATCGTCTATGAAAACGGCAAGTACGTGAATAACGCCCCGGTCTTTGACCCGCTTTACGTCTTTGGCTACCCGATAAGCGAACCTTACTGGACCCACGTCACCGTGGCCGGTAAAGAGCAGTATGTTTTAGTGCAGGCTTTCGAGCGCCGCCTGTTGACCTACACTCCTGGCAATCCCGATCCCTACAAGGTCGAACTTGGCAACCTGGGCCTGGCTTATGTCCAGTGGCGCTACAAGACCGCCCCGACCGTGTTTAACAATACCGACCCCGAACCGGTCCGCCCGCAGGCTACCGAAGGCTATAACCTCTACAACGGCATAAATAACAACATGCGCGGCCTGGGTACTTTCAAGCGCAATATTTCGATTAACGGCAAAGTTTACTCCCAACAGCAGTTCCAGGCTCCTGATAAGGCCAGGGCGCTTCAGAACTACACCTACCAGGGCAAACCGGCCCAGGTCGAAACCATTGTAATCGGCGCCCGCTGGTATATCCGCCTTATCCAGGGCAGCCAGACTTCCGATTGGCTTTATGGCGATAACGATATACCGGACATCTGGCCTATTGGCTTCCCGGCAACCTTGCCGGTTACCTTCTCCAGCGTCTTCCCGGTATTGAGCCTGAACGACTGGTCAATTGACTGGCAGGCCAGTGCCCAGCAACCGGTCGGCACCGATGTCCGGCGCACTCTGACAGCTAATCTTACCGACCTGGATGGGACCAAAATTACCGTAGCGCGGTTGGTTTCGGAAAAGAGCGGCGTGGTAATCAGTTCGACTGAACTGGATAATCTGCCTGAAAACGGCGGCACTTTAACCCAGTCCTCGGATTATAGAGATTACAATGTACCCCTGTCGCTAACCCCGCCAGCGGGAGCAGTCCCGGCTTCGGCCAGTTCACTTGACCTGAACTCGCTCTACCTCGACCTGCCTTCAACCGGGAACGCCAAAACCGATGCTGTTATCCAGGCTAAGCTGGGACAGCAGGGATTGGCTGTCGCCAGCAACCGGGTCACCAGCGTGATTGTGAAGTTCAGAGACAGCGTCACGGCTAACTCTTACAACTTTAACGGTGCCCTGAGTTCGCTTTCACTTGACAGCCGCTATAGCCTCAAAGCGGCCGGTGGCGCGCCGGTGGTCTTCAAGCTGAACGGTCAGTCATTAAACCAGACCCTGGCTCAATTAAAGGCTGACCCACGCGTAGATTATGCTGAACCAAATAATATCTCATACCCGGCTATCACCACTTTTAATGACCCCAACGCGGGAGATCAGTATTACCTCAATACCGTCAAAGCGCCCCGCGCCTGGGACTTCACCCACGGCCAGAAGGGTATCACGGTAGCGGTGATTGATAGCGGTGTTGATTTGCAAAATCCTGACCTGCAAGGCCAAATTGCCGAAACCTATAACGTCGTTACAGGCGGCACCGATGTCCCCGACGACGAAGGACATGGAACCTGGACCACCGGCATTATTGGCGCAATTGGTAATAACAACATTTACGGCGCCGGGCTGGCCTGGAATACCAAAATTATTCATCTCAAGGTAGAAAATCAAGATACAGGGGCTATTGAGGACTCCAGTATCATCTCGGCCATTCACCTGGCCGTTGATAAAGGCGCCAGGGTTATCAATATTAGCCTGGGTGGCCGTGGAACTAGCCGCGCTATGCTAGATGCGGTTAACTATGCCCTCAATAAGAATGTGGTAGTGGTAGCTTCGAGCGGTAACAGTGGGAATAATGAAAAATTGTATCCTGCCAGCTATCCGGGAGTGATTTCGGTAGGCGCGACCGGCTATTACAACCAGCCAACCTCCTTTAGCACTTTCAATAATAACGTTATTTTGTCGGCGCCAGGAGTTAATATCTGCAACACCGGCCGGGCTCAGGTTTACGCCTGCGCCAGCGGTACTTCGGCGTCTTCGCCGATTGTGGCGGGAGCGGCCGCGATGGTCCTCTCAGCTAACTCCGACCTGACCGCCGACCAGGTGAAGGCTATCCTGCTTGCCTCGGCCTCCCCGGCCCCCGGCAAGCAGGTCGGACAGCGGGAAGACCATTACGGTTATGGAATTCTGAATATCGCAAAGGCTTTACAGATGGCCTCAACGAACCAGATTCCGGCCCTGCCCGCCGATTTACCGAAGTAAAAAGCGCCAGGGTACTATTGCCCGCTTTGAACTCAGGGTTTAGAATAAAGCCAGCTTCCGAAAGGGGCTGGCTTTTCCCCTATGAGTTCGCTATAAGGCCAGGCTACCTTTACGAAAGACCGCTTTAACGAGTATAATGCGGGGAATTCAGGGTAGCATTACCGGAAAAGCTATAGTTTGGAGTTTATCCTGTTTATTTTCTCATTTTATTTTCTTTTTCGTGTCCCTTATACCAGTGGCCGGGTTTTCAAAGCTGGTCCAACCGGGAATGATTAATGGCCGAGCAAACCGATAGCAAGACAAAGTTTGGCGAGCAGTTTGATGCTGAACCGGAAGAACTGGTCCCTACCTCCCCGGAAGCTTCTTTAAGCGAATGGTTAGAAGAACTTGAAGCCGTCCATCATTCCCATTCCCGCCTGCCCCAGTCTGCCGAAAAAGCCCTACCTGCTGCTGACTCTGGCGAGCCGTCCGAAAATCACGAGGAGCACGAATCGCAGACCTTTGGTTTATTAAACTATGTCTGGATAAGCGTCTTCTGGTTGGGCATTACGTACCTCTGGGGCGGCATCAACGGGGTAATTTTGCCTAAACTTAACGAGCAAATGGTCCCGGAGAATTACAAAGGCAGCCTGCTCGGTATCATAACGGCCCTGGGCATGGTCGTGGCGATAGTGGTTCAACCGGCGGTGGGCGCGCTCAGCGATATTTCGCGGCACCGCTGGGGCCGGAGGCGGCCTTTTATCCTGGCCGGGGGCGTGCTGGTTGTAGTCGGGCTGCTGGCGATGGCCCTGATGGCGGTATTTGCCCGCGAGTGGTGGCTGCTTTTGGCCTGTTATCTCTTTTTGCAACTGGCCGATAATGTATCTCAGGGCGCGTACCAGGGCTTTATCCCCGATAGCGTGCCGAAAAACCGCCGGGGCCGGGCCAGCGGCGCGATGGGTATTGCTCAACTGCTCGGTAACGTCGGGGGTGTGGCTGTCGCGACCAGTTTTATTGACCGGAACCAACCGGCCCTGGCTATCCTGGTTATCGTCGCGGTCTTTAGCGCAACCCTGATACCGACCCTTTTTATGGTCAAAGAGAAGCCGTTGCAAGAGGTGGGGAAGCCGCACCGCTGGCAGGTTGTCCTGGGAACCATCGGGGAATTCGTTCATCACAAAAATTTCGTTCGGTTTATCATCTCGCGGCTGTTCGTGCTGACCGCGATTGCCACGATATCACTTTTTGCGCTATACTTTTTGCAGGATGTAATCGGGGCCAAAGAAGGCAGTTTAACCAGTTCCTATACTTTGCTGCTGCTGGTGGTGGTCGGGTTCAGCCTGCTTTCCATTTTCCCGGCTGCCTGGCTCAGCGATAAGATTGGGCGTAAGAAACTGGTTATTGTGGCCTGCGTAATCGGTGCAGTTGGCACCCTTTTGATGAGCACCGCCCACGATATGACCCAGGTCGTAATTTTTGCCTCGCTCCTGGGGGTAGCGACCGGCTCTTTCAACAGTATTGATTGGGCGCTGGCAACTGACCTCATTCCAAAGGGGGCGGCGGGCCGGTTTATGGGAATCTCAAACCTGGCCGGAGCCGGGTCGCAAGCCCTGGCCGCCCTGGTAGGCGGTGCGCTGCGGGACGGCTTTAATGCCCTGGGCGAAACCTTTCTGCACACTAAAAATGTTGGTTATGTGGCTTTGTTTATAGCCGCTGCCGTCTTTTTCATGCTGGGAATTATCTTTTTATTGCGGGTCAAAGAATCCGCTACCACCCACGCATAAAGACTGCTCACAAGCAATTTTTAAATTGAGGAGAATGTACTGACCATGAAACCACTAGCATTGCGTCCCCAACAAATGAAGCGCAGCGGTATCCGGGAAATCCTGGAAATTGCCGTCCGCACTCCCGGTTGTATCCGGCTGGAAGTGGGAGAGCCGAACTTTCCTACCCCCGCCCATATTATCGAAGCGGCGCACCGGGCCGCCCAGGAAGGCAAGACCCGTTATACTCTCAGCGCCGGGATTATTCCTCTGCGTGAGGCCTTAGTGGAAAAGGTCAGGCGGTTTAATGGCCTGGACATCGGCGTAGAGAATGTCATCGTAACGCCCGGCTCGACTTACTCGCTTTTCAACGCTTTCGAAGTGCTGCTCGAACCCGGTGACGAAGTGCTGGTGCCGGACCCCGGTTGGCCGACCTACGATACCCAGATTACCCTGGCCGGGGGCGTGACCACCCGCTACCCGCTCTACCAGGCTAACGGCTTCCGCCCGGCTGTAGCCGACCTTGAAAAGATGATTACTCCTAAAACCAAAGTAATTGTCATGTGCAACCCGTCTAACCCGACCGGCGCGGTCAGCACCGAGGACGAAATTCGCCAGATTGTTGAACTGGCCCAACGCTATGACCTTTATGTTATTTCAGACGAAGTTTACGAAGAATTGATTTTCGAGGGGAAACCGACCACCGCCGCCAGGTTCGACCCCGAAAGAGTTATCAGCATCTACAGCTTTAGCAAAACCTACAGCATGACCGGTTGGCGGGTCGGCTACGCCATCGCCCCGAATCCGATTGCTACCTGGATGGCCCGCGCCTGCGAACCAAACGTGGCCTGCGCTTCCGAGCCAAACCAATGGGCCGCCCTGGCCGCCCTGACCGGCCCGCAGGAAGTGGTCGGCGAAATGCGCCAGGCTTACCAGCGCCGCCGCGACCTTGTCTGCGACGTTCTAAAGGAAAAGGGGCTGTTTCAGTACATGCCAAACGGCGCTTTCTATATCATGATTGACGTCAGCCAGGCTCAGATGGACAGCTACGATTTTTGCAAAGAGCTTTTAAAGGTAAAGCAGGTGGCCTGCGCCCCCGGCGCGACCTTTGGCCCCAGCGCTTCCGGCCTGGTCCGGGTTTCGCTGGCTACCGCCGAAGACGACCTGGTCGAAGGGGTCCGGCGGCTATGCGACTTTGTAGAAGAACGGGCGGTCAGCCTGAAAACCGCTGCTGTCCGTTAAACGGCGAACTAGCAGGGTGGCAGGTTTAAGGCGCTATGCTTAAAATTTTAAGATTTTATCTAAAAGTCCTCAAGCGGTCGGCGCGGGACAAAAATTTCCGCGCCCACGCCCTAACCGAATTGTGGATAGTATTACGCCAGTACCTGCCTGCCCGGCTGGTCACGCCGCGCCGCAATTATGTCTTCTGCCGCTATCTGTCTTCAACGGTTGATAATCCTAAGGGCCGCTGGCTGCCGCCGGTGGGCCTGGGATACCGTCTGGCGGCTTATGGCATCCTGTTCAACGAGCAGGGCCGGGTCCTTATGGGGTCGGACCCCGCCATGGAGTTTGGCTGGAACCTGCCCGGCGGGGGCGTCAACAAGGACGAAACGCTCGAACAGGGACTGGTCCGCGAGTTCGAGGAAGAAACCGGCTTGCAGGTGAAAGTTGGCCCGGTCGTTTCCAACGAGGATAGCTTTTGTATAATGCCGACCGGGCGGGCCATCCACGGGGTGCTGCATTACTACCTTGTAGAAGCCGTGGGCGGTGAACTGCTGGCGGCGGGTAACGGCTTCGATACCAGCCGGGTTGCCTATATAGACCTGGATTCGGTGGCAGAGAGCGGAGTTGTCGATTACAAAGCCGCCCGAATCTTGATTGAAAAGGCTCGCAGGTTGCAAAAGTCATTAAGTTTAATAGAAACTTAATATATTTTGGCCTTGATGGACTTGCTATGCTATAGTTGTACCACTATACTATTATGGGTTCATTCAAAACGGAAATGAGAAATCTTTGATTACGCTGGCTGATAAGCTGGCCGAGGTCAACTATCGGATTGCGCAGGCCGCCAGGCGAGCCGGGCGCGATAAGGGTACGGTTACTCTGATTGGAGTAACCAAGACAGCCGGGCGCGAGGCTGTTGCTGAGGCTTTTCGGGATGGACTGCGGGACTTCGGCGAGAACCGGGTTCCAGACGCCGAAGCCAAATTCAACCCGCCTCCTTACCCGGAAAAGGCTGCTCGCCTGCACCTCATTGGACATCTTCAAACAAATAAGGCTAAAAGGGCGGTCGCGCTGGCCGACCTGGTTCATTCGGTGGACAGTGTGAGGTTGGCCCGGGTATTAAGCCGCCACGCCGCTGAACTGGGAAAAACTTTGCCGGTCTTGTTGGAGATTAATGTAGCCGGTGAGGAGTCCAAACACGGGCTAAGCCCGGCTGAATTACCCGCAATCCTGGAAGAAGTAGTCGGTCTAGCCAACCTGGAATGGCGCGGCCTGATGACGGTCGCACCGTTTTTTGAAGACCCGGCCCGGACCAGGCCAGTTTTCGCCGGTTTGCGCGAATTGTTGGAACGTCATAATCCTGGCTTACCTTCATGGCGCGACCTTTCGATGGGGATGACCAACGATTTCGAGGTAGCTATCGAGGAAGGCGCGACGCTTGTCAGGGTTGGGAGAGCTATTTTTAGTTAAAGTTTCTATTAGAGTTTCTATTAGAGTTTCTATTAAAGTTTCTATGGTAACCGGCCCTGCTGGTGGGTCGCCGGGGGGTTCGAGCAGTGAATGAAAAACGTTATGCTTAATATTGCACACCTGACCGAATTTCTTACAAACCTGCCTCTGCTCCAGATGCCTTCTTCTTTGCTGCAAAGCGCCCTGAATGAGGGGTTGCGTATTGCCCGAACCCAGACCGGCCTGATTGCTTTTTTTGACTTTGAGGAAGGCCGTGAAGCCGGTGACGAAATCCAGCTTTTGCGCCAGTTTTTTGCCCTGGAAGCCGCCCGCGCCAAGGCCATCTATAACCGCGACCACCCGAACGGAAACAACACTCATAGCCAGGAAAGTCCCCTGACCCTCTGGTTGCCCCGGACACCCTCTGTTAAAACCATGCAGACCCCCCAGGGCTCGCGCCGGGTGCTGGTCCTGCCCATGCAAAACCCTAATAGTAACCTGGCAAACGGTTTTATCCTGCTGCTTTTGCCTTCTTCCGAGCGGGAAGGTCTTACCGCCGGGCTGGGACTGGTCGCTGAAGAACTTTCAGCCCTGACGAGTTTTTGCCGGGCTATCAGTAATGCCTGGTACAGCTTGCGCTCTCTGACCAATGTTTCACGCCGCCTGGAAGACCTGGTACTTCTAAACGAAATTGCCACGGCTATAACCTCGAACCGCAACCTGGCCGATTTGTTCCAGCAGATTATGACGACTTCCAGCCAGCTTTTGCGCTCCGGCGCCTGCGCCCTGATGTTGATGGACCACAAGGCCGATGAACTGGTCTACCGTTTTCCTTCCGATAATGGCGGCGAAATGCGAGAAATCCGCCAGCCCGCCGGGAGCGGTATCAGCGGCTACGTGGCCCGGTTGGGTGAGCCGGTCATCGTCAATGACGTTAGCAAAGACCCCCGTTTTAATACCAGACTGGACGAAGCTACCGGCTTCAAGACCCGCAATGTGATGTGCGCCCCCCTGATTGCTCACGATACCCTGATCGGGGTAATCGAGGTCATGAATAAGCTGGACAAAGGTTCCTACAACAGCAACGATATGGCCCTCTTAACGACTCTGGCGGCCCAGGCTGCCGTGGCAATTGAGAACGCCCAGCTTTATTCGGAATTGAGCGAGGAACGCGACCGCCTGATTGCCAAAGAAGAAGAAGTCCGGCGCGACCTGGGCCGCGATTTGCACGACGGTCCCGCCCAGGTGATTAGCGGTATCGCGATGCGGCTGGCCTTTATCAAGAAGTTGCTGGAAAACGAGCCGGAACGGGTCATGGAAAAGCTCGACGAGGCTGAGAAAGTCGCTCTGACAGCCGCCAAAGATATTCGGACCATGATGTTTGGTTTGCGGCCCCTGATGCTGGAAACCAAAGGGCTAATCCCGACCCTTGAGGCTTATGTCGAGAAATTGCAGTCCGACCCCTGGCAGACCCACCTGGAAGTCAGCGGTTTTGGCGAGGACAAGAACAATTATTTGCGCCTGGAACACAATGTAGAAGCGGCGGTCTTTATCATTATCCAGGAAGCGGTCAACAATATCCGCAAGCACGCCGCCCCGAAGAATGTCTGGATTGTCCTAGGCCACAGCAAGGAAGCCACCACCGTTATGATTCGGGACGATGGCAAAGGTTTTGACAGCCGGACGGTTACGGACCGCTATGATGAGCGGGGCAGTTTTGGCCTCCTCAATATGCGCGAACGGGCGCGCCTGATAGGGGCTTCCTACGACCTGTTCTCCCAGCCGGGCCAGGGCACCACGATCCTGCTGACCTTCTCACACGGCAACCAGCGGGTGCTGGGCGAGTTAAACATGCGCAAGCTGACAACTGGGTCGCTGCCCACCCAATCGCTCATCAGTCCAGCTTCTTCTTCATCTCTTTCAAATTAGCGCTGTATTTTTCTTGCCACTGGGGCAGTTTGCTCCGGATTTTTGCCAGCTTGCGGTCGTAGGCGGTTTCAAGGTCTATGCCATAAGCGCTGCAGACTTCAAGCAGGCTGAATAAAATGTCGGCTACCTCGTCTTCCATCTTTGGCCGCGCTTCGCTCTGGCGGTAAATCTCAAACTCCATTACCTCTTTGACCAGTTCGCCCATCTCTTCCACCAGCCCGAGGGTCGCGCACAGGCGGGGGTGATTGAGGCTGTCGCCCAGCATTCCGGCGGCCTCGTCCTGCCGCTGCCTTAAAGTTTTTCCGGTTGGTTCCATAGGGTGCTTTCCATTCTTGTTCCAACTATATTTTGCTTTATCCCCGTTTATTTTTGCCCACTGACTACTGCCCGCTGTTCCGTTCCCGTCAAACGTTTAACGCTTGTTGCTATTATACCTTTCAAAAGGTAAACTTTGCAGTAAAGGAACTCTGTTAGTGTGAGCAGCGTTATACTTTTAGGGACATTTTCAGGTTACAATTGATTTCGGTCAGACCCTTTTAAGCCTGCAGCAAAGGAAAATATGAGCTTAATTGACATAATAATTATTGCCATCGTGGTTTCTTTTACCCTGGTAAGCGCCGCCTGGGGTTTTATCCGGCAAGTAATCGCGGTCGTGGGTCTGGTAGCCGGTATCTGGCTGGCCGGGATTTTTGGGACCAGCCTGGCAAACGCTTTTGGCTTCCTGAATAATCCACAGGCGGCTAAAGGGCTGGCCTTTGTCGTAATCGTGCTGGTGGTAAGTGGTATCGCCAGCGCGGCGGCCTCGGTCATTTACTTCGTATCCGGGCTGTTATTCCTGGGTCTGATGGACCATTTCCTGGGAGCCGTACTTGGCTTTATCCAGGGCATTTTGATGTGTGGGGTGTTGCTGATAGGGGCGATGACCATCTGGCCCGATTGGAGCCAGCAGCAACTTAACGCCAGCTTCCTGGCTAATCGCCTGGCCGGTTTTTTGACCGCGCTGCCTTTGCTACCCGCGCCCCAGGAGCTAAAAGATTTGATTGAAAATGTCCGGTCAACGATTAAATAAAATATTGATTCTTGCCGTACTACAGGTATAATTAAGGAAATGCCAGCCTCTTTTGAGGCGGGCTGCTTCAAATAGTTTCTGATATGGCAAAAATAAAAGGTTACAAAGCCCTCTCACTACGAAAGGTACAACTTCCATGCCCGCTACTCCGGCTTCGAGTGGACAAGTAAAACGCTTTTTCGCCTCTAAATTGAACACGACCGCCAACTGGACCCTTTTGCTGGTGACGGTAGTAGTCAGTTCTCTGGTCTTGTCCGCCTGTGGCCCTAACCCAACCGACGCACCACCACCGCCCCCGACCGAATCTTCTAATTTGAAGATTGACAGTGTCCTGCTGAACATTTACCTGACTTACCAGACCACCCAGGGTAGTGAAGATGACAAAAAGAACGCTGCCATTCAGTACGCCCGCAATATCGAGGCGGTAAATTCTAAGGATGAAGCTGTATTTGAAGTGGAACTGGCTACACCGGACCGCGAGCAGGCCATCAAAGACAAAATAACTTCTATGGGCGGCATCGTTCGCAACTCGGAGAACATGGCCGGGACCGTAAAAATGAAGGTAGCCGTTCCCATAAGCGTTTTTATTAACTACACCAGCAGCACCAACAAGCAAAATTTCCTGCAAGACCTGGCCGCTTTCCAGGGCGTCAAATCCATTGACCTGATTATCGGTAAGCAGCCGCTTGACCTTCGCGGAATGCCTGAAACCGAGCAAGCCCTGGCCCAACTGGCTCAGGTAAGCAAAAATGAAGGCGTCAAGATGATGGGCGCGGATAAATGGCAGGCCGCCGGGTTTAAGGGCAAAGGCACCAAAATCGGCATCATTGACGGCGGTTTCAAGTATCACGAAAAATTTCTCGGTACGACCTTACCGGCCGGTTTGGCGCCTCTTGATATTGACGCCCAGGACGGCGGGCCAGGGGTTATTGACGAAACGGTTCACGGGACGGCGGTAATTGAAATTATTTACTCGCTGGCTCCCGAAGCAACCTTTGCCGCCGCCGCTGTGGACGGCTCGGACGGTGAAATTAAAGAAGCTCTTGATTATCTCGTCAAAGACCAGAAGGTCAATATCGTATCGGTTTCAATGGGCGGGCACGGCGGCCCCGGCAACGGCACCGACCCGCTCGACAGATATATCGAGCAATTGAAGAATGATTACGGCGTTACTTTCCTTTTCTCGGCCGGGAATGAAGGCGCTTCGCACTATACCGACTTCTTCAACCCGGATGGCGACGGCTTTCACCAGTTCATCCCTGGTGTTACCAAAATGGCAGTTGGCAACCCTGGTGGTACGCCTTTCAATACGTATGTAATTTTGAACTGGGAACAGTGGGGTCTGGATAAAAAGCAAATCAACGACCTGGATTTGTTTGTGGTAGACGCGAATGGCAAAGCTCTGACCAGCAGTCAGAACGCCCAATCAACCCGCGACCCCTTCGAGGCAATCCGCCTGAAAATTCCTGCCAAAACGACCTATTACGTGCGGATTCGCCAGAAACCAAATACCAACCCCTATACCAAGCCGTTCCGGGTGCACATCTTTACTCACGACCTGCCAGTGCAGTTTATCGTACCTGAAATGGCCGTGGCCGAACCCGCTTCCAGCAAAGGCGTGCTGGCTGTAGGCGCTATACAGTGGGAAGAAGATCGCGTGGCCTACTACAGCAGCGAAGGGCCCATTCCGGATGGCCGGTTGAAACCTGAAATCTCGGCACCGGCCGGTGTTTCAAGCCGGGCTTACCAGGAAGATGGCGAGGACGTTTTTGACGGCACCAGCGCGGCCTGCCCGGAAGCCGCCGGGATTGCCACCATTCTCAAAGGCGCTAATCCGAACCTGACCGCTGCCCAGATGGACCAGTTGCTTAAAGAAGTTGGTAAGGATTTAAGCCCGAACGGGCCGGACTTCGCTAACGGGTACGGCCGGTTGGATATTGGCGGTCTCACGCCTTCCAGCACTGTCGCGCCCAAGAACCAACTGGCGACTGTCCCGACCATAGATATGGACGCGCTCCATTTCCCGGTGCAGGTGTTGAGCCGGTTCTACCCCGCGCCTCAGCCAGGTACAGCGGTGGCTTCTAAAGTCGCGCCTGCGCCTTTGCCGACCCAGACTTCGACGCTGAAAAACGGCGCAACGGACTACGCTAGCCCCGGTTTTTCGGGTAGCGGCAAACTGCCCGCGCCAACTTCAACCCCGTCGTCCGGAACGGTTGCGGCCAAAACCACCGCTCCGGTTACTTCTCGTCCGACCACGCCGGGCGCAACCCCCTCGCCGGATGTGACCTTGCCGCCTATCGCCAGTATCAGCTTTAAGGACGACTTTAAGGATGCTGCCAGCGGTCTGCCTAACAAGGACAACACGACCTACCAGAACGGTTCTTACCACCTCAAGGCTTCTAACGGCCAGCTAAATTGGGGTTCTTACCCGGTTTCACAACTCAGCGTGACCGATTTTAGCGCCGAGGTGGCGGTCAAGGGAATTAGCGACAAAACCGGTATCTACGGGTTGGTTTTCTGGCAGCAGGATGCCAATAATTACTACCTGTTAAGCCTGACCGGGTCCGGCCAGTACCAGGTTAGCCAGTATACCGGCGGGACTTACAAAGAAATCATTGGCTGGACGACTACTAACGGGTGGAAGCCCGGCGCAGCCAACACCATGCGGGTAGTAGCCAGCCAGGGCGCGGTTATTGTCTCAATTAACGGCCAACCGGGCAAAGCCGGGCAGGCTACGGGACAGGGCGCAATTGGCTTTGCTGCCGGAAGCTATGCCAACCCGGTTGATGCGAGTTTTAGCGACTTCCGTTTGAGTAGTGGAAGCTAGACTAGAAATTCGATAGATAAAAAAGGTAAACTGTCTATATATCCCGGTTACGGTCCAGTGGCGGCCCGGCCAGGGATTATAGACAGTTTATCTTTTACTTTTTTACCTGCTTAATTTTTATTTGTGGAGGTGTAATTGGAGAAGAGTAGTTTGAAGGGGCGGGATTTACTTTCGATAGCTGATTTGAACGCGGCGGAACTGGCCGCTATCCTGGCGACAGCGGCCCAACTTAAAGCGGAAACGCAGCAGCGAAAACCCCATCACCTGTTGGAAGGGCAAACCCTGGCCCTGGTCTTTGAAAAACCGTCCCTGCGGACCCGCCTGTCGTTTGACGTGGGTATGTTCCAGCTTGGAGGCCGCGCCATGTACCTGGCTCCCCAGGAAGTCGGTCTTGGCAAACGCGAAACCATCTCGGACGTGGCGCGAGTTATCAGCCGGATGTGTGAGGTGATTGTGGCGCGGGTCTTTAACCACGAAAGTCTGGTTGAGATGGCGAAGTATTCCAGCGTCCCGGTGGTCAACGGCCTGTCGGATTTCGAGCATCCCTGCCAGGCCCTGGCTGACCTGTTGACCATCCAGGAGAAGTTCGGTCATATCGCGGGTCTTAAAATGGCTTATATCGGTGATGGTAACAACATGGCTCACAGCCTGATGCTCGGCGCGGCCCTGAGCGGTATGGACATCACGGTTATTTCGCCTCCCGGCTACGAGCCGAATGAAGAAGTGGTCAGCCAGGCCCGCAAGCTTGCCGGCGGCAAAGCCGCCATCAAGGCGGTCCATAATCTTGAAAGCGGCGTGGAAGGCGCAGATATTATTTATACCGATGTCTGGGCCAGTATGGGCCAGGAAGAAGAAGCCGCCGAACGCCGCCAGATTTTCAAGCCGTACCAGGTGAACGAACGGTTGGTTGGCCTGGCGAAACCGGGCGCACTTGTTTTGCATTGTCTACCGGCCCACCGGGGCGACGAAATCACCGAAGAAGTGCTGGAAAGTCCGCAATCGTGGGTGTTCCAGCAGGCCGAAAACCGCCTGCACGCCCAGAAAGGTTTGCTGGTTCATCTTTTAGGTTAATTATAAAAGGCAAAAAAAGACCCGCGCAATCGGCCGGGTCTTTATGCTTCCAGATTTTAGCTTGTCCGGTTAATTCAGGCTTACGGCTGACTCCGCGCTTAGCGGCGATTCTTCTTCCCCGATAGTGCGCGTAAGCATAGGCGTTACAGTTTCGACGGTGAAGACCGAATGTTGTTCGCTGACGGCGCTAGCCATGTGGCTTAAACCGGCCCGCGCGTCTTCCATCTCGCCATCGGTCAACTGCGCCAGGGCTTGAGCCATCAATTTCCGGTTGAGTTCGTCGAGTTGCTCGGTAATCTTCTGCCCGGCTTCGGTCAGGAAGGCTTTAACCTCGCGGCGGTCCTCGGGGCTAGTCCGGCGCTCGACCAGGGCTTCTTTAATCTCGATTTTCTCGATAGTTTTATTTTTGCCGCCTTTTTTGTTCTTCACGCTCTTTTCGGTACGCTCTACCAGGCGAGAAATTATCCCGGTGATGGTCGGCATACTGACACCCAGGCGATTGCTAAGTTCGCTCATGGTTAGTCCGCCCGTCTGCTTCAGGATATATAATACCTTCATTTGCTGGAACGTGAGGTCGAGTTCTAACCACTCTGGGATGTTATGATGGTTGAGTTGTTGCAGGATCTGGAAATAAAGCCCTGTAACCTCCTGGATGCGGCTGGCGCGGTCGGACATATAAGGTAATCCCCCTTCAATAGCTAAATCTTAGTTCGACAATGATTGGCAACGTTAAGATTAATTAGTTGCTTTAGGGCTTTACGTCCTTTTAAATTAAGGAACGATTGCTAGTTAATTAGTACGTGCTGCTTATTATATTAGCAAAAAGCTCACTATTTGTAAAGCCAAATTTTTAATGAATTCACAATTGCCCTTTTACTATTTTTTAATTTGATAAACTATTTTGCACTCGCCCAAAATTGAAGACAGGGGTTATGCGCTTGAGGAAATAAAACAAAAAGGACCCTCATTTAGTAAGATTAGTAAGATTTGAGTTACCACACTTAAACCTGATCCAAAGGAGAGTCATAGGCAGTATACGCAACTTCCAACCTTTATGCCACTCCACCTTCTGAGCTAAAAATTACCTTTGCCGATTTAGCAGCAGCTTTTAATAGTGTCACTGACCCTCGCCAGTTGCATAACCGCACGTATTCTTTAACCACCTTGCTTTTAGCCTTAAGGGCCGCTATGTTGTGCAATCACTAGAGCATTTTAGTGACTGCCGAATGGTTAGCTGATCAAAGTCTTCAAATAAAAGAGGCATTATTACCTTTTGAGGTTCAAACTGGCCCACCTTGCCATTTATTAAGCGCTTTTTGTCAAGAAATGAAAAAGGTTTTGGCGCAAGTAGCTTTCGAAAACAAAGAAGCCGAATTAACGGTAGCCGCTGATTTAATAGATTAGCTTGATTGGCAAGGCCGGGTTTTGACAGGTGATGCTATGTTTTGCTGGGTATTTCCTTTCCAAGCGCATAACCCTTAAAAATTGATGATGGGCCGGTTGACTTTGAGGCTGGGGTATAGTATAATTCCGCTTGCCTTTATGGATCGCTAGCTCAACTGGCAGAGCAACTGACTCTTAATCAGTGGGTTCAGAGTTCGAGTCTCTGGCGATCCATTTTTCCCTTTTGCAAAGCCCTGAATAGAGACCGTTTTGTTGCGTCGCCCCTCAAAAAAGGGGTGAAAAATGAAAATCAGAGCAAATGTCTCTCAAAAAATCCCTCCGAAAAATCCTGGAATTTCGAAGGGCTCTTCTGATTCTGCCACATCAATTTCCGGTTTCTCTCCCGCATCTTCCGCTGGCACTAGCCCTTCTCCGGCTACCTCAACTAAGGCAGCAAAGCCTGACGCTCCAGCGGCCTCCTCCGCTCCTTCTCCAACTTCAAGAGGAACTCTGGCGGTCTTACCACTCCCCGATACCCAGGAGTGTCCTTTTAACCGCCTGATAGACGAGTTTTTGATTTCATGTCGGGCCGATGGCCTCAGCCCTAAAACTCTTTCAGACTACGCTTCAAAGTTGCCCAAGTTTCGCTGGTGGTGGGTTGATTACTCCAAAAACGCCGAGAAACTGGGAGTCCATCCCCGCTACGTTACCACCAAAGAAGCCAGGGCTTTCGCGGCTTACCTGCGCGAACCGCAAGCCTTTCGGTGGGGGATTGCTCAGAACGGAAAAAGAAATAAGTTCGAACTCTCTCCTTTTTCGGTTAATTCTTACGGCCGGGCCATAAAATCCTATTTCAACTGGCTGGAGCGCGAGCAGTACATTGAAC
>CADDZM010000035.1 GCA_902812345.1 Chloroflexota bacterium | reverse complement strand
GCCAACAGCCCTGCAACGAGTTTTTAAAAGGCTTGACCTGGGCGAAACTGAAAACGGCGTTTTTGCCGAGAATAGCGGTTTCGATTTCGCCAACCTGCCGTTAAGCTACGGGGCGCGGCCTGGCTCTCGGCCGCACCGCACCGACCAGTCAAGCAACCAGTCAAGCAACCAGTTGAGCGACCAGTTGAGCGACCCCCCGAACTTTGGCTACACCGGGCAGACTGGCTCCTATGAAGCCGTTCAACCTGGGGCTAATTTTGGCAGCCTGCCTGCCCGCGAAACCGCAATTGAAAGCGCCGCCCGCCCAGGCGATTCTTCTGTGGCCCGGGCCTATACCGGACCTGACGCGGCCAATCCGGCCCGTGAAATTGCCGGGAAAATGCCTACACCCACTCCCCGCCTTCCCCTTACGCCCGGACTCGCAAACGAGCCGGCCCAGGCTGCCGGGGAAAGCGGCATTCCAGGCCAAACACTTTCTTCTAACCAGCACGCTCAAGGTGTCCAGCGTACCGTTTCGCCGGTAAGCGGCAGCAAAGCGGTCAGGTCGAATGAGCCTCAATACTTCACTAACAGCCTCGAAGCAGCCTGGCTTTCTCCTGAAAACCGGTTGCTGGTCGAGCGGTTGCCCGGCGGCAGCGGCGCTTTGCAGCGTCTTATGCAAGCCCCCGGCCAGTTACAGGCTTTCCTCGAACTGCACCTGGTCGGGTCAGGGTTGAATTTGAATCTGCCTTCACTTCGCAATAATCCGGGCCTATCGTCAAGTGTGGCCCGCGCCCTGGAAGATGCCGCAACCCCTAATGGTGGCATTGACGGCGGGTGGTTGAGCGGTCCGGTCTTGAATTTCGTCCAGCGCCGCCAGGCAGTTCGCCAGGTCCAGGACAGTTTTAGTATTCCAGAGAGCGGGGCGGCGCCGGGTGACGTTTTCAGGTTTGAACAGCCTCTGACCAACCCCAACAATATTTCTTTTGCCAGTCCGGTTCAATCGGAACAGGCCCAAACGGAAATAAACCGCCTGTTTAGCCAGCCTACCCGGTCCGAGCAGATTCAGCACGCTACTGCTGCTCAGCCCACCAATTCCCAGGTCAATGCCAACCGGGAAACCAGCGCCCGTATCCAGGGTAAAATTTCCGAACCGGGCCAGCCAGGTATCGCGCCGAACTTCACGATTTCGAGCGATTGGGTAGCCCAGTTGCAACGCCGCTTTGATAATATCTCGGTCAGCGGTTTGAACGACTCTACCGGCCAGATTATGCGCTTTCTGAATAATGACGGCGCGAGCCCCGCTGGTTTTGGCGGCGGGCAAAATTTTGTAATGGGTCACGATTTTAACTACGCGGTTCCACCTTTGCTCTGGCGTAAAGTCAGTGATTATGCCCCGCAAGGCGGCTTACCGGCCAATCCTGCCCTTTTTGGAAGCGGTCAGGCGGCCTTCTCTTACACCTCACCGGGTGAAGTACTGCGAGCTTACGAACAAGGGGAAGTTTATCCAGGCCAGCCCGACGAGGCCGCGACCTCTGCTGATGGTGGCGTAATGGCAACAACCCGTCTGAACGGTTCGGCCCGGTTGGAACTGCCCCGGTTGCAGCAGACCCACCAGCTTTTGCAGCGGATTGCCAACCTTGAAAAGGTCAATACTTCACTTGAACTGGCTCACCGCATGGAAGCCGCCGTCCAGGTTCCCGGCAACGGGCAAATTTCCGCGCAGCCGGGCGCAACACCGCTTTCAAGATCGTTTCCTCAAGCAATTCAGCGGCAGCCTGAAACAGCCGCCCGGTTTGATAACCGCCCTGGCAACTCTTTTGAGGCCGCCGAAGCGGTGACAGGGTCTGTTAATGAGTTCGATAAACCAGGGTATACCCCAGGTAATCCTCTCGATGCCGCCGAAGCGGTGACAGGTCCAACCTCGCCCGCGCCGTTGCATATGGCTGATGTCCTGGTCAACCTTGGTCGCTTCCTGGAAGTTGACCCCGAATTATTTGCCGATGAAGATTTTGCCCGGCCTGCTCCGGCCCCGGAAATTCGGACTGTCGAAGTAAGAGTGCCTGACCATCAAACTTACGCGACTCCACTTGAA
Organism: Chloroflexota bacterium; assembly: GCA_902812345.1. GTDB lineage: Bacteria > Chloroflexota > Chloroflexia > Chloroheliales > Chloroheliaceae > 54-19. The sequence continues at coordinate 27,614 of CADDZM010000035.1, read as the reverse complement.
ACCGCCGCCGCCCGTAACGGTTCGAACGGCCCAAATATCGGGCAGGGTGAAATCCTTCAACCGTTAACCATCCAGCGCAAAGCTTCGACGAGCGGTCCGGGTCAGGGGACTACTTACGCCCCGCTGGCCCAGCCAAACCTGCACAATATTATAAAAACTTCGGTTGGCCGGACCCTCGACCACCCCATCCAGCGCAAGATGACTGATATCTTCGGGACGCATTTCCATGATGTGCGAGTACATACCGGCAATGAAGCAGCCCAGGCTACCCGCCACGTCGGGGCGGAAGCTTTTACGCTCGGCTCGGATATATTTTTTGCTCCTGGCCGCTACCAGCCGGAAAGCCATTTCGGGCAAGCTCTTATCGGCCATGAATTGACCCATGTCATTCAGCAGTCCAGCCTGCCCTCGCTTGGCGGCGGTCGGATACCCGAAACTTCCAGCCTGGGCCAATCTCTAGAACATCACGCCATCGCTAACGAGCAGCTTTTGTTGCGGCATCTTTCCACCACCCACGACGACCACGATCATGTTAGTTTCAATTCGGATAATAGCGGTCGTTTAAGTTTCAATGGAAATAACTCGTATTCAGGAGGAGCCGCAACCGTTGAAAGGAGTTACCAACCAGTGTCCGAACAAAATAATAACCCGCCCATCAAACCGGCTCATCTCCGCAGTGTAAGCGGTTCAGGGTCGGAGGTGCAGCGGGCAATCCGGGCCGATTATTCTAATGAGCCGAAGGCCGGCGCCTCGGTCGATGTGAATGATATTATAAGCAACCAGGAAAACATGGATAAACTGGCCCGCAAGGTCTACCAGATAATCCGCGATGAATTGATAATTGAACGAGAGCGCGGTTTTGGGCCGGGTAACGGTAAATTTTACTAGTAAGTGGAGTTAAGCAATGTCTACCGAATTTTCAAATATAAAAACTGCCGACAAGGCCACTATCAAAATTCTCTGGAAAAACAAGGCCCAGGAAACCCTGACCTGCCATTTTAACCCGGAAAAATATACGATTACCCGGACCATTGGCTGGAAGCCCCAGGCTATTAAGGGCGGCGATACCCCGGCGACCGAGTTTACCGGCGGTGGTCCCAGTACGACCTCGCTGACCTTGCTTTTCGATACTTCCCTGGAAAACACCGCCACGGACGTTCGAACCATTACGAAAAAGCTGTGGGACGCTTCCCGTATCGAAACCGGCGGTTCGGACCCCATTAAGACGCCGCCCAATGTGATGTTTTCCTGGGGAACCAACTGGGCTTACGAGGCGGTTATTACCAGCCTTTCCGAGGAATTTATTTATTTCAACCGGGACGGCATTCCGCTTCGCTCAAACGTCAGCCTTGGTTTGCAGCAAATCAAGGACGATGACTCTTTCGGCAAGCAAAACCCGACCAGCGGCGCGATTGAAGGGGACATCTATATCGTGCGGGAAGGCGACCGGTTGGATTTAATTGCCGCCAAAGCTTACCGAAAACCAACCATGTGGCGCACGATTGCCGAGTTTAACGGGATTGATAATCCCGGCAGTCTGCGGCCTGGACAGCGCCTGATTATTCCACCCGCCCGCCGGTAAAACTTTCGGAGAAAAGCCGTGACCATAGAAGCTTTAAATAATGATATTCTGATAGCAACTTTTAACATCAAGGCGGAAGGAACTCCCTTTTCGGCTGATGCTATACATGATGTTGTTTATGTCGAAGTTGAACAAAACCTGTATGTGCCTTCAATGGCTGTAATCCGCTTGCGCCACCGGGAACTTGCCAGCAATTATCCAACCACTTTTGCCATTGGCACGTTAGTTAGTATAAATATGGGCCAGAGCAGCAACACTAGCGCGGAAGTTTTCAATGGAGAAGTAGTTGCCCAGGAAATTGATGCTTCCCCGACCGGCACCCCTTATATAACTGTGCGGGCTTACGACAAACGTCACCGCCTGATGCGCGGCCGGAAAATAAAAGTTTTTAAGCAGGTTAAAGATAGCGATAACTTTTCCTCGATTGCCGGTGCGGCAGGGGTTTCGGCCAGCGCGGCTGCTACCTCCGAAGTTTATCCCTGGATAATTCAGAATAATGAGACTGACCTGGAATTTCTGAATCGCCGGGCCGCCCGTATCGGCATGGAAGTTATGATGGATGGCACAACTTTAAAAATGCGTAAACCAACCCTGACCGTGGATTCAGCCGTCGTTGAATGGGGTAAGGATTTGATTGATTGTAAGGTGCGCCTCAATTCCAGTAATCAGGTGAACTCGGTAACGGTCAGGGGTTGGGATGTAGCAACCAAGAAAGCTATTGTAGGGACTTCCAGCAGCTCCACTTTCAAGCCAACTTATGGCTTAGCCAGGGATGGCGCAGCCCTTTCCAGTGATTTTGGTTCCTCTAATGTTATGTACACGGTCTACCGGCCGGTATCTACCCAGGCTGAGGCTAACCTGGTGGCGACCGCTATCCATGATGATATCAATGGGCGGGCGGTCCAGTTGCAAGGGAGTTGTTTTGGCAGTAGCGCTATTAAAGTCGGAACCAGGCTCGAAATCAAAGGGGTTGGCGCCAATTATAACGGGAAATATTATATAACCGCGTGTACCCACCGCTTTGATATAGAAGGTTATTACACTACTTTTGAATCGAACGGCAAGAATACTAATAGTATCCTCGAACTGACCAACCAGCTTAATGAAAGAGGCAGCGGTGGAATGGTCGGCCCCATCATCGGGGTTGTTTCCAATGTGAACTCGGAAGATGATGGCAAAGGTCAGGTCAAGGTAAAATACCCGGTCCTTGGGGATGCCATTGAAAGCGACTGGGTGCGGCTGGTTTCGCCTATGGCGGGTGGCACGCGAGGCATTTTGTTTATGCCCGAAGTGAACGATGAGGTGCTGGTTGCCTTTGAGAACGGCGATATAAGCCGTCCCTTTGTCCTGGGAGCGGTCTGGAATGGCACCGATAAGCCGCCCCTGACCGGCTCATCCAATCAGGCCAGCGGTAAAATAAAAGAACGGACAATTCACACGGTTAGTGGGCATAAACTTACTTTTAATGATACGGACGATGCGCCCGGCATTACCATCGTGGATAAGACCACCAAAAACAAGATTTTTATTGATTCAGCCAACAATAAAATTTCAATTGAGTCTGATGGCGATATGCTTCTGAAGGCCAAGACCAAAATGACGATTGAAGCGGCTGACCTGGATATTACCGTAACAAACAAAATTACCCAGAAGGGCGGACAGGTAGCCTTGCAATCTACCTCAACCGATATTAATATCAAGTCTACTACCGACCTTAAACTGGAAGGGGGCACCAGTTTTGACGCCAAAGGCACTACCGGGGCTAAAGTCGCCGGGCTTACCCTGGAACTTAAAGGCGATACGACGGCCAAATTGGAAGGCGCGGCCATGACTGAAATCAAGGGCGGCCTTATCAAACTCAATTAGCAGCAGGAAATTTTACACTTATGGACAAAAGTATAAGTATGGAGGCCAGTTTTATCGGGGCCGGGTGGGCCTTCCGGCGTGAAAGCGGCCTGGGCATTGATACCCAGGGTAATATTGCCCTGGTCAGCGGCGACGCCGACATTGCCAAGTCTATCTATATTATCCTCAGCACCGCCCCCGGCGAACGGGTGATGCGCACCGAGTTCGGCTGCGGCATCCACGACCTGGTCTTTGGCACACCCGGTCCCCAGCTTTTCGGGATGGTTTCTTATTATGTGACGCGGGCGCTGGGCCGCTGGGAACCCCGCATCGAAGTGATTGACGTTACCTGCAAGACGGACGAAATCGAGCATGAAAAGCTGGTGGTAAACATCAATTACCGGGTGCGCCAGACCAATAACGAACGAAACCTGGTTTACCCGTTCTACGTTATCCCGCGCGGGCGAGATTAAAGGAGACGCTATGGCACTGCCGAATATTAAACTAGATGAACGCACCTTTCAAGACCTCGTTGACGAAGCAAAGTTGCGGATTCCTCGCTATACCCCCGAATGGACCAACCATAACGTCAGCGACCCCGGCGTAACGCTTATCGAGCTTTTCGCTTATATGGTGGACCATCTGCTCTACCAGATAAACCGGGTGCCGGAAAAGAATTACCGCACTTTCCTTGATATGATTGGCGTTAAACTGTCGCCGCCAAACGCCGCTAAAGGCGAGGTGACTTTCCGCCTCTCTACCTACCTGCCAAACCCGCTGCTTATCCCAAAAGGCTCCGAGGTAGCAACGGTGCGGACCGAAGAACAAAACGCCCGTATTTATACGACCGACCAGGAACTGGTGGTTACGCCGCCTATTCTGAAATATGCCGTGATAACCCCGAACTCCCAGACCTTTACTAATGTTAGCCTGACCACCTTAAACGACGACCCTAAACCGCTGCAAGTTTTCCCGGAAAACCCTCAACCCGGTAACGCCTTCTATTTGGGCTTTGACTCTGATATTGCTCGTAACCTGATTACGGTGGGCCTTCACAGCGAAAAACTTGGCGTTGGCATCAACCCTAAAAACGCGCCGCTTGTATGGGAATACTGGGACCGCCTGGACAACGATTGGCGAGAACTGGAAGTTGGTAGCGATACCACGGGTGGCCTGACGCTTCCCTGGGGCCAGGTCGAGCTTTATATCCCCCAGACTATCGGTCAGCGTGAAATTGTAGTTGTCGGCGATACTCTGACTGCTTCCTGGATCCGCTGCCGTTACCGCGACCTCACCACCGGGCAACCGCCTTACCTGATGTCACCCAGCGTTTTAAAAATCACTTCTTACGCCATCGGCGGGACTACGGTCGTTTCGCACAGCCAGATTATCAAGATGGAAGACCTGGGCCGCTCCAGTGGCGAACCCGGCCAGAAGTTCAAGCTACAAAACACGCCGGTCCTTTCCCTGGACGCCAGCGCCGGAGAGATAATATTGGTGGATAGCCTGGAGGAAGGCAAAGTGCCGGAAGTGTGGACCCCGGTCCCTGACTTCTCGGATTCGAAGCCGACCGACAGGCATTTCGTCTGCGATTACATCACGGGCGAGATTACTTTCGGCCCGGCCCTGCGCAATCCGAGCGGCATCGAAGAACAATGGGGCGCTATCCCGCCTTACAATCACATGATTACGATGGCCTCTTACCGTACTGGTGGCGGCCTGGAAGGTAACGTGGGCGCGAACTCGATTACCGTCCTGAAAAGCTCGATTCCCTATGTGTCTTCGGTAAACAACCGGCGGCCAATTACAGGCGGCACCACAGCCGAGTCGCTCGAACACGCTCTGATTCGGGGGCCGCGTACCCTGCGCGCTCGGAACCGGGCGGTTACGGCGGAAGACTTTGAAGTGCTGACCAGGGAAGCTACCAGCGGCGTTGCCCGCGTGAAATGCCTTACTCCTGGCCCGCTGGACAAGCCTGACCCTGATGAACGGGTTGAACCGGGTACAGTGGTGCTGCTGGTGATACCGGAAGTTGACAGCGAGTTACGCGAAGTCCGGCCGGAGCATCTTTCGATTTCTGCCGGGATGAAGCAGGATATTTTGAGCTACCTGGACGAACGCCGCCTGCTTACGACCCAGGTTGAACTGACCACCCCCAGGTACCAATGGGTTACTATCCAGGCCCGCATCAAGACCAGCAACGCCTATGTCAATGAGCGGGTCAAACGCGAGGCCGAGCGGCGCATATACCGCTTTATCAGGCCGGTTAACGGCGGCCCTGACCCGACGATGCGTTACGACAAACCGGGCGAAGGTTGGCCGTTTGGCCGGATTCTGTATGTCTCGGAATTTTATCCTTTGCTGCAAACCATCGAAGGCGTGGAATTTATCGAGAAAATTGAGATGTTCCCGGTCAACGATATAACCAGGGGTCAGGCCGGTGCGCCTAACTTTATAATCAATCCGGGTCCGCGTGGGGTGCTGGTATCTTACCGGCATCAAATCGTTATAATTTAAGTTTAGGCCATTATGAACTCATTGCTTGAAGAACAGTTAGCCTCGATTTTATCGACTTACAAGGATGCCAAGGGAGAGCGGCAAAGCTGGCTGCTCAATTACCTGCCCGGCTTTTACGCCGGAGACGAGTTTCTAAACCGGTTCCTGTTCATTTTCGAGGATACTTTGCGGCCCTTGCAGCTTATGGCCGAAAATCTCCATTATTATTTTCACCCGCTCACCACGCCTACCGAGCTTGTTCCCTGGCTGGCTACCTGGGTGAACCTGGTTCTTGACGATAACTGGAGTCTCGAACAGCGCCGGAACCTTATTTACACCGCCCCGGAACTCTACAGCCGCCGCGGCACCCGGCGGGGTCTTACCGAGTATTTAACCCTGTATACCGGGGTTGTACCTAATATTTCGGAATACGTGGACGGTATGGTGCTGGGGCCGGATACCCGGCTTGGTATTAATACCACTATCGCCGGGCGCGAACGCCACCGTTTTACGGTTACGATGTACCTTCCGGAGATGAGCGAAGAAGAAATTTCTTACAAAGAGCTAAATATTCGCCGGATAATTGAAACCGAAAAACCGGCTCACACCACCTACCAGTTAATTTTAAAGACCCGCAAAGATGATGATGATCCGGGCGAAGCCGCCGAAACCGGCCCGGACGGGTCTAAAGCGAAAAATCTAAACGGTCGGGACGGGCATCATTCGAACGGCTCGAATGGCTCGCCCCGGAATGGTAAGGCCGAAGTAATCACGGCCAAAAAAGGGGCCGGGGAAACCAGATCGGCCCCGGCTAACGACCTAAAGACTGATAGCAACCCCGAACCGGCTCTTGGAGCCAGGTCCGTGTCAAACGGCGAAAGCCAAGCCGCCCCGGAGCTAAAAATTGAAACAGACGGCAACGGAAAGCCTCTGCCTAAAACCCAGCCGAAGATAGACGGCCAGAATAAACCTACCACCGGCCACCCGGACTCGGGTGGGGATAGCAGCCAGGAGAACAACTAATGACCAGTAGAAGTCAGCAAAATGGCAAATTTCAATTTTTAAGGGTCAATCCTTTTCGCGGTCTGCTGGTGGACGAAACTACCTGGGCCGACGCCCACGATTACCACCGCAACCAGATGCGCTTTCACCAGTTAGCCTTGCACGGTGTGGGCGTGGTCCAGGGTCTGGATGTCGTCGCTTCTCAACCTGCCGATATGCGCGTGATGGTCCGGCCCGGCCTGGGTATTGATGCCGAAGGCCGCATGCTGCTTCTGACCGAACCGGTAACGGTGCTAATCCCCGGCCAGAGCAATTTCGCGACGGTCTTCGTGGTGATGGAATACGACGAAAAACCGACTATGATGCAAAACATTACCGAGAACGGCACTCCTCAACCGGCCCGTATTCTGGAAGAATGCACCATCCGGGCCAGCCTGGAAGCGACCCCGAACGGCATCGAGTTGGCCCGTATCAGCATCGAGCCGAACAGCCGCCAGATTCGCAACCCGGTAGATTTAATGCAGCCGGGAAATAATGAAATTGATATTTCAGGCCGCAAACTTGTTGGGACGCCCGGCAGCGGCGCTCAGGGAGGCGCGGCTAAAAAGACGGTAGTTACGGTTGGTATTATCAAGCACGGGCCCCCCAACAGCGTTGAATGGAAACGCCACTCGGAAGGTTTGCGGCGGCTTATCCGCGATACCGACAATTTTACCAGCCTGGACGGCAATATCCTCGAAGGAGTCAGCCCCCTTGATGATGCGGTGGTCAAGAATTGCAAGGTGCTTTACATGACAGGCCGCAGTCCGTTCAAGTTCAGCCCGGAAGAAGAAGTAGCTTTACGCCGGTTTATGGACCGGGGCGGCGTACTCTGGTGCGAACCGTGCCGAAACGGCATCCCGAACGGCACGCCTGACGATTTCAGCCGGTCATGCATCGAACTGGCTCAGCGGCTCAACCGCCAGCCTATCCAGCCCAGGGCCGGGCATCCCCTATTAAGCTCGCGCTATCTGTTTGCGGTGCCGCCTCTTGCCGTAGACCCGGCTGGAGTAGTCGTTGAATCTAACCGTATGATTATCACAACGGGCGATTACGGCTGTTTATGGGAAGGTCGCGGCCAGGAACGCACCGAAGCGCCCAGCCGGGAAGTTTTGCGTTCGGCTTCAGAATTCGGTATCAACGCTTTATACGTTGCCGCCGGTTAAACCTTTTTCTGGATTTTCGCCGGGATTCTTAATAAGCGCCCCGGTTTTTTTATTCTTCAAAGTTAAGCCCGGAAATTAAATAATTCCAGCAAATCGCTTTCTTTAATATGTATCAAACTAACCAACCCCTTAAGGGTTTGGGGGAGAAATAACCGCCAGTGTTTCATGTAGCTGGGTAATGTGGTTCTTGAGGTGGTCGGTCACAAACTCCCGAATGAACCATTCCAGGGACTTTTCGCCGTATTTTGAGTGGATGCCGGTCTTGGTCAGGTCGGCGTCGGTCAAAGAAGCCAGGACTTCTTTCAAGCGGGCGTAACTGCCGGGTAGGGCCGCTTCGACCTGTGGCAGTTCATCCCTGCCGTGTTCGTCAATGGCTCGCAGTCGCGCTTCGTCCGTCATTACCCGGCCGAACTTCTGGCCCGGTTTCTCGACCAGTTTTTTAATTTCGTTAGCCCAGTAAGGCATAATCTCAACGATATGGGCCAGGCTTTGCATCACGCTCCATTCGTTTTCGGCGGGCGGCAGGTATAACCGGGCGTGGTCGAGCTTTCGCAAGCGGTCCTCAACCAGTTCTATTATCCGGTTATTGGAATCTTCCACGCTGCGGCGAATTTCAGCCATCTTTGGATTTTCGCTGTCCATTCCCAATCCCCCTATTTATTCGGCCTTTATTTAGATTCAATCACAGTGTTGCGAAGCACGCCCAACCGTTCGATTTCCATTTCCATCACGTCACCCGGTTGTAAATAGCGTTCGCGTTTGTTGCCAAACTCCAATAGACACCCGGTGCCGACGGTCCCGCTGCCAAGAATATCGCCCGGCGCCAGCCAGGTATTTAGCGAAGCGCGCTCGATCATCTGGGGAAAGCTGAAATAAATATCCTTGAAATTGCCCCTGGAAATCTCTTTCCCGTTCAGGCGGGCCGTCATGGTGAGGTCGTACCGTTCGTTCGCGCCCCCGGCGGTATGTTTGTCTTCGAGTTCATCGGGCGTGAGCAGCCAGGGACCGAGCGAGGTGGCGAAATCTTTGCCTTTGACCGGACCCATATTCAGCTTCATTTCCTCCATTTGTAAGTCGCGGGCGCTCCAATCGTTCATCACGCAGTACCCGGCGATAAAGTTTGAGGCTTCTTCCGGGGGGATATCCCGACCGGCGCGGCCAATAACACAGGCCATTTCCAGTTCAAAATCAAGGGCTTTGGATTTTTGCGGGTAGGGGATTTCGTCTTCAGGGCCGTAAATGGCCCGGTGGTTGGAGAAATAAAAGACCGGGAAATCGTACCATTCGGGAATCATGCCCAGACCGCGGTTAGCCCTGGCAGTCTTGACGTGCTGCTCGAAGGCGTAAAAGTCGCGCACGCTGGGCGGAAGCTCGATAGGCGCCCTCAAGCGAACCTCCTCAATGCCTACCGAGGCCAGCCCGGCTTCTTCCAGGTGTTCGCACAACCCGGCCAGGGATTGCCGCGCGGTAGCGTCAAGGTTTACAAAATCAAGGACGCTGGTAGGCACGTTTTCAAGCTCAAGCTGGCCGGTTCGCTGCGCCCACTGGGCCACGGCGCTAAGCTTGTATACGCGCCGGTTGTGCAAGACGCCGCCCGTGCCGGTATCCCGGCGCATGGCGTGGGGGTCAATATAGACAGCATTGTCGGTAAAAGTCACCAGTTTCATGGTTTAGAAAAACCTTTCAGCGGAGTTAAAAGCGTCCCTGCTTATGTAAAAAACGGCCTCTGGCAAATTGCGGAAAATTTGCCGGGTCTTAAACCTTTAAGAATATATTATCAAAAATTGTTGCCCTATGTCTAATTAAAACACTTATTTTGGGGGCTTTTTAGAAGAAATTTTCCTAAAAAGCCGTTCACGGCCTCCACAAATTCGGCTGGCTGGTCCAAATAGACGAAATGCCCGGCCCCAGCGATTTCGTGGCGTTTAGCCTGGGGCAAGCTTTTGGAAAGTTCACGGCCCTGCCTGGCGTTCATGACGCTGCTATTTTCACCATTTAGAATTAACACCGGGACCGAAACTTTGTCGGCGAAAGCACCAGGGTCAACCGGCTCAAAATCAAGGACTTGCCGGTCGTATTTGAACCGAAAGGCCGGGCCTTCCTCGTAGACCCCGGTTTCGGCGAGTTGGCGCAGGCGGTCCTTGCTCACTGAACTATCCGGCATGGCGGCTTTCAGGCGGGCGGCTACTTCGTCCACACCCCGGTGGAACGGTTGGGGTCGGGCGGTCGCCTGGCGGGAGCGTTCGTGTTCGTCTTTGGTGCTGCCGGTCTTGAGGTCGGCGGCCCCGATCCCGACCAGGGAGGCAGGTTCTTCCAGGGCGGCGGCGTAAAACAAGGCAACATATCCCCCAAGCGAATGTCCCACCAGAAAATACTCCGCTGAACCTTATTTCTTTTTGGATTTCTTGTTGCGGCGTTTCTCGCGCCGGGCGCCGTTATTGGGGCCGCCGAGGCTTTTTTCGGCCATCAGTTTCTCCAGACCCTCGCCCTCGCGCAAATAACCTTCGCCGGTCCAGATGCCGTAGCGCGCTTCGATCGGAGCCTGTTTTTGGCGTTCCCGGCAGCGTTCGCGCCGTTCGGCCTTTTCAGTGGCGCGCAAGGCATCGCTTTTGAAACCGCTCTCACTGAAATCTTCTTTAAAGTTTTCCCCGCTCATAATTTGTCCTTTACCGGCTCTCTTTCCCACGTTTTCACGATACTATTAGCAAGGTTTAAACCACGCCTGGGGGTGTGGTGTTATTATATAACTATGACAGAAGAAACTGTGACAACCGAAGAAAAACCGGGCCGTAAGAAGCGCGAGCGCCCTGCTGCAAGCTGGTGCGTTATCATCGAGGCGGGCGAACTTTATGTAATCGGCGGCTACCGGCCCCTGGCGGTCGAACTGCTCAAATCGGTCGCGCCCGGTGGGGCTCGAAAATTCTACCGCAGCGTCAACGCCGAATTTTTTAGCCAGTTCCCCCTTAAGCCGGCCCAGGTAAGCTGGCTCACCGATGCCGGTTATTTTAATGGAGTCTGGCAGGTCTTACACGAATACCGCCGTAACTTGCTTAACGCCCTCTCAATCGAGTATCCCGAAATCTGGCTGGTTAAAAATGGTCTGGCCGTTCCCCGCCGTCTCCCGGATGGCGTAAACCAATCCGACTCCGAAAAATATGCCTTTGGACCGCACATCATCATGCCGCTAACCTGGGCCAGGTCTTACGCTCTCTACTGCCACCGCCACAAAGCCTGGGAGATGCAGCCCTGTAAAGAGGCCGGGGTTATCGTGGAAAAGCCGGTGAAGGAAGTGGAAAAGACTGCCAAACCTTCTAAAAAGAAGACCGGCAAGAAGAAGTGGCCTGACCTGGAACTTCATGCGCCCAGGAATACCCTGGTGCGGGCCAGGCGCAAGCAGGTCAGTTATTATCTTGCCGCCGAAAACGAGCCGGTTCGCCTGGGCCGGGACGAAGAAGGCGAAAGCGCCTCACGGCAGGTTATTGACGCCCAACGGCTGGCAATCCTGCTGCGGGCCGCCCGCGCCATGACTACCGGCGGCACCCCGGTGCCTTTTGCCTGATAAAGTTTCCCTGTTATAATATCTCCAACTCACCCGCTTTACCGCCAAAAGCGGCGCTTTTGAATTTGCCAGAAAGAAGGGGATTTGAATGTCTTTCGCGGGAGAATTGGATAAAACCCAGGCCGAAGCCCTGGCAAAACTTGACCAGGCCCAACGCCAGGGCGAATCAGCTTTGGTGCGCCCGGATAACTACCAGCCTTTACCCTATAAGCCGCTGTCGCCCGAAGATTTAGCTACCCTGGAAGCGATTGAGCGCCGGGTGCTGTGGCTGGCAACCAATATTGTCCACCACGCCAACAATGTCCGGCCCAATCCTGATAAGAGCAAAATCGGGGGACACCAGGCTTCTTCCGCCTCAATGGTCAGCATCCTGACTGCCCTTTACTTTTATTTCCTCAAGGCGGGCGACCGGGTGGCGGTCAAACCCCACGCTTCCCCGGCCTACCACGCCGTCCAGTATCTGCTGGGCAACCTCGACCCCAAATTTTTGCCCGAACTGCGCTCCTACAAAGGCTTGCAAGCGTACCCCAGCCGCACCAAAGACCCTGACCCGGTGGACTTTTCGACCGGCTCGGTTGGGCTTGGTGGAGTCGGCCCGGCTTTTGCTGCACTGGGCCACCGGTACGCCCTGACCCAGTTTGGTAGCGTGACCAGCCGCCGTTTCGTGGCCCTTCTTGGTGACGCCGAACTTGATGAAGGCAGCGTCTGGGAGGCTATCTCAGAAGAAGCGCTGCGCGGCCTGGGTAATATCATCTGGATTGTGGACCTGAACCGCCAGAGCCTGGACCGGATAGTCCCCGGCATCAAGGCTATCGAGCTTAAACGCCATTTCGAGGTCGCCGGTTGGAATGTCCTGGAAACCAAGTACGGCCAGAAGTTGCAGGCGGTCTTTGCTCGGCCCGGCGGGGAGGCCCTGCGCCAGCGCATTGATGAAATGAGCAACGAGGAATACCAGGCTCTTTTGCGGCTGGACGGCGCTTCCTTGCGCAATCGCCTCGTTAATGGGCCGCTGGGAAAACAACTGGCTGAACTTTTAAAAGATTTGCCGGACGCTGAACTTCCCGACCTGCTGGCAAACCTGGGCGGCCATGACCTTAACGAACTTTTGCGGGTCTTGCAGGAAGCCGACCAGGAGACCAAAGTCCCGACTGTGATTTTCGCCTACACCGTTAAAGGCTGGAGCCTGCCGATTGCCGGGGACCGCATGAACCACTCGGCCCTGCTCACACCCCGGCAGGTAGACCAGTTGCGCGAGAAGTTCGGGCTGGCGAAAGAGGATGAATGGGCGGCCTTCTCGCCCGACTCGCCTGAAGGAAAGTTGTGCCGGGCGGCCAAAGAGCGCCTTTACCCCGAAGGTAAAACGGCCCCGGTGACGCTTACCGCCGACCGGATTCCGGTCCAACTTGACGTAAGCCAGGGGGCTACCACTTCGAGCCAGGAAGCTTTTGGCCGGGTGGTGCGCCGTCTGGCCGATGTAGACGAGGTCGGGCAGCGGGTAGTAACTACCTCGCCGGACGTATCAATTTCTACAAACCTGGCCGGGTGGATAAACAAGGTCGGCGTCTTCTCGCCTTCGCAGTCGGTGGACTACGAGGAAGGCGGCCCCAAGATGCTCAAGTGGCAGCCGTCCCCGGTAGGGCGTCATATCGAGCTTGGCATCAGCGAAATGAACCTGTTTATGCTCCTGGGCATGCTCGGCCTTTCTACAGAATTAAGCGGCCAGCAACTTTTTCCCATCGGTACGGTTTACGACCCTTTTATCTGCCGGGGTCTGGACGCGCTCATTTACGGCCTCTATAGCGGCTCCAAATTTATGTTTGCCGGGACGCCCGCCGGCATCACCCTTTCGCCGGAAGGCGGGGCGCACCAGTCTACCGTTACGCCATCTCTAGGCATCGAACTGCCTCACCTGCTCTCTTACGAGCCGTGCTACGGCAAAGAAGTTGAGTGGATGATGCTGGAGGGGTTGCGCCAGTGTTGCGACCGCAAAAACGGTTTTTCGACCTACCTGCGGCTTTCGACCCGCCCCGTTGAACAGGCTCCTTTTGAAGCGGCTGTAGCCCGGTTGGGCGAAGATGAAACCCGCCGCCAGGCGCTGGCCGGAGGCTACCGCTTGCTGGAAGCGTCTTCGGAGTCTCGCCAGGACAAGAACATAGTCCAACTGGTCACGTGCGGGGCAATCATACCGGAAACGCTGGAAGCGGCCAGAATACTCCAGGCCGAAGGCGTCGCCGCCAACGTTATCAACCTGACCAGCCCGGGCCGTCTTTTCCGTCAGTGGAAAGAAGCCCGCCTGGCCGGTTCAAACGATTTCGGCCAACTCGGCGTCTTATTGCCGCCCGAAGAACGCCGTGCCCCCATTGTCACTATCCAGGACGCGGCTTCCCATTCGCTGGCCTGGTTAGGCAGTGTCTACGGTACGCGAGTAACCTCCCTGGGCGTGGACGATTTCGGCCAGTCAGCCAGCCGTGCCGACCTGTACCGGCACTTTGGCCTTTCTCCCGAACAGATTGCCGGCGCTGCCTTCGATGCGGCTGATGAAGCTTATAGTGGGTAAAAGAGGGTTTAATGCCTACCGAAACCCGCGCATATTGAGCCTGGCGATGTTCTGTTCGCAGGCCTGGCGGAGCAACCCTACCGAAAAGTCCTCGATGATTTCATCGGGGGCTTTTTTGCGTAAAACTTCCTGGGCGCGGCGGTATTCGCGTAAAGCCTCGCTCGGTTGGCGGTTGTCCCGGTAAATATCACCCAGCCGCAAGTAGGCAATTACGTTTTCGAGGTTAAGAAAAATCGCCGTCTTGTACTCCTGGACCGCGCTTTCCAGTTGGCCTTCCTTATGGTAAATCATCGCGAGCATCAGGTGAGCTTGCTCCGAGAGGCGGTTGAGCAAAATGGTCTGCTTGCAAAGGTGCAGGGCTGTATCATAATCGCCCAGTTTTAGCTTTAGCTCGGCCAGCGCCGCTAAAACCCGGTCGTCCTGGGGATTGGCCGCCATAGCCTGTTCCAGCAGGGCCAGGGCTTCCTCGAACTCGTGGGCGGCCATTTTTTGCTGGCCTTTTGCCAGCAAAGCCTGGCCAGCTTGCTTTTCTGGAACAGTGCCCGGTTGGATATAGGGTTGGTTCTGACGAGATATTCCATTAACCGGCGGGGCCGAAACGGTTTGCCGGTTTGCTTTAGCCTTTCCGGCTGGGTCAGGCAGACCTGCTGGCAGGCGCGGAGCCTCCTGTAAATGAAGTCCGCTTTGGTTGGTATCGCTTTTAGGGTGGGAAGTTTTGGGAACCGGGCTGACGGTGATGACCTGGGAAGGCGAGTTGAACGGTCCGGTCACCGGTTTATGGCGGGTGGCCCGGGAAAGGTCTTCGTTGGGGTAAGGTTTCTGGTAATAAAAAGTTTCGTGCGAGTTTATAAGCTTGAAGCGGTCAGAGACCTGCCAGAGTGTTTCGCTGTAGCCGATAAATAAAAACCCGCCGTTTTCCAGGGCCTTATACATATTTTCGATAACGGCTTTAGTTGTGGCTGGTGCGAAATAGATGGTTACGTTCTCACACAGTATCAGGTCAAGCTGGGTTAAGCGGCCTGGAAATACGGGCGAGATAAGATTTAGAAAGTCGAACTTTATATGCTTGCGAATTTCAGGCTGGATTTCAAAGGCCCGGTGTAACCGGCCCCGGCCCGGGTTTATGTTTCCCGGAATATAAATGTTCGCCGGGTCGAGTGGGGCTGTAAGGACGGTTGGCGCGCTGATGGGTTGAAAATATTGTTCGATCTGGGACTGGGAAAGGCTGCGCAATTCTTCGGTGCGGTAGCGGCCCTGCCGGGCGATAGTCAGAACCCGTCCGCTAATATCGGTGGCAAATATTTCAATATTCCACTCCTGGGGGTTTTCGCCTTTTTGCTTCAAAGTTTCTAACAGGCAGATTGCCAGCGAGTACGGTTCTTGCCCGGTTGAACACCCGGCCGACCAGAAACGCAACCGTTTATCCGCCGCGTGGCGTCGGAAAAGTTTTGGTAAAACTTCCTCGCGCAGACTCTGGAAATGTTCTTTATTGCGAAAAAAGGAAGTTTCGTTGATGGCGACGCCTTCGATAAGCTTCAAAAGCTCCGCCCGGGCCTCGCTGATGATTT
This sequence comes from Chloroflexota bacterium, assembly GCA_902812345.1. Lineage (GTDB taxonomy): Bacteria > Chloroflexota > Chloroflexia > Chloroheliales > Chloroheliaceae > 54-19. The sequence goes on along the minus strand of CADDZM010000035.1, from coordinate 11,800 downwards.
TATTCTGAGGAAAGGTTAAGTCGGAGTGATTGTCCGTTGAAGGGGCGAGGGTGAGTAAGTTGTAGTAGGTCTGGAAATCGCTAATTTTTAGAGCGGCCATCCGGTCGGCCAGGGCATTTCGCAAGACGGTTCGTTTCGTCTCGTCGAAAACCATGCCGCATTTCCGGAAAAGTAAATCCCGGTATAGCTCAAAATATTCGTTCGGGAAATCGGGGGCTGCGTCCGCTCCTGGTGAAATCATCTGCCGGTTCTTTCCTGGCTTTACCTGGCTTCAAAGGGAAAAGGCAACCGGGTTTCTTTAAGAGAAATTTTGAGAGGAAAACTTCTCCCCGGTTTAGTACAGGCCGGTTTCGTCCCCGGCAAAGGTAATCCGGCATACGGTCTGCTTTCCCGTTTAGTTCATAAGGGGAGTTGAAGGCGTTGAGCCGGAATTCCCGGAGGCGTCTTCATCCAGACCCCGCAACCGGAAGACTAGTTTAACCCGGTAAGGTAAATCGAGCAGGTCGAATTCTTTGACGAGGTAGTCGTCGGCGCCAACCCTGAACCCGGCCAGTTTTTCTTTGATATTGCCCCTGGAACTTAACATAACAATAGGAAGCGATTGGGTTTCTTTTTTCTCCCGCAGCCTTTTACAGACTTCAAAACCGTCTATACCAGGCATATAGACATCCAGAATCATTAAGTCTGGCAGTTCGCGGTCAACCTGTTCCAACGCTTCTTCGCCGCTGTAGGCCAGTTGGACAGCATAATTATTAGCTTCTAATTTGGCTTTGACGGCTTCTGCCACTAAAGCGCTATCGTCAACCACCAAAATTTTCCGCTTGGGCATCCCATTCTCCTAAAGGTCTAGTTCTCGGATTAACTGGCAACATTTTTACTAAACCGCCTTGTATATGTTGACCACTGTAAAAAGATTATAACATAAACTTTATTTTGGGCATTACTCCGGGCAAAACCGGTGTTTCTGCTAGCGGCTGGTCAAAAATTCAATCGTACTTAAGAGATTGGCCTGTTCAAAATTACCTTTAATAATATAAGCCTGCGCTCCGGCCTCGATGCCGCGCCGTTTGTGGTCGTCGTTATTGAGCGAGGAAACGATGATAACCGGCACCTTTTGGAGGTTCGGGTCGCTCTTAATCCGGCGGGCCAGTTCAAAGCCGCTCATATTAGGCATTTCCACATCGGTAATAATCAGGTTGTAGCCCGCGTCATTTTTGAGTAAATTAAGAGCCTCGTTACCGTCGTTCGCCAGGTCAACCTCATAGCCCTGGGCCTCCAGGATAGACCTTTCAAGTTCACGGGTAGTGATACTGTCGTCCACTACCAGGATGCGCTTGCGGGCAGTTTGCCGGTCAGGCTGGTGGGGCTGGTTGTTGAGGCTGTAGCTGCGGGTCGCCGCAATCAGGTTGGGTACGTCCAGGATGAGGACCACCTGGCCGCTTCCGTTGATGGTCGCGCTTTTGACAAAGGGGGCCGTTACCAGCAGCGGGCTAAGATTTTTAACCACGATTTCGGTTTCGTCCACCAGTTCATCCACCAGGAAACAGACCCGCCGGTCACCGCTACCGAGGACGACCGAGGGAAGCTGGTCACTTGAAAACCTTCCCAACTGTTTAAGCAGGTGTTGCTGCTGCAATTCGAGAATCCGCCCTTTTGCCCTGGGGTCGGCCAGGGTGAGGCTGGCCATTTCAGGCAGGGGGTTGCCATTTCCGCCGCCATTATCACCAAGACCAAAAATTGAACTGTCCAACCCAAAACGCTGGTTGTTCCTGGACGGCTGGTAAAAGTCCAGCCGGCTGCCTTCGCGCTGCTGGTGGACGAAAAGCGGGTGGCTGGCGTGCGAATTATCGCCCAGCAAATTCTGCAAGCGGACCAGCGGAATGAGGGCGTTGTCGTAAAGAATTACGTCCCGGCCTTCCCGGCTGAGGATTTCGTCCGGGGAAAGATAATGCAGGTACTCAACCGAAGGCGCCAGGATGGCATAGGTAAAGCCGTTGACCTTGACCATCAAGGCGCGGCTGGTCGCCAGAGTGACCGGGACGCGCAGAGTTACCGTTGTCCCGGCTCCTTTTTCGCTACTGATGCTGACCTGCCCGCCCAGCCGTTCCAGGTTTGTCTTAACTATTTCCATGCCGACGCCCCGGCCTGATAGATCGGTAATAATCGGGCTGGTGCTGAAACCCGGCTCGTATAGCAAATTAATAACATCCTCGTCCGAAAGCGCGCTTGCCCTGGCCTCGCTGATAAACTTCTTTTCAACCGCCACCCGCCGGATATGGTCGGGGTCTATCCCGGCCCCATCGTCCGAAACTTTTATGATTACATAGCCGCCGTCCTGGCTGGCGCTCATAACCAGCCGCCCGGCCACCGGTTTACCGGCTCCCAGGCGCACCGTGGCCGTTTCGATGCCGTGGTCAATGGCGTTTCGGATGATGTGTATAAGGGGGTCGCGGATGCCTTCCAGGACTTTTTTATCCAGTTCAATTTCGCCGCCGTAAAACCGGAAGTCGGGCAGTTCACGCCCGTTAGATTTCACTATATTGCGGATAGAGAGCGGGAAATCCTGGTAAATGGTTTCAATCGGGAGCATGCGTACGGTCTTCACGTTGCTTTCTAGCTCGTCCACCCGGTTTACAAGCTGGCTGGTATGTTCCTCATAATCGCGCAAGGTGTTTCGAATAAGGTTTTCTATTTGCTGGTCAAGCAAGATTAGCTGGCCGATAGTATCGCGGATAAGTTGCGGATTATTGAACCTGGACATTTCGTGAGACGCGGTGCCCAGGTTGCGTACCGGAATACTGACCCGGTTGCGCTGGCGCAAAAGCTCTTGCAAAGCCCTCAAATTGGCTAGCGTGGCTTCGGCTTCCAGTTTACCAAGCACCAGTTCGCCCGTGATATTCATAAGCTCATCGAGCTTGCCGACTTCCACCCGGATAACATTGTCGCTAAGCGCCCCGACCGACCGCAAGTTCGAGAGCGGTTGGACCGGACCGGGCGGGTCAGCCAGGGTCTTGTCGGTCCCGTTCCTGGGCAGAAGATTCTGACTGGAAATGTCGGGAATGGGTTGGGTTTGCGGGGCGGAGTGGTGGTCATTACCGTTGCCGTTCTGGGCATCCGGCAGGATAGCGGCCAGACGTTGCTTAAGGCCGGGTATATCCAGGGTTGGAGTTTCACCCTTCAGTGCGGCGTCGGTCATGGTATTGATGGTGTCAACGGCCTCGAACAACAAATCATTGGTGTCAGGTTGAAGCTGCATCGTTCCGTCACGCATCGCCGCGAAGATATTTTCCATTTCGTGGGCGATGGCGCTGATTTCCACAAAGTTCATGAGGCGGGCGCTGCCCTTGATGGTATGGGCCGCCCGGAAGATTTCGCCCAGGTACTCTTTATTTTGGGGGTTGCTTTCCAGGTCCACCAGCCGCCGCTGCAGGCTAAGCAGGTGAATATCCGCTTCTTCCTTGAACTTATTCAGTAATTTCTTGCGGGTATCTTCAAGGCTCATGCAACACTACCAACTACCAAGGCAACCATCGTATAAAAAGTTAGTCCCGGTATAGCTCGGTTCTTAAAACTTCCAGGTCCAATAGCATCAGGGGAATTTCCACCGGGTTTCCACTCCCGGGCATTGCCAGGCGGCGGCTTTCTGCCAGGCTAATAATTCCGTGCGGCCCTATCCTATCCGGGTGAGTTGGGCTTGCTAAAGGACCTGTTTCGCCCATCATACCATTAAATTTAAATTGAAAAGCCGGTTGGGTTTCCCCTACCTGTTCCTGGGGGCCGAGGTTGGCCCGGTCTACCAGCGCGAAACCCCAGAGCAGCCGCCCCAACCGCTTGCGGCAGACCCAATCGTCCAGCAGCCGCAAATTTTCCAGGCCGGTACGCCAGACCCCGATAATTTCATCCACACTGACGCCAAAAGGTTGCTGGATATTGCCGCCCGGTACCAGACGGCCGGAAATTAAAATTTTTGATTCGGACAGCGCTTCGGCCTGACCTATTTGCAGCTTCCGGGCCAGCCCAACCACCTGTAAGACCTGGCCCCGGTAGAATATTTCCCCATACCCTTTGTCAGGGTTGGGAGGCCGCACCACCGAAAACACGTCACCTTCAGGCCGGGCGATATTAAAGATTTGTTTCAAAAGCAGGCCAAAAGGCTGGCTGCCGACCCGTACAACAATCAACTCAACCGTTTTTGGCGCAGGGGCTGCCCGGTCGTGTGAGATGAGCTTTGGTTCGGCGGTCTGCTGTTTGTTATCCCATAAAAGCATTAAACTTACTTCTCTAGTTCTGGAAAGCGCTCGATGGTTGAATTTCGCCTTCCGAAATGGTGTTTAAAATGGCGTCCATGTTCAAAAGCCCCATCAGCCGGTTTTCGATGGTTAGCTCACTGCGAATATAGTCGGTGGTTTCGTTATGGCTGCGGACTTGCTTTTCAAGGCCGCTCGAATTTACCTCGCGCACCTCGCCCATATTGTCTACCAGCAAAGCCAGGGTATATTTGTCGTGCTGGATAATAACAAAACGGGATGAGCGCGTGGGCGGTTGCGGCTCGATTTTCAAGAGTTTGTGCACGTCTACCAGCGGGTAAATGGCGCTTTTGTGGTTTATGACGCCCAGCACGTAGGGACTGGCTCCCGGCACCGGCGTCACGTCCAGGAGGCGCGTGACTACCTTGACCTTTTCGAGCGGAAGGGCAAACCATTCATCGGCCAGATAGAAGGTAAGCAAGGAAACGAGTGGTTCTTGCTCCTGGCCTTCCTGCAGAGCCAGGGCTCGGCCTTCCAGTTCGATTATTAGTTTTTCCGCTTCCGAAAGCGGGTCCGGCTGAAATTGATTGTCCATTTTAGTTCTTAGTTCTGGCTCATCTGGCCGGGGCTAACCGCGCCTTTGGGTGGCAGATTAGTCCCGTTCTTATGTCCATTACCGTTACCGTTTGCATACCCGTTCAACTTCATCGTGGCGGCGTTATTGGGGGCCAGGCCGGGAAAGGGACGGCCGGCCAACCGGGAACTAGCCCCGTATAAACCGCCGGTCTGGCCCTGGCGAGGATTGGCCTGTAAAGCCCGCAATCTTTCGTATTGGCGCATGTGGGCCATCCCTTTGGAAGTTTGACCCAGCCTGAGTAAACAGCCGCCCAGGTGGAAATGGACCATGTAGTGGTCAGCCCGCGCTTTGATAACTTTTTCCAGCAATTCGACCGCTTCATCCAACCGGCCAAGCTCTTTAATGGATAAAGCCAGCAGGTAAGCTGTCTCGACATCTTCGGGATAAAGCCGGTAAATTCGCTCAAAGCAGCGGGCGGCTTCCTGGTAGCGGCCTCGTTTAAGGTAGAGCAGGCCCAGGTCAAAGCGGGCGGGCTGCCAGTTCTCATTTAACTTAAGGGCGGTCTGCCAGGCCAGCATAGCGCGGTCCTCGAACCCCGCCCCAATCAAGGCCCGGCCCAACCGGTAATAAACCTGAGGTTCGGAAGGTTGCAGTTGGACGGCCCGTTCAAAGGCTTTGACTGCCAGGCCAAACTGGTTTAAATCGCCCAGTACCAGGCCCAAACTTAAAAAAACTTCACCATTGGTGGGCTGCTGCCGGGCGCACTCTACCAGGGTATTGTAACTCTCTTTAAGCCGGTGGCTTACTCGGTAGGACAGGGCGAGTTTGAAGCGCGCCTGGACGAATTGAGGCTCAAGTTTAAGCACATGATTGTACTCGGCGATGGCTTCTTCCCACTCGAACTGGCGGGCCAGGATATTCGCCAGGAAATAACGCCCCTTCGTCTCGTTCGGGTCTATGGTCAAAAGCGCCCGGTAAGCCTGGGCCGCCCCGCTCAGGTTGCCCTGGGTTTTTAGCGAATCGGCTAACTGGTAATACCAGGCGGCGTCATGTTCCGCCGAGGGCGCTTCCGGTGGTTTCTGGGCCAGGCGATTGTTATAAATATATTCCGGCTCGACCTGCAAAGCCTCGGCAAAACACCGGGCCGCCTCATTCGTCTCGCCGTGAGCCTGGTGAAGCATGCCCTGGTAGTAAATCGGTTCGGCGGCGTTGGGCCGAATCTGGCGGGCCAGGGTGTAGGAGATATAAGCCGGGGCATATTCGCCCAGTTCGTGGAAGCAGCGGCCCAGGGCAAAATGAGCTTCATACAAATCAGGGTTGTATTCGAGGGCTACTTTGAAGGCGGTAATTGCGTCGTTTATTTTGCTCAGAGCCTGGTAAGCAACTCCCAGGTTGTAATGGGCCTCGGCCAGTTGGGCATCTATCTGAACTACATTCAGGTATTCATTGAGCGCCTCGGTCCAGTTATCCTGATAAGCGTAAGCGTTTCCCAGGTAGAGGTGAATAATGGCGCGTTCGCGGTCCCATATCTCGGTATATTCATCATTTTCGACAATCGTGGCAATAAGAGCCTGGTTAAATTCGCCGACGGCCCTTGAATACTGCCCGTCCAGGTAAGCCCGCATGCCCTGGGAAAAGGCGGTACGCAAACTGGTCCTGCTCATGAAACGCTCGCTTCCGCTGAACGTATCAAGGTCAAGTATCAGTAATTTTCCATCTATTTGGAACCCGGTTCTGGCGGTAGGTTGCTCCATTATGCAATTGACCTTAACCAAATTAACTTGGTCTCTGTATTAATTAAACCGTACTTTAACGAGATTGAAAAGTAGCCACTAGTACTAAACGTGACTAAATAAATTTGTATTGCTGGCCGGCTGAACTTGCAAACTGATTGCTTTCATTTATTTTGCCAGCTTGAGGATGATATTGCAATACCATGATAGTTATATCATCGCTCTGAACCGCCCCCTGGGTGAAAACGGCAATTTCGGCCAGGAGTGCCGCGACCATTTCTTCGGCGTCAAGCTGCCGGTGCCTCTCAATACCCTCTTTGAACCGTTCGAAAGTAAAGAGGTTGCCGTCCCGGTCCAACGCTTCCGGCACGCCATCGGTATAGAAAATAACGCTGCTGCCCGGCTCGATTTTTACCCTGTCCTCGTCATATTCGATGCTGTCGTCAATGCCCAGGGGTAAGCCCGGCAGACCGATTTCTTCCAGGGTGCCTTCCGTTAGCAGGAGCGGGTAGTTATGCCCGGCGTTCGCCAGGTGCAAGGTATTGCTATCCAGGTCAAGCATCGCGTAACACATCGTTACCATACCGAAAGACCTTTCGGCCTGTAACGCCATATTGACCGAGTAAAGGGTTTGAGAAGGAAAAATCCGGCGGCGAGCCTCTACCCGGAAAAGGGTTCGCACCACGGCCATCTGGAGAGCGGCGGGAATTCCTTTCCCGGCCACGTCCCCGATAGCGATACCGCTTATAGTTTTTTCAAGGGAAGGATGGTAGACGTATTCGTAGAAGTCGCCGCCCACGTTCCGGGCCGGGAGCGACCGGGCCGAAAGGGTCCAGTTGCCGCTGGTAAAGTTGTTCGGCGGCATGAGGCTGGTCTGGATTTCGTGAGCAACCTCCATTTCGCTGGTTTTGAGGGCGGCTTCATCCTGAAGGGTTTGTAACCGGCGGTAAGAATTTTTTAGATGATTTGCCAGGGAAAAAGTGAGTGCGGCCAGGGCTACCAGGTTTATCCCGGCGCTGCCCGAAACCGGGCGAAAGCCCAGCCAGAAATAGCCGAGCAGTTCCAACCCACCCAGGACTAACCCGGCCAGACCTAGCTTTAGAACCACGCCGGAATCCTGGCGGCGCTGGGACAACCCTACCAGCAGTGGAGCGAGCATAATATTAAATTCTGGTCCGGTGAAAAGAGCGGTCAGGAGAATAAGGACGGTCAGAAGCAGGGCCGAGGTCTCCCAGGAGGCTGGAATTCTTTTACCGCCGCTAAAAAAGGTTTCACCTGCTGTAAACCCGAGGGTCAGGAGGGCCACGGCAGCCCGCAGCAGGCCCGGCCAGGCGGGCAAACCTCCGGCCAGTTCGATTCCAAAGATGGTAAGCCCGGCAGCCAGGGCAAAAAGGAGGCCGCCCAGAAAGGGGAGTTTTTCTGGCCCGGTCGTTTCATTCGGTTGGGACGTTCCGGGTTGCGGCATTCTTTCCAAAATCTGGGTTTCCCTGATGAAATTAAGGCAGTTAGGCGCTTATGAGCGGCATGAGGTCTTCCATTTTGGCGATAGGCATGTAACGCAGCATATCAACCATTTCAAAGACTTTACGGTGATGAGCGGTAACATTTACGGCGTAGAGCTTCTTACCCTGTTTGCGCGCTTCAATGACCAGTTTCAAAAGGGCCGAAATCCCCGCCGAATTGATAAACATAACCGGGCCAAAATCCATAATAGTAGTCTGGTTCATGCGGTCTTTAATGCCGGAAATTTCTCTGGCCGAGGTAGCGTCCACACTATCATTTTGAATATGGATAATGGTAAATTCGTTGCCCTGCTCGACTTTTAAGGCCATTGGTCTAACTCCCTCCGTCATCACCCTCATATTGCTGGCTTACCGTCCGACCGGTGCGGCCCTGTTTGAACAATACAAGTTTGACTATAATTTGCGATTGTGGGTGGGAATTGTATTCCCGATGCCAGGTAGAACCAATCGGGAATACATTCCCTCCCACAAGGATTAGTTACTAAATTTTTTTGAAATACTAATTCAGGTTCGGGTCAGCCTTTTGGGTTTCTATGTTGAAACTGACCGGGCTGTCGGGTTCGTCCCCTTTGTGGAGATTGAACCACATTGTAAATTCGGTCCCTTTGGCGCTGCTTTTAACATCAAGGTTATCCACTAGCCGTTCGATGAGGAACATGCCCATACCCCGTGTAATATTGTGAGCGAGGCGGTCTTCCATATCCAGGTCTTCCAGGGCTGTCTCGACGGTTGCGGCAGCCTCGACCCAGTGGCCGTGGTCGGAAACCTGTACGGCCAGTCGTCCGGCCTTGATATAGAACTTAACCCCAACCTTAATATTGATGTCCGAGTTGTTGCCGTGTTCGATGGCGTTGGTAACAGCCTCACTAACCACAAGTTGCAAATCTCCGACCCGTTCTTCATCAAAGCCCAGGTACTTGGCGACAAAAACAGCGCTTTCCCGCACGACCTGCTCGAATACGAGGTCGCTAGGGATTTGAATGTCAATATCGTTGAAAGCCAGCGCGCTAATGGGTTCTTCGATAAGCTGGTCGGATGCCATGCGGTTTGCCACCTTTCCTTAAAAACAAATTGCTGGTATTAGTATCGTTCAGGGCTATGTCGTAACAGTTAAAGCCAGGTTACAGTTCTATGAATAGAGTTATAACCCGAAAATAAAAAAACCGGGAGAGACCAATTGGTCCTACTATTCCCGGTTTTATGGAGTTAAAAGTACCTGGCACCTGCTAATCAGGTTTGGTCCAGGCGTAAGACCATCAAATCTTCGTCGAAATAAGCCTGGCCCATTTTCAGGGCGTGCGGTTCGGTGCCGTAAACCTTAAACCCCAGCCTTAAATACAACTTTCGGGCAGCGGTCTGAGTCGTAACCACGCCCAGATGGATTTGCTCTACACCTTCGATACCTTTGGCCTGCTCAATTAGTCTGTTTAGTAGCGCCTGCCCGGTTCCCCGGTGGCGAGCTTCCGGCGCGACATACATGCCCCAGAGCATACCTTTGTGACGGTCTTTGGGGCCGCTTTCACGGAAGAAGCCAGCCGTCCCGGCCAGTTTTTCAGCGTTAAAAGCGCCAACGATAAAATTATCCGGCCCGGCGGTGCGGTGGGCAAAAGTTGCCAGCTTTTCCGCTTCGGGAAGCGCCAGGGCCGTTTCATAACTACTGCTAAAAGCTTGCGGTTCATCTCGAAGCGATTGCAAGCGCAATTCCCAGTAAGCCAAAGCGTCTACCAACCCAAGCAGCCGGATTTGCATTCTTAAATCTCTAAAGCTGTCCGGCCCGGCGCAAAAAGCCCAGCATTTTATAAATGAGTTTGGCGGCGTAGAAATCGGCTCGCTCCTGTCCCGGCATCGGGCAGAGTTCCATGATGTCGAACCCGACCACCTCGGTCTTTTCGGCCACCTGCTTGAAGATGCTGAAGAACTCGCGCCACCGGATTCCGCCCGGTTCCGGCGTGCCGACAGCGGGCATTTCAGCCGGGTCGAAAGCGTCCAGATCAACGGTTACATAGACGTGCTTGCCCCATTTCAAAATCTCCTGCACATCAAAAGCCTTTTCCGACCGCTCGTAGTCGTAAAGAATCCCGGTCTTCGGGTTGCTCTCGACATACTGCACTTCTTCCGGGCTGATGCTGCGCACGCCGACCACATAGACCGGCACTTCCATATCCGAAATCCGGCGCATTACGCAGGCGTGGCTGAGTTCGCCGTGATAGGTAATCCGCAAATCTCCGTGAGCGTCGAAGCTTAAAACAACCAGGTCGGGGTAGCGCTCTTTAAGGTCGCGGATAAGCGGAATGGTAACACTGTGTTCCCCGCCAAGCGTGACCGCAAACTTGCCGTCGTCATTAACTTTTTTAAAAGCGGCCTGAATGAGGTCCAGGCTGTCCTGCTGGCTTTTGCCTTCAAGCGGCATTTCTTCGAGGGTAAAGATACCCATTTGAATCGGCTCGAACTTTAATTCCTCGTCGTAAAGTTCGACCTGGGTGCTGGCCTCAATAATTGCTTCAGGGCCGCGTTTGGTCCCCTGCATATAGGAGGTGGTATTTTCCAGGCCCGCCGGGATAATAATTACTTTTGATTCTTCATAGCCGGTTTTCTGGTCGTCCGCCTCCATGAACTGGACCGGGTTGGCTTTAATTTCAAAATTTTCAATAACTGGCATTTCTTTTTTCCTCTTAAATCGCTTTTTATAATAATCGGACCGGCCAGACATAGAAAACGCCTGCACTTGGCAAAGCTACAGGCGGCATCCGGCAATCTACATTATATCAAATTTTCGCCCTGGTTTCAGTCGTGCTATAATATTAATCTCGACTTTCGCCTTGAACCCTGGAGAACCCCGGGGTATGAGAAAATTAAACTCCTAATTAAACTTATAAGGAATGTTTTAAGCGAAAGTCTTAATTAAGGAAAATTAACAACCAGTCAAGTGACACCAAACCGGTCGCACTCTGGCGGCGCTCCAGCCAGAAACGAATAAAGAAACACAAAAGTGACCCTAAAAAGAACCGGCTAAATAAAAGAAGAAGAAGGTGTTTGATGTCTGCGAAAGATTCTGAAGAGATTGTAACCGGGAGTGGCGAAGCCTCCGCAGCCCTGTCTGAACCGGCCCAACTGGCCGCTATGATTGACCACACCCAGTTAAGCCCTGCCGCCACCGAAGCTATGATTGTCCAGTTGTGCGAGGAAGCCCGTTTCTACGGCTTTGCATCGGTCTGCGTCAACCCGGTCCACGTTAAGTTGTGCGTCCGGGAACTGGCCGGGTCGAATGTGCGGGTCTGCACCGTTGTCGGCTTCCCACTCGGCGCGAACATGACCGCCATCAAGGTCAGCGAGACTCAGACCGCCATCAATCACGGCGCGAAAGAAATAGACATGGTTATAAATATCGGCGCGCTCAAGGCCGGGCAGGACTTTATCGTCAAGCGTGAAATCGCCGAAGTATCAAACCACGCGCACACGGGCCGGGGCATCTGCAAGGTTATTATCGAATGCTGCCTGCTGAATGACGCCGAGAAAATCCGGGCCTGTGAACTGGCGAAAGACGCCGGGGCCGACTTTGTAAAGACCAGTACCGGTTTTTCGGTTGGCGGGGCCACCGAGGAAGACGTGCGCCTGATGCGGCGGGTGGTCGGTAACAAACTGGGCGTGAAAGCGGCGGGCGGCGTCCGCACCCTGAACGATATCCAGCGCATGATAGCAGCGGGCGCCACGAGAGTCGGC
>CADDZM010000034.1 GCA_902812345.1 Chloroflexota bacterium | reverse complement strand
GGAAAAAGTCCTGGCGGAACCCGGCCAGGTTATTTTCAAAGTCAGGCCGGGTAAGCGGCCCACCCTGGGGTGGTGGCGCAGGCCGGACATTGGCCTGGTAGGCCGGTCTGCCGGCGAAATTTAGCGGCTCGGTTTTTTTATCTTCTTCGCTCATCGATATCTCATCATTGTTTTGAGCAGCCGGTATAACGGCTGTTTACACAAAAGTTTGCCCGCCGCCCAGGGCCACTCGCAAGGCCGCGAACAGGGCCATTTCGCCTAAACTAACCAGGAGTACCAGGCTGGCGGGTGTCAGGAAACCGTAAAACGAATTGACCCTGTTTTCCTTGCGCAGCACAATTGTAAAAATAACCAGGTTCAACATTACCAGCATCACGATAACGCCGCCAACGGCCAGCAGCGACAACGGCCAGAAAAGTATTCCCCAGCCCGACATTACCCCGACGGCATACAGAAGGGCCGGGATTAAAGCGTAAACGATTTCCCGCCCGCGCCGGAAGGTCGGGGTCAGGTAACCGCGCCGCCAGACGGTTATGTTGACGACCGGCAAGAGCAACCCGGCCATGCCGACGCCGCTAACCGCGCCCGTTACTACTCGCAACCAGTTCTGCGGCTGGTAGAGGGTCAGCCAGCCCAGGTCTAAAAAAGTTGAGTTGAGGCCGTCAAAGACCATCACCAGGACGCAAGCAGCCAGAACGATATTAAGGCGGCGGGACGGCCATTGAAGCGCCCGACCTCGCCCGACCAGCCACAGACCCAGAAAGGTCAGCAGGAACCCGGCAAAAATCCCGACCATACGCGCTTCAAGCGGCATTTGCTGCCCATCGAAAAAGTAAGAGTGAGCGGGCCGCTGGGGGCAGACCCCCGAATCGAGCCAGGTCAGTTTGTCCAGTAAACTGCCGGGCAAAGCAACCGCCAGCGCCAGCAGCGCCAGGGCCGTGCCAGACGCCAGCCAGAGCGGTCCCCGGTGGTCCAGGCTGACGGCTGGCGCAGTCTGCCCGGATTGGTCCATTGGTTTCCGCCCAATTTCAACTATTGGAATTTCTCCCTGGGCTGACCCTCCGTCCGAGCGCTGAATCTTTTGTGCCATGTTTTTTACGTGCGGCTCAATACAACTTTGAAACCAAATTAAAAATATTTCTGGACGAGCAGGCCCAACTTTTTGACGCTTTCGGCGGGGACCACGCCGCGGTCGGTCATGATAGCAGTCGCCAGGGCTTTATCACAGCCGCATTCTAAATGGCTATTCTGCAAAGCCGCCGCTGCCGGCACGAACCGCCGGATAATTTCTTTGGCCTGCCCGACATTCTTATGCAAGTTCTCAACAACCATTTCAACCGTGACGCTTTCGTGTGATGTGTGCCAGCAGTCATAATCGGTCGCGCAGGCCAGCAGGACATAGTGGATTTCGGCCTCACGGGCCAGTTTAGCCTCGGGTATAGCGGTCATGCCGATAACATCCACGCCCCACTGGCGGTAAATCAAGCTTTCGCCTCGGGTCGAGAATTGCGGCCCTTCAATGCAGATATAGGTACCGCCGAAGTGGATGGTTGCCCCGCTGGCTTCGGAAACCTCGTTCAAGATAGGCCGCAAGCTCTGGCAGAACGGCTCGGCGAACGGAATATGCCCGACAATGCCGTTATGGTCGCTAAAATAGCTGCGAGGCCGGGCCACGGTCCGGTCGAAAATCTGGTCCGGCACTACAAGGTCGAGCGGCGGGATTTCTTCTTTCATGGAGCCGACCGCGCTGACCGACAGCAGGAATTTAACGCCAAGCATCTTAAAGGCGTAAATGTTAGCCTGGACCGGCAAATCGGTGGGCGAAATGCGATGTCCCCGCCCGTGACGCGGCAAGAAAGCCACCGGCACTCCCTCCAGTTTGCCGACCATCAGGGCATCGCTGGGCTTACCCCAGGGTGTATCGGGGTAAAATTCTTCTACGTCCGAGAGGCCTTCAATCTGGTAAAGGCCGCTCCCGCCGATTACTCCAACCAAAGCTTCTGGCATAAACTAGGCTTCTCCTGCTGGCCCGGGCGTTTCGTTTGAGCCGGGATTATTGGCAGCCTGGGCGCGCTCTTTTTCTTCCTGTTCAAGTTGCATCAAAAGTCGCTGGATTTTGTCGCCGTGTTCCATCGCCACGTCAAATTCAAAATGGAGTTCGGGAGTATAGCGCATAGTGAGAATGTGGGAGAGTTCGTGGCGCAAAAAGCCGCTGGCCCGTTTCAACACCTTGAGGGTTTCGGCCTTGGTCGCTTCATCGCCCAGGACGCTAAAGAAAACCTTGGCGTATTTCAGGTCGGGGCTGGCCTCAACCCGGGTCACGGTCACGAAACCCAGGCGCGGGTCTTTAAGTTCGCGCTGAATAAGGGTACTGACTTCTTCTTTGATAGCCTCGGCTACCTGTTCTGTTCGCCTGCTCATTACTTCCAATCCATAGCTTTGTTGAACGAAACAACGTTGTACGTTGAGCGTCAATTTACTTTACGGTCAGTTTGTGGCTAACTTAAAAAATAATTTAATTTTTCCTACGTTTAACATCTTGTGTTTAACGCCGTATTTTGGCTAATTATAACACAACCCGGCTATTGGCTGTGTCCAGGCAAACAGGTCACAAAACAGCCTTGCTTACTTACTACTTCCCTTGTTTATGAGGCATTACAGGCAAATTTAATTCTTATTTTCACTTTTAAGTTGGTTTTTCAGTTCAGGTAATTTTGCGAGGGGGAAAATAAGTTACCGCTTCTCGTCATCCAGGAGAATAAATCCTCTTTTAATCTACCAAATTTGTGAATTATCATCTTTTGCTTCAACAAAAAGACCGAAGATGCCCATATCGGCTCTTAATGCTCGTTCAGCAGCATCAAATTGTACGATAATGTCAACAGGCCAGGACACTTTACCGGGACGAATGTTCATCTCCGGTTGCTCATTTAAGTTCTGCGGTTTAAGCATTTATACGTATTGACACCCATAAAATACGCGTATATACTCGTTTTTATGGAAAAAGCAGCAAGCCATTGTATCTGTATCAATTTAAGACACACTTCCCAGACCATCACCCAGTTCTACGATGCGGCCCTTGAACCAAGCGGCTTGAAAATTACCCAGTTTTCGGTCCTTAAAGCGGCGCGTTACCTGGAACCGGTCAGCATCAGCGACCTGGCCGACTATCTGGGCCTGGACCGGACGACCCTGGGCCGGAACCTGCGGATTCTGGAGCGAGATAAACTGGTCGCGCTTGAGGCGGGGCGGGACCACCGCGAACGAGTCGTGCGAGTGAGCGAACAGGGGCAGGTGGCCTACCGCATGGCCTACCCGCTGTGGAAGCAGGCGCAGAACAAACTCACTCAGGGTCTTGGCAAAGAGCAGGTTCAAATTCTTGATACCCTGCTTTCGAACCTTGAAACTGCGGTACATTCACGTTAAACGAAAGTAGTTTAAAGGATGAACGAGACTAAACCACCCCGTAAGTTTCATTACGCCTGGATTGTGGTCGGCGTAACTTTTTTAACCCTGATTGTCTCCGCCGGGGTGCGCTCGACGCCGAGTACACTGGTCGTGCCGTTGCAGGAAGCCTTTGGCTGGACCCGCGCTGAAATCTCCCTGGCAGTCTCGATAAACCTGGTGCTGTTCGGCCTGTTCGGGCCTTTTGCCGCCGCCCTGATGGAGCGGTTCGGCATGCGCCGGGTGATGGTAATTGCCCTGACCACGGTCGGTATCGCCGCCGCCCTGACCAGCCAGGTAAAAGCGCCCTGGCAGCTTGATTTGTTGTGGGGTGTGGTGGTCGGAACCGGCACCGGGGCGACTGCGACGGTCCTTTCGGCGACCGTTTCCAATCGCTGGTTCGTCCAGCGGCGCGGCCTGGTGGTAGGTCTCCTGGCGGCCAGCAACGCCAGCGGTCAACTGATTTTCCTGCCTTTATTGGCCTGGCTGGTTTCGACTTTTGGCTGGCAGACTGCCTCCTATACTACCGCTATCGCGGTCCTGGCGGTCGTGCCGGTTGTAGCGATTTTTATGCGTAACTACCCGCGCGACCTCAATCTGCGGCCTTACGGCGCTACCGAAGAAAGCGAAGTCCTCAAAGCCTCTACCGGGAACCCGTTTATGGCGGCAATCAGCAACCTGGGGCGCGGCCTGCGCAACAAGAATTTCTGGATTTTAGCCGGGAGTTTCTTTGTCTGCGGCCTTTCGACCAACGGCTTAATTGGCACTCACCTGATTCCGGCGGCGATGGACCACGGCTTTGAAGAGGTCGCGGCGGCGGGGTTGGTCGCTACCATCGGGGTCTTTGACATTGTTGGCACGACCGTTTCCGGCTGGCTCTCCGACCGGATTGACAACCGCAAGCTGTTGACCTGGTATTACGGCTTGCGCGGCCTCTCGCTGCTGTTTTTGCCCTATGCCCTGAACAGCACCTTCGCCGGTCTGATAATCTTTATCGTCTTTTACGGCCTGGATTGGGTCGCCACGGTCCCGCCAACAGTGCGCCTGACCTCGGATGTCTTTGGCAAAGCTAACGGCAGCATAATGTACGGCTGGATTTTCGCCGCTCATCAGCTTGGCGCGGCCACGGCAGCTTTTGGGGCCGGAACGCTCTACACCTGGCTGGGCGACTACAGTTCGAGCTTCTGGATTGCGGGATTGTTCTGCCTGGTTGCCGCCGGGCTGGTAACACGCATCGGCAAGACCGGCGCCGCCACGGGCAAGAGTACCCCGGTTACTCCCCCTGAAACTAAATCCGCCGAACCGGCCGCAATTTAAAATGCGCCGGACCCGCCTTTGCCTGTTACTCCTCCTGGGAGTCTTGTCGCTCTGGCTGGCCCGGCCGTTCCCGGCCCAGGCCCACGGTACGTTATTGTTCGCCTCGCCGCCCGATTGTACGCTCGCTTCTCCTGACCTCTTACCCTACGACCCGGTAGACTGCCGCACCGGCAAAATCTTTCAAGAAGCCCCTACCCGGGTTAAATTAGCCTTTACCGAGCCGGTCAAACCAATCCGGCACGGCCTTATTGTAACCGGCCCGGACGGCAAGCCGGTCGAGCAGGGTTCAATTGTAGTTAGCGGCGCGGACGTGAGCATCGCAATCGAGGCCAACCGGCCCGGCACTTACCAGGTTAGCTGGCAGGTTATCTCGCAGGACAGCCACCCGGTCCGGGGAACCTATAACTTTAGTGTCGGCCAGCCGAGCGTCGGCCAGCCGAGTGAAATTGTGCAAAGAGCGGGCTGGTCCGGCTCGGACGTGGGCGGAGTTTCGCTGCTCGGCCTGGTATTACAAACGCTGGGAAAGTTGGCCCATTTCGCCGGGTACGCCCTGGCTTTCGGGCCGTTCTTTTTTGAATGGCTGGTTTTGCCACCCGGCGACAAAAAGCTGCTGAAGCCAATTCTTCCAGGCCTCAAACGGCTGACTTACTACGGCATCGGCCTTTTATTGCTGGCCGAACCGGTCGGATTATTGGGTCAATCGGCCAGCCTCACCAACGAGCAGTTGTTTAATCCCGACGTACTGGCCGATATTTTAGCTTCCAGCTTCGGCCAGGTCATGACCGAACGGCTGGGCGCGGCGATTCTGCTGTGGGTCCTGCTTGGCAGCGACCGCCAGGGCAAACTTCTAAAATGGGGCGTAACGGCCCTTTACATGGCCCTCGCGGTAGTGGACGGGCAGACCAGCCACGCCGTCATTAGCGATTCGGTCTGGCTGGGTCTTCCCGCCAACACGTTGCATTTAGCGGCGATGGGCCTCTGGTTGGGCGGCCTGGCTACCCTGGTAGCGGTCTGGAGTAATCCTGAAATCCAGCCTCAAAAGAGTATGCTGGTCAGGCGGTTCGGGCGCATGGCCGGGATAGCCCTGGCCTGGCTGGTTGCCAGCGGCTTCTTGATGGCCTGGCTGCGCTTTGCCCGGCCGGGAGATTTATGGGCCAATCTCTACGGGCAAACGCTGCTGGTAAAGCTGGGGGTACTGGCGGCGGTCGTGATGGTTGCCTGGGTGGGGTTAAGGGTAGCCGGGTGGCGGCAAAGACGCTGGTGGCAGGTTGAACTGGCTTTGCTGGTGGTAATCGTGACCCTGGCCGGGCTGTTGATTTCCCTGCCGCCGCCCCGCTAATGTGGCGAGTTAAGCAAAGAAAAAGCCCCGGTCCCTGGATTGGCGGGGCTTTTTTTATTAAGGAAAATTCCGGTCAGGCTTTGCCCTGGACCTGGTCCGAGGTCTTGCCAAATTTACGCAGGCGGGCGGCGTACTCTTTGAGAGAGTGTAAGAACTCGTCCTTGCCGAAGTCAGGCCAGTTCAGGCGGGTAAACCAGTACTCGCTATAAGCGGCCTGCCAGATAAGGTAGTTGGAGAGACGCTGCTCCCCGGCGGTCCGAATAATCAGGTCCGGGTCGGGAATCTCGACATTGTAGAGGTGCTTGCTGATGGTTTCCTCGCTGATTTCCTCGGCGGGGATACCCTGCTCGACAATCTTACGGACCGCGTCCACGATTTCGAGCCGCCCGCCGTAGTTAAAGCAAACGTTCAAAGTCAGCCGGGTATTGTGGCGGGTCTTTTCGGTCGCGTCGAGGATACCCTTCTTGAGATGCGGGCTCATGCCGTCCAACCGGCCCAGGTGATTTATCCGCACTCCTTCGGCGTGAAGCTTGGGGGTCTCACGCTCCAATACCTCACCCAGGATGGTCATCAGGGCGCTGACTTCTTCCTCCGGCCGGTTCCAGTTTTCGGTGGAAAAGGCGTAAAGGGTCAGGTATTTTACCCCGAAGCGAATCGAGCTTTCGACAATCCGCCGGATATTCTCGGCCCCGGCCCGGTGTCCCGCGACCCGCGGCAGGTTACGCTGCTTGGCCCAGCGGCCGTTGCCATCCATAATGATAGCGACGTGCTGGGGAACCGTAGCCGGGTTCAGGCCCAGGGCGAGCAGTTCTTCGGTGGTGGGTACAGGAGTCTGCGAGCCGGCGGACCCGGATTTAGCCGAATTCGAGGCCGGTCTGAATTTGAACATTGCGGTACCTATACCTCTAAAATTTCATTTTCCTTGTGGTGGCCGATCTGGTCAGACTCCTGGATATATTTGTCGGTCAAGGCCTGAATTTTCTCGTGGGCGCGTTTATCCTCGTCCTCGCTGATAAGCTTTTCCTGCAAATACTCTTTGAGGTCGTTAAGGTGGTCGCGCCGGATGTTACGGACGGTCACTTTGGCGTCTTCCACTTTGCTTTTGACCACTTTAACCAGTTCCTTGCGGCGCTGCTCGGTAAGAGCGGGAATCGGGATGCGAATAACTTTGCCGTCGTTGTTCGTGGTCAGGTTCAGGTCGGACTTCTGGATAGATTTCTCGATAGCGCCCATGGTGTTCTTGTCCCAGGGCTGAACCACCAGCAAGCGGGCTTCGGGAGCGGTCACGCTGCCAAGCTGGTTGAGCGGAGTGGTGGTGCCGTACACCTCAATGGGCAGTTTCTCAATCAGACCGGGAACGGCCCGACCGGTGCGGATATTCTGCAACTCGCGCCGCAAGGCCTCCATGGCCTTTTTCATTTTATCTTCTGTTTCGGTAATAACGTCCTGAATCATAAATGTTTCCCTCCTTATGAGGCGACCGACCGCTTTTACCAGCCCGGGCAGCCAGGCGGCCAGCCGCTTTGCTAACCTGAACGGCCATTAGAACTGGCCCGAATTTCTTATTCCTGAGTTACGGCTGGTCCGTTATTTATCAGGGTGCCGACCTTTTCGCCCATTACCGCTTTTAGCAGGTTGTCGTCTTTCATCATATCGAAAACGATAAGGGGCATATTATTTTCCATACAAAGCGTTATGGCGGTACGGTCCATCACCCGCAAATCCCGGTCAAGAGCCTCTTTGAAGGTTAGTTCTTCAAACTTGCGAGCGTCCGGGTGGGTGCGCGGGTCCGCATCGTAGACCCCATCCACCTGGTTCTTTTCCATCATAATGACCTGGGCGCCGATTTCCATCGAACGCAGGGCCGCGGTGGTATCGGTGGTGAAGTAGGGCAGCCCGGCTCCACCGGCCAGGATAATAACCCGGCCCTTTTCAAGGTGGCGAATACCCCGCCGCCGGATATAAGGCTCAGCGACCTGGTGCATTTCGATAGCGGTCATTACGCGGGTAAAGACTTTTTCGTGTTCAAGCGAGTCCTGCAAAGCCAGGGCGTTGAGGACGGTCGCCAGCATACCCATATAATCGGCTGCCGAACGCTCCATGCCCTGGGAACTGGCCTTAAAACCGCGCCAGATATTGCCGCCCCCCACCACAATCGCAACTTGTACTTTTAGCTCAACAACTGATTTAATCTTATGCGCAATCCGCTGAGCTACTTTCGGGTCAATCCCGAATCCTTCCTCGCCCATCAGGGCTTCGCCGCTTAATTTGAGCAAGACCCGTTTGTATGCCGGTTCAGGCATGCTTTAAATTCTTTCCCTTCTCAGGTAAAAACTGGCTTTTAATTCCGATGACCAGTTATATTTTTACCGGTATGGCGTTTTTCGTCCGTGGATCCCTAGGTATAACGTAAAATTTACTCTAAAAGTTACCTTATTCGTGGTACGTTTAACGAAAAAATTATACCTTAAAAAGGACAAAACGAAAACCACCTGTCACAATTCCTGAATACAACAAAGCGGATGCGGGCATTTCACCGGCATCCGCTCTATTTAAAATCTTACTTACCCAGTTCGTACCGGATAAAGCGGCGAATAACAATGTTTTCGCCCAGCTTGGCCTTGGCCTGGGTGACTAGGTCCGCGATTGTGACCTTGCCGTCCCGCACAAACGGCTGGTTCATCAGAACGGTTTCCTCGTAGTACTTGTTCAGGTTATCGCCGTTGTCGTGTTTGGCTTCCTCGAGTTCATCGGCCGGGATTTCCTCAACTGTAACGTACTTTGGACCCAGACCGGCCACGTGCAAGGCAATATCTTTAGCCAGTTTCTGAAAGTCTTCGGTCCGGGCTACGAAATCGGTTTCGCAGCTAATTTCCACCATCGCGCCGACGCGGCCCTGGTGGACATAGGTCTCGATAAGACCCTGCTTGGCTTCACGACCGGTAACTTTCTCGGCCTTCTTCAAACCACGCTCTTCCAGCCAGGTTTTGGCCTTTTTAACATCGCCTTCACTGGCTGCCAGGGCGTTCCTGCACTCCAGGATGCCAGCGCCGGTTTCTTCACGAAGCGCCTTCACCGCTTGAGCCGAAATTTCCACGGGTAATCTCCTCTATAAATAATTAAAATTTAGTTCTTAACTTCTATCCGGCACAAGGCGGGCCGACCAAAACTGTCGGCCCAGTTTGTGTTTAGTTCTTAAGATTTGAGCGAACATTTCGCCCGCGGTACTAGCTGTTCTCGACCTCGGCAGCCGCTTCCGGGGCTAATACTGCGGGTTCAGGTTCAGGGATAGCCAGCTCGGCCGGTTCAGGGGCCGGGATAATCGGGGCAGTAGGCTCGGAAACCGGAGCCGGATTAGTCTCGTTCTGGACCGGAGCAGCCTGCTGGGCTGGAGCAGCCTGCTGAGTTGGAGCAGCCTGCTGGGCTGGAGCAGCCTGCTGAGTCTGAGCCGGGGCATTGTCGCGGTGCTGGCCCTGGCCTTGTCCCTGCTGGCCCTGATTCTGGTTGCGGTCCTGGCGCGGCCCACTATTGCGGTCGTTGTTGTTGCGGCCGCCGCCACGGTTATCACGGCCACCCTGGTTGCGGTCACCACCACCGCCACGGTTGTCACGGCCGCCCCGTTCCTGGCGCGGGCTGCGGTCGTTCCGGTCGCGGTCGCCGCCCCGTCCGCCATGTTCCTCTTCGCTCATCTGCTGCTCAGCGCGCATAGCGTCGCGGCGGTTAGTGCCTTCAATAAAGGCGTCAGCCAGACGAGCGGTAATAATCTTGATCGAGCGGATGGCGTCGTCGTTACCGGGAACCACGTAGTCAATTTCGTCCGGGTCGGCATTGGTGTCGCCTATCGCGATGACCGGGATTTCCAGCCGAAGAGCTTCCAGCATGGCGATACGCTCTTTGTGCGGGTCAATTACAAACATCGCGCTCGGCAGGTCGGGCATACCCTTAATACCGCCCAGCACTTCGGTCAGCTTGCGGATTTGCTCGTTAAGCTTGCTGGCTTCCTTCTTGGTCCGCATCTCGAACTCGCCGCGGGCCTTCTGAGCTTCGAGTTCGCCCAGGTAGCGCAGGCGGGTGCGGGTGGTGCCAAAGTTGGTAAGCAGACCACCGGGCCAGCGTTTGTTCACATAGAACTGCCCGCAGCGGGTGGATTCCTCGGCGATAACGTCCTGGGCCTGCTTCTTGGTGCCGACAAAGAGCATCTTGCCTCCCTGGGCCGCCAGTTCTTCTACAAAAGCGGCAGCCTGTTCCAGGCCGGTAACTGTCTGGGCCAGGTCAATAATATGGATGCCGTTGCGCTCGGTAAAGATGTACGGGCGCATTTTGGGGTTCCAGCGTTTGGTCTGGTGGCCGAAGTGGACCCCGGCCTCCAGCAGCATCTTCATAATCTGGGCAGGAGTCTGGCCGGGTTCAATTGTCGCGAGAGGGCGGGCCTGAATAGTCGGGGTCGAAGTGGGGGCGTCGTTAATACTAGCAACCATTATAGGTACTATTCCTTTCAAATCGTTAGACTTCCGCTATCGTCATTCTGCCGGTTATCGGGCCTTTTTCGGGTGGCCGGACACGGACCGGGCGGTCGGATAGCGTGCTTATTTGACAAAAAAACAATCCGGTGTGGTCAAAACACCGCCCGGAATTATAGCACTTTGAGCTTAATAAATCAACTCTCTAGAGAAACCATAAAAAGGCGAATTTCGGCCAATTCGCCGCGCATGCCGAGCCGCTCGAAAACGTCTTTAGCCCTGGCCGAGCACTCCCCGGCGGCGGATTTGTCGCCCCGCACCTTCGTGTTTTTATTGGCTACTGCCCCTTCCATTCAGGAGCGCGTTTTTCCAGGAAAGCGGTCATACCTTCTTTAGCGTCTTCGGTCAGGAAATTCATCGAAAGCATGGTTGAGAGGTAGTCAAGCGCCTCGTTGAAAGGCATCTGGTCGGCCCGGAGGACCGCGTCCTTCCCCAGTTTGAGGACAGCCGGACTTTTTGAGGCCAGGCCGGCGGCCAGTGCGTCAACCTCGGTCTGCAAGCGTTCGGCTGGCACCACCCGCGTCACCAGGCCGATACGCTCGGCTTCGTGCGCGTCAATCTGCCGCCCGGTAAACATCAGGTCATAGGCTTTCTTGCGGCCCAGGTTGCGCAACAAAATGGCTGAAACCATCATCGGGAAAAGGCCCACGTTTACTTCAGGCGTGCCAAAACGGGCCGCTTCGCTGGCGATTACAAAGTCGCACGAGGCGGCCAGGCCACAGCCCCCGGCCAGGGCCAAACCCTGGATTTGCCCGATTACCGGCTTGCCCAGGCCCGGAATGATTTTAAAAAGCCCTGTGAAATTCTCGCGCTGGACCAGCCGCAAATACTCGTTCATCGTTTGCAGATTTTCGGCCAGGTCAGCCCCGGCGCAAAAGGCTTTATCCCCGGCCCCACTCAAAACCACCACCCGCACCGCCGGGTCGTCTTTGCACACCTCGAAAGCGTGGTAAAGTTCCGCGATAGTGGCCGCGTTAAGGGCGTTACGTTTCTCAGGCCGGTTGATGATTATGTCAGCGCGCGGCCCTGAACGCACGAAACGAATATTTTTAAATTCTGCTTGTTCCAGGCTCATTTTCCTATCTCCATTGTCAGGTTTATTTGCCTCTAAAAACTCCAGGTTTTTAATTTGTCCATCAATAAATAGTTGGTTAAATCAAGCATCATAGGGGTAATGCTGATTTTGTTATTGGCGACCGCCGCGATGTCGGTGCCGTCGGTCAAGTGGCCGTCGGGACGTTCGCCGCCAATCCAGTAATAGGGCCGTCCACGGGGGTCTTCCCGCCGGAAAAGCTCGTCCCGGTAAATCCTCCGACCCTGGCGAGTGATTTCAACCCCGGCAATTTCGTCAAAGTTCAGGCTGGGCGCGTTGATATTAAGCAGCAAATCTGAGGTAAGCGCCAGGCCGCCTTCCTCGCCTTTCAGGGTACGCTGGAAAAGCGTTACCAGGCGGCGAGCGAAGCGGGCCGCCGCGTTGAAATTAAAATCCACGTAAGCGTTACAGGAGAAGGCCAGGGCCGGAATCCCGGCGATATGCGCTTCCATCGCCGCCGCGACCGTCCCGCTATAGGTTACGTCGTCGCCCAGGTTCGGCCCGGTGTTGATGCCGCTCATCACCAGGTCCGGCACTTCCGGCATCAGGCCCAGCCCGGCCAGGCTGACGCAATCGGCGGGGGTGCCATCGGTCGAGAAAGCCTCCAGGCCGTTGTACCATTTGATTTCGGAGACCCGCAGGGGCCGGTCCATAGTCTTGTTGTGGCCGCTAATGCTCCAGTTGCGGTCGGGGGCGATAACCGTTACTTCAACTTCGGGCAAGTCCGCGACCGCCTCATAAAGCGCCTGAAGGCCCGGCCCATCAATGCCGTCATCGTTAGTCAAAAGTATATGCAAGAAAAAAAGCTCCTTCAGTTTTATTTGGGGGCCATACGGATAGCGCCGTCAAGCCGGATAACCTCGCCGTTCAGCATTTCGTTTTCAACGATGTGCTTTGCAAGCGCGGCGTACTCGCGGGGTTGGCCCAGGCGCGGCGGGAACGGTACCTGCTGCCCCAGCGAAACGCGGGCGGGTTCAGGTAGTCCGGCCAGCATTGGCGTATCGAAAATACCGGGCGCGATAGTCATTACCCGGATGCCGTAGCGGGCTAACTCGCGGGCAACCGGCAAAGTCATGCCGACCACGCCGCCTTTTGAAGCGGAATAAGCCGCCTGGCCTATCTGCCCGTCAAAAGCGGCAACCGAGGCGGTATTGACAATCACGCCCCGCTCCCCGCCTTCGGTCGGCGTGTTATTGGTCATGGCCGCCGAGGCCAACCGGATAACATTAAAGGTGCCGATAAGGTTAACCTGAATCACTTTGCTAAAATTGGCTAAAGGCATCGGGCCATCCTTGCCCAAAACTTTCTCGGCCACGCCAATCCCGGCACAGTTGATGGCAACGTGCAGCCCGCCAAAACTGTCTACAGCCGCCTGGACCGCCGCTTTGACCGAGTCTTCGTCCGTGACGTTAGCCTTGACGAACCGCACGCGGTCGCCAAGTTCTCCGGCCAGCGCCTGGCCCTGCGCGTCGTTGAGGTCGGCTATAATCACGTTCGCGCCCGCCTCACTCAACAGCCGCACGCAAGCCCCGCCCAGGCCGGAAGCTCCACCGGAGACCAGAACCGCTTTGTCCTTCACGTCCATGTGGACTTTTTCCTTTCTTCTTCTTCTTTTTCTATCTTTCTTGGGTCTATTTGTGCCTGCATAATTCTGATGCTTACAGGCTAATCTGCCGCGATTATACTACAAGGAACCCCAACGTTAAACGAAACAACGTTGAACATTTAACGTGTTCAGGATGACTCCAGAGAGTCTTTTCGTTTTTATAAAGATTTTTCGTTCAACGAAAGCAAATTGCGGCAGGTGGAATAAATGCTATTATAGGCAGAATAAAATTATGGTGCAGCATTACAGGTACCTAAAGTCTTTCCTGACGGCAAGTATGGTAAATCGGGATTGCCGTGGGAATGACAACCAACCAGCCGGACCTGGTATTATTAAACCTGATTTCAGGCAAGCCCTTTAGTCTAAATAATCAACGAAAGGTTTTTACACTGGGTAACGCGCTTTCGACGGTTCTTTCGGTATTTATAAACACAATTCTGCCGATTTTTATAGTGATAGGCGCGGGATACACCGCCCAGCGCATTTTGCGGCTCAATATCGCCACTATCGCCCGGATTGGCCTCTATATCCTCAGCCCGTGCCTGGCCTTCTCTTCCCTGACGCATAGCAACCTGAACGGTGGGAACGCCGCCGGGGCGGTCGCGGTCATTTTAACCGTGACCGTCATTCTGATGATAACCGGCACGCTCACCGGGAAATACCTGAAACTCGAAGCCGGGCAGAGCAGCGCCTTTTTGCTCGGCACCCTGTTCACCAACGCCGGGAATTACGGCGTGCCGCTCATGGACCTGGCCTTTGGCCGGGACAGCCGCGACCTGGCTATAATTTGCTTCGTGACCCAGCAGGTGCTGTTTAATACCCTGGCGGTCTGGCTGGCGACCCGGGGCAAGCTGACCTGGAAACAGGGGTTACGCCAGTTATTCAAGATGCCGCTTACATATGCCGTGACTGCCGCCGCCTTTTTTATGCTCACCGGCTTTTCGGTGCCGGGACCGGTAGATAAAAGCGTTTCGCTGCTGGGCGAAGCGGCTTTGCCGGTTATTTTGCTTTCGCTCGGTTTGCAACTGGCCGAAACCCGGCCCGACCTGGCCGATATGCCCCGGATTGGCCTCGGCGTTGTCTACCGGTTGGTCCTCTCCCCGGCCCTGGCCTTGCTTGCGGTCTGGCTGTTAGCCCCGGTCTTCGGGCTGTACGGTCTTGCCGCTAAAGTGCCGATTGTGGCGATGTCCATGCCGACTGCCGTAACTGTCGTGCTGCTTTCTATCGAGTTTGGAGCCGACTCCAAGTTCACGGCCAGCGTGGTCTTTGTCAGCACTCTGTTTAGCGCACTCTCTCTTACCATCATTCTAACTTTTCTAATTTAAAATAAAAAAAAGTTGAACCACCTTTCGGGACGGTTCAACTCTTAATAGCTATTCGGCCTGGTAAGACTGGAACCCACCGTCGGCGTAGACCACCGAATAGGGCAGGCTTGCCAGCGGGTTATAAAGCATTAGCCCCCGGCTAAAATTCTGGGTAAGACCACCTGAGGTGCTGCTATCCGCCGCCACCGGGCAACCGAGCGCAGACTGCACGGCCTGATTGCTGCCCCACAGAGTGCCGAACGCACCGCGCGGTTTCAGGCGGCACCCGGTCGGCTCAGGCGTAACGCTTGCGGGAGTTAGCGTCGTAACGGTGGTAGGCGGCACCACCACGGCCCCGGTCGCCCGGTAACTGGCCCAACCGCCAAAGTTATAGAAGACGTAAATGCGGCCGGTCTGCTGGTAGTAAAGCATGCTCCCCTTCTGGAAGGCCTGGTAGGTAAAGCCTGATTTGGCCGGGGCCGTGGTCGGGCAGCCCAACCGGACCTCCACGTCCAGGTACAACTTTTCAAACCCAGGCCCCAACTCAACCGGCTTACAGGCGGTTGCAGTCGTCGAAGTAGGAGCGGCTGTAGGAGAACTCACCGTCGTCGAAGGCGTTAAAGTACCCGGCGAGGTCGAAGGCCCGGCGGGGGTAGTCGCGGTAATTACCGGCGTCCTGGTGGCAGGCGCGGTAGCGGGGGCGGGCGTCTTCGTTGCGGTCGGCGGGACTGTAGCCGGGGCCGTGACTGACGGAGCCGTTGTAGGCGGCGGAATTGACGGAGTAGCGCCTGCCGTAATCGAAACCGGAACCGTGGGCGAAGGCGAAGTAGTAGCGGTGGTTATTACCGTGACCGCCGGCGATGCGCCAGCCGTGGCCGTTACCGGCGCGGGTGTTACGGTGCGGCTCACTGCCGTAGTCGAGGCGGTCGTCCTGGCCACACCGGTGGTAGGGGCAGCGGTGCTGCCGGGTGGGGCCGTGGCCACGGTCGGGTTGCTAGTCGGCTGGACCACCGGGTTGGTAATCGGCGGCGCGGTCGTGGTAGCCGGGGCTGCGGCGGCAGTCGGCGGGACCGGCGTGGTCGCAACGGCCACAACCTGGCCGGGCTTCGGGTTGGTCGCTACATTAGGAGCCTGCGTCGCCGCTACGGCTACTTTTGGCCCTGGATTAGATACGGCTGCGCCCTTTTCGTCTTTAATCTCCGGCGCAACCACGACCTGAATTTGCTCGTTTTCCTGCAGCGGGCCGCTATCCCGTTTAATAGGCAGTTCGACCCGGTTCCCCTCGATAACTATTTTAGACGTATCAATTTGAAGCGGGTTATTCTGGGCGTCTTTGATAGAAAACAGGGTCGGCGCGTTCTCCATTATATAATTGCGGTCCACCGGGTGGGTGAAAATAATTATCACCTTCTGATCGGCAGCATCAGCGACCGGTTGGCCTTCCACCGCAAACGCCTGTCCGCGCAGCACCATCGAAAGAATAAAACCGGACACAAAGACAAGGACCAGGACGGCCAGGGCAAAAACCCCCTTTTGCCAGGGGGCCAGGAGCGGATGAAGTCCTGCCACCGGCCTGCGCCCGGCATAAATTGGCTTCTTACCGTTAATCCGGCTCAGCACGGCCATACGCAAGGCCAGAGGCGGTTCCGGGGTCAGCAACAGGCGCAACTGGGCGCGTAAACTGTTATAAGCTTGCTGGGTTTCCCGGCAATCCGCACAACCCGAGAGATGCACCCGGACAAATTCTGTTTCGTTATAGGTAGCTTCTCCGTCCATCGCCGCCGAAAGCAGGTGGCGACAGCGCAGGCATTCTGAGGTTTCCATTAGCGCCGCCCTCCTTTCTTTTCTTTGGTCTTTGGGTCTGGTTGGCCGCTTGCAAAAGTATTGCCGGGGGTTAGTTGGGCAACCTGCTGTTTCTGATAAATTTCTCTGAACTGGTCTCGCGCCCGGAAAAGCATAGATTTGACGGCCTGGCGCGAAGTGCCCATAACCTCGGCGATTTCCTCGCAGGAAAGTTCCTGGTACTCGCGCAAAATCAGGCAAAGGCGGTAGCGTTCGTTCATCTGGTTGAGGACCGCCTGAACCTGCAAGCGGGTTTCCTCGCCCATCAACCGGCGTTCGGGTTCGTCGCTATCGGGGGCCGGGGTAATATTGGCGTGTTCGGTGGGGTCCCAGGGCAGCCAGCGCACAATCTTGCGGCGGCGCAAAACATCCAGGCAGGTGTTGGAAGCAATCCGGTGCAGCCAGGCGGAGAGATTGAGGTCAGGAGAAGTCCTGGCTAACGCTTTATAAGCCTTGACAAACACATCCTGTGTAATATCAAAGGCATCTTCGGAATTACCCATCAACCGGTATATTAAAGTATATATCGGGCGCTCAAAGTGCTGATATATCTCGGCGAAAGCGGTCTGGTCGCCTTGACGAGCGCGTTCGATGCAGGTGACTTCGTCCCACAAGTCGGTATATTGTCCTTCTATAGTCCGATTACGCCCGGTGGGTAGTAATTGTCTTTCAGCCGGTTCCTTCCAGGTTTTAACCGGCGCAATCATTACTATCGTATCACCAGGCGCTGTCTGCCAGGTCAAAAATGCCTCCATCCCCGTTAAGTCCGCTCGTCGTGCTATGTTATAACCCTCCGGTAAAAACTCCTTATTTACCGGTTACATATTTACAACGCACGAACGCCGGGTTGGTTGCACTGTCTTTTGCACACTGCGGAATTCTTTGAACGAAACCGCGCAGCAAGGAGGCCGTTAATTATATAACGCGCCTTCTGTTAAAACATAACGCTGGCCGCAACGAAATTGGCTGGAAATGGGGATGAGCTAATAGAAAACGATTAAATCTTTTATTTTTTCAATCTCACTGGCCGCTAAACCCGGCACCTTCCGCAGGTCGTCCAGGCTCCGAAATGGGCCATTTTTGGTGCGGTAATCCACCATGCGCTGGGAAAGGACTTCACCGATACCGGGAAGTTTATCCAGGTCGGCGGCGGTAGCCGTGTTGACATTAAGCCTGGTACCGGCGGGCGGGGCGGTTGGCGCAACTCTACCCTGGACCGGGACGGTATCACCTGCCGGACTTTGCCCCGGCAAATCTGTAGCCGCCGGAACTGGCGTGGCTGGTCTGGCCGGAATCTCTATCCGCATTTCATCCCGAACGCGCTGGGCCTGGTCTACCCGGTCCTGGTCGGCCCCCTCGGTAAAACCACCCGCGACCTTAACCGCGTCAATAATCCTCTCGCCGTCGTGCATTTCGTAGACGCCGGGTTTCTTTACTTCCCCGGTAATAAAGACTTTTATAATACCATCGGGCGTCGGGCTGGGCTGAAGGGTAGCAGCCGGGACTACCCCCGGTTTATTGGTTGGCGTTGCGCGGGCAGCGGGCGCTGTTGTCGGAACAGCCGCGACCTTTTCAACCTGGCTTATAGCGGCCACCAGACTTATAAAAGCGCCCAGGGCTATCACAATCGCCAGAGTACAGAAAAGGAAGAAAGGCCGGACCACCAGCTTATAAATCCTGGCAAATAAACTCGGGTCGGGCGGGTTAGGAGGCGTAATACCAGAACTGGGCCGGGTAGAAAGATTATTTGCCACAAAAAGAGCCTTTCAAGGTCGAAGGCCGGGATGCTTCGTAATTCCGCTGCAGTTAAATTTATAGCTGAAAACCAGTTTTAATTCTATTTTTTAATTTTATCTGGTAATTCAGCCTGTTGCAAGAGGGAATTTTAAATGCGACCGGGAAAGAAAAAAGGCTGCCTGTTGGGGCAGCCCTTTTTCTTTCCTAAAACCTAAAGGCTGGCGGCGTAATCTCGCAGCAACCGGGCGTTTTCCGGCTCGCGCAGCTTGCGAAGCGCGATAGCTTCCATCTGGCGGGCGCGTTCGCGGGTAACGCCGAACTCGCGGCCGACTTCCTCCAGCGTGCGCGGTTCGCCGCCTTCGAGGCCGAAACGCATCTCGATAACCCGGCGCTCTCGTTCGCCCAGACCGCCCAGCACCTGCCGCAACTGGTCCGCCAGCAGCGAACGGGTCGCAACCTCGACCGGCGATTCGGTAGTGTGGTCTTCCACCAGGTCGCCCAGGGTATTATCGCCTTCCTCGCCGACCGGGGTTTCCAGGGAAATAGTGTCGGTCTTATGCTTGAGCATATCCAGCACTTTGTCCACAGACACACCCAGGGCTCTGGCAATTTCAGCCGGCTTCGGGTCGCGGTGCAACTCCTGCTGCAAGGTCCGGCGGGCCCGCTCCATCCGGCCAATCGCTTCCACAAAGTGGACCGGCAAGCGGACCACCCGGGCCTGGTCGGCGATAGAACGGGTCACAGCCTGGCGAATCCACCAGGTCGCATAAGTCGAGAACTTAAAGCCTTTGGTGTGGTCGTACTTATCAACGGCGCGCATCAGGCCGATGTTGCCTTCCTGGATCAAGTCCTGGAGGGTCATACCCCGGCCCATATACTTCTTGGCAACGCTGACCACCAGGCGCAGGTTCGAGTTCGCCAACTTCTGAGCGGCTTCGTGGTCCCCGGCGTCTTTCTTGCGGGCCAAAGAAATTTCTTGCTCACTGTTGAGCAGGGCAAAGCGGCCAATTTCGCGCAGGTAAAGTTTGAGCGAGTCGTCAATCTCTGCCGATTCGAAAGCCATTTCATTCAGGCGGGCTTCTTCCGGGTCGAGTTGCGCTTCCTCGGCCTCAATCTCTATGAGTTCAGCTTCAGCGCCAATGGTAAAGGCATCTGCTTCAAGAAAACTTACCGGTTCCTGGGTTTCTTCTTCCTCCAGGCTATCTTTTGCCGTTTGAGCAGTAGCGCTATCGTCCCAATGGGCCTGAACTTTTGAATTATTCTTATTTTTCTTATATTTGGTAGCAGGCAGCGTCAACTCAGGCTGTTCCATCAAAGCAGCCAGGTCCATGCTGTCGTTATTCTCTTTTAAAAATGTGTTGGTAGCCATCTTTGTTTTCTTCGCCTTTTACCTAACAATTCACCCTAAACAATTTTTTTTTAATTAGTTTCCGACAGTCTCCGCCGCGACCTTAACACAACGCAATTTGCTAGAAGATTGATTGCTGTTGTTTGAGGCTATGTAGTTAACTGTAACTACCTGGTGAAATCTACGAGCCTGGTGGAACCGGAGCAGTAAGGCAGGTCAGTACCATCCTCAAAAAATATGACTCGCGCATAATACTTCAAATTCCCCGACCTGTCAAAATTTGGCGGAATAAGATTTGTTTGAACTAGATCCACCTATAATAATACGTAATACACTTGTGAAAAGTTTTACAATTCTTTAACCTGAGCGGAAAGAGGAACCGGACCTGAGAAGATACTTTTAGCGCTTTACCGTCTGCCAACTTCTTTATTAGCGGACCGTGTATATTATATACGCTAAATTTCAAAAATAGTTTTAAAATTCCCCTTCCCGGACCGCTATAAAAACGGGCGGCCCGCCACCCCCGGCCCTGCTCCCAGCACCAGCGCTACCAGCTTTCCGTTCGGCGTGACCGTCGAGACCCGTACTTTGCCGCTGAACCCGGCTTTCAGGTCAGCCACATCCCCGGCCCAGACCGTCTGGCGGCTATACCCGGCGAGGGTCTGCTGCTGGGACGCGATAATCTCACCGCTGCTGTTGAAATACTCCATTTTTACGCTCAGGCTGTCCGGTCCGGTGTTCTGGACCAGAAGCGTCGTTGTTACACCGTTCGCATCGCGATAGGCTGGAGTCTGGGGAGCGACCGGGGCGGCGGTCGCCCGGGCCGGGTAGCTGTAGGCCGAACCATCTTCCAGCAGACCTTCGGCGGAAGCAGCCAGGGGCACGTTCGAGCTGATAATGGCGGAAGCCTGGAACCGCGGGTAAGCGTCCGCCGTATTGACGGTATTGATAGAAAAGCGGGCGCTGCCGTATTTTGGCAGGGTGCGTTTGTCCGCTGCCAGGACATTCCCGCTGGCAGCGTCATAGTAAGTGATGGTGTACTCCGCCGGGTTGTCCGAAGAGTTAGCGATATTGAGATAGGTCGAGTCCAGGGCATCGGACTTTTTAAGATAGGGCAGGTAAAGCTGCTTGCCAGTCCCGGTGGCGGCGTACTGGACGCTCTGGCCTACCCCCGGTTGGCGCACCGCCTGGGCCTGAAACGGTTGAGCCGCCCACACCAGCGCCCAGCCGCTAAAACTGAGTGGCGCGAGCATACCCGCCGAAAAATTGAGGGTCGCTCCTGGCGGGATTGTTTTATGGGTGGTGGCAGTCGAGGCAGCATTACCCGGTTGCCGGGACGGCTGGAGAAGGGCCGGGTCGGTTATAACCGTACCCGACTGATCGTAAAAAGTAAATTCCAGGTCCAGGGCAGTAGCGCCGGGATTGTAAACCATGATATCGCTGCTACCCGCCCCGTTTTCCCCACCTTTG
Organism: Chloroflexota bacterium; assembly: GCA_902812345.1. Classification (GTDB taxonomy): domain Bacteria; phylum Chloroflexota; class Chloroflexia; order Chloroheliales; family Chloroheliaceae; genus 54-19. The sequence continues at coordinate 8,679 of CADDZM010000034.1, read as the reverse complement.
GTTGCGAAGGGGAAGTAAGCGCTATAGGCGGCGCCGTTAAGCGGCGTAACGGTTGAAGCAGGAGTCGAGGCCGCGGCGGTAGTCGTCACCGGGCTGGAAACGCTGGCGTTTGGAAGCTGACCGACCAGACTATCGAGGGCCGCCGCAACGGTCGTGGTGGCCTGGGGCGCGCCCGGATAATCGCCCTGGTTCCCGGCGTAATCGGAAGCCCGCACCCGGAAGGAATAACTCTTACCGGCCTCACCCCGGAAAAGAGCCGACCCGGCGCTGGTGCCGAGCAGCCAGTCGGTCCATTCACCGCGGGCGCCTTCGCGGTACTGCACGTCGCATAAAGAAACCGCTGCCCCGGCTACGTTGTCGAAACTCGACCAGCGTACCAGGAAAACGCCCGGGCTCTGGGCGGGCAGGCTTTCAATTTTAGCCGAAGGAGGCAGGCTATCCACGCGGGTGCTGCTCTGTTCGTTAGCGGGATAACTCCCGGCGTTACCGGCCAGGTCGGTGGCCCGGCTGCGGAACAAATACAACTTGCCGTCCTCCCCGGTAAACCGGGCCGAAGACGCGGTCGTGTTCAAAAGCCAGTCGTGCCAGTTCTGGTCGCCGGGAACCTTATACTGCACATCGCTGTAAGATACGCCGCTACCGCCATCCTCATCTTTGGAAGCCCAGGTAACGGTAAAAGTGGTCGAGGCGGAAAAGAGCGGTAGAACCTGGACCCGGCTGGCTGGCGCGGTGGTATCTTTAGCCCGGATGGTTATTTTCAAGGGTAAATCAGCCGCCCCTCTGGTAGCCAGCCAGCCGTCATTACCCTGGACCAGGTCAATATGCAGGGTGTAATCCCCGGCGGTGTTCGGCACCCCTACCAGAAACTGCGGGAAAAGCAGGCGGCCGCCCGCCGGAATATCCTGGGGCAATTCCGAGCGCAAATCGTCGTAACTGCCGGGACTTAGCGGTTTGCCGTCCGCGCCAAACCAGCGGTAGGCCAGTTTTATCGCGTCGTTGCCATCTTTGGGCCATACCGTCGTCCCGCTATTAGTCAATTCAAGGTTGTTGATGCTCAGGCGCAGCCCGACCCGGCCTTCCGTGGGTGGGCTGGCTAAATTCCATGACACCTGAAACGGTTGAGTCTGGGATAAAGCGTTGCTGCCGGAAACCAGTAGACCGGCGGCCAATAACAGCAAAAGTGTAAGCGCTGCCAGGGTATAGCCGGGTAAATGTTTTATAAGAGTGTGCCTCTCGCGCATTTATTCGCCCTCAAAACCGCCCAGAAATTGTTTTAGTTGTTATGTCTAGCTCTTTAGCGATTATAAGCAGTCAGTGGGTGAACTGTCAATTGCGTGGTTAGGCCAAACCGTGTGGATAAAGTTTGAAACAATCTAATTTGTTTGTTAAAACGCAATCCTAAATCAAATCCCTGCATTTTGTCTCTTGACAAAAATCAAATGATTTGATTTAACTATAGGTAATAACAAGCGATCACTAGGGCTATCCGGTACTTCTTTCCCATATCCTGCTTAGCTTAGAAAACCGCTTTCGGGTTATTGAGCGACACACCAACAATTCTTTAACAAAAACTATTGCGGGAGAAAACGATTCAAGGAGAAAGAATCGTTTTTGACGTAGTAATAATAGCTATGCTCACAAAACGCTCAGCGTTGCTGCGGGGTAAACAAACAGGAGTCCTTAAATGAACTACCAGGATGTAGGAGAACGTAAAATCAAGCCACCTGCCAGAGCTGTGCTGGTGAACCGGGTTGATAATGTGGCGATACTTTTAAGTGATGTAAAGGCTGGAGACACCATTTCCCTGGGTACGGGCCGGGTGGAGGTTGCCGCTGAAGATATTCCAGCCGGTTACAAAATTGCTATCCAGGCGCTGCCCGCCGGACACCCGGTAATAACCCACGGGGTCACCATTGGCACGGCTACTCGCGCGATTCAGCGCGGCGAACATGTCCATTTCCATAATCTCCGGGCGGCTTAAAACGTCCTCTTGAACCAAACCGGGTAAAATAAAAAACTCTTCGGTGGCCGGACCGGGTTTCAGGCTATCTTTCATTTCCGGCGAGCTAACAATTTTAACTGGATTTTAGCTTGTAATCTCCCAAAACAGTATTATAATAAAAATACTTCAAGCGTTAAAAACTCCTTAACTACCGCTTTTGCCCCCAAAAGTAGTCGAATTATTGTTGTGTCTCCGCTCTGGCGCGGTAAGTTGGTGTTCCGGGCGACCGACCGGTCCGCCACCTGCCATTACCGGATGAGACCACCCTTTTAACAATTCAATATGCTATTCGAGCCGGTACACGGTCGTACCGGGGAGGAGGTTACTCATATGAGAAGTTATAGAACGGAACAGATTCGCAACGTAGGCTTATTTTCGCACGGTGGAGCAGGCAAGACTTCTTTAACGGAAGCGATGCTGTTCGCCAGCAAGGCCATTAACCGTCTGGGCCGGGTGGACGAGGGTAATACGGTGTCTGACTATGACCCCGATGAGGTCAAACGTCACATCAGCGTGAACACCTCTGTTGCGCCGTGCGAGTGGCAAGACGTGAAGATTAACCTCATTGACGCGCCCGGTTACGCCGACTTTATCGGTGAAACCAAAGCCGCCATGCGGATTGCCGATAGCGCTCTTATCCTCATTGACGCCACCGGAGGCGTTGAGGTTGGCACGGACCAGGTCTGGAATTACGCCCAGCAACGCAACATTCCCCGCTTTATCTTCATCAACAAGCTGGACCGCGAAAATGCCAGTTTCCAGGCTGCCCTGGAAGCAGCCCAGGCTGCTTTTGGCTCCAACGTGGTGCCACTCCAACTTCCCATCGGCAAAGAAAGCGGTTTTAGAGGGCTGGTGGACCTTATCCACCAGAAAGCTTACCTCTATTCCAACAATCGTGACGGCAAATTTGAGGAAGCCGATATCCCGGCGGACCTGGCCGAGGAGGCGGCCACCGCTCGCGAAAAGCTGGTCGAACGCATCGTGGAAGGCGACGACGACCTGATGATGCGCTACCTGGACGGCGATACCAATATCAGCGCCGAAGAACTGCTGGCAACCCTCGGCAAAGCTATCTGCAACGACTCGATTTTCCCGGTAATGTGCGGCAGCGCGACCTTAAATATCGGCGTGACCCAATTGATGGACTTGCTGGCTATCGGCGCGCCCAACCCGCTCCAGGCCCAGGCCGAGGAAGGCGTAAAGGTTGACCCGAACGGCCCCCTCTCGGCCCTGGTCTTCAAAACTGCCGCCGACCCCTATGTGGGCAAGCTGACCTATTTCAAGGTCTATAGCGGGACGCTCCACGGAGACGGCACCATTCACAACAGCACCAAAGGCAGCGCCGAACGGATCGGACAGGTTTACAATGTGCGCGGCAAAGAGCAACTGCCGGTCAGCCAGATTGAAGCCGGGGATATTGGCGCGGTCGCCAAGCTACAGGTTACCCAGACCGGCGATACCATCGCCGACGCCGATAGCGGCACCCGCCTGAAGGGAATTGATTTCCCGTCCCCGTTGTTCCGGGCCGCCGTGAAAGCCAGGAGTAAGGCCGACCTGGAAAAAATGGGAACGGCCCTGGGCCGCCTGGTGGAAGAAGACCCGACCATCAAGGTCGAGCGTGAGGCCGGGACGGGCGAAACGATTATGAGCGGGATGGGCGAAAGTCACGTCCAGATCGCCGCCGAAAAGCTGCACCGTAAGTTCGGGGTGGATGTCACCATCGAGCTTCCCAAAGTGCCGTACCGGGAAACGATTATGGGCAGCAGCAAGGCCGAATACAAACACAAGAAGCAGACGGGCGGACACGGCCAGTACGGTCACGTCCATATCGAGGTCACCCACAACGAGGCCGACGATTTTGAGTTTACCGAGACCGTAGTCGGCGGTAACGTGCCGCGCAACTATATCCCGGCGGTAGAGAAGGGCATCCGCGAGATTTTAAGTGAAGGCCCGCTGGCCGGGTACCCCGTCACGAACGTCAAGGTGAACCTGTTCGACGGCAGTTATCATCCGGTAGATAGCTCGGAAATGGCTTTCAAAATCGCGGCCCAGCAAGCCTTTAAAAAGGGCGCCCTTGAAGCCAAACCAGCCTTGCTCGAACCGATTGCCGACCTCAAAGTAACGGTGCCGGACAGCTTCGTAGGCGACGTAATGGGCGACCTTACGAGCGCACGCCGGGGGCGGGTACTGGGTATGGACCAGGTTGGCAACGGCTTCACGGTGATTGAAGCCCAGGCTCCCCTGGCCGAAGTGCAGCGTTACGCGACCGACTTGCGCAGCATGACCCAGGGCCGGGGCATCTTCAGCATGGACATTTCTCACTACGAGGTTTGCCCGAACAACATCGCCGACCAGATTATTTCGGAGCATAAGAAGGAGTTAGAAGCGGCCCACAGCCACTAATTTACTTTTACGAAATTAAAAAGAGGCCGGTAGCAATCAAGCTACCGGCCTCTTTCTTGCTAACCCCTGCTCACACATCAGCCAAGCCATAAATATCCGCTTCCGGGTTTGCGTGGCCTTCCCAGTTTATCGGCCCTGAGTATTCCAGGGTGACAATCGAATCAAAGGGGTCTCTGTTTTCAAGCGGAATGTGAATGGACATTGTGGAAGTATCCTGCTTGAATTGCACGCCCTGGCAATTAAACCCGGTTACAGATACTAACTCCTGGGGGAAATTCGGCAGCACCACATTATCCTCGGTCCATTCATAAATATGAATATAAATTTTGTTATCTTTGTAGGTGGCGCCGCCCCAATCGCCCGGCTGAAACGGCCCTCCGCGCGTCCCATAAATCGCTTCGCCAACTCCTTGCAACCATTGCCCGACCTGTTCCAACCGGGCGATTTGCCTTTCTTCAATCAGGCCAGTAGGAGTAGGGCCTATGTTCAACAAATAATTGCCATCGCGGACAACCGTCGAAACAAGGTTCTTTATACATTCTCTTAACGAAAGCAACGGTTTACCCGGCACCCACCCCCAGGTAGCCGCGAGAGTGGCACACGCTTCCCAGGGCTTGTCGGTTCGTAAATCCCCGATTCTTCTCTCCCTGACCTGAAAATCGCCTTCCCAGCCTGAACGATTGTTAACCATAATTTCTGGCTGGAGTTCTCTTACCATCGCGTTCAGGCGGTCCGACTCCCAGAAGAAATTAGTCCTTTTATAAGGGCCCCTGGGCCAATCCGCGCGCCTGAGCCATTGCCCCTCCCAACCAATACCGCCATGGGCGAGCCATTCGCCATCGTACCAGAGAATATCAATTTTACCGTAATTGGTCATTAGTTCGCGGATTTGCGCCCAGCACTGCTCTTTCATTTCCAGGGCATTTTCATAATAAAGTTCGGGGAAGAAATAGCCGGGAAACCGCCAGTCCAGTGGTGAATAGTAAAAACCGACTTTTAGCCCCTCCTGGCGGCAAGCCTCAACAAATTCGGCTACAAAATCGCGTTTGGCAGCGGTTTTTACACTGGTAAAATCGCTGGCTTTGCTGTCGAAAAGGCAGAAACCATCATGATGCCGGGTAGTCAAAACCATATATTTCATCCCGGCGGCCTTGGCTACCCGCGCCCACTTATAAGCATCGAAATCGGCTGGATTGAATTGCTCGGCCAATTTTGCATACTCTTTGACGCTAATGCGTTCATTGAACATTACCCATTCCCCACGCCCAAGCAGCGCATACACGCCCCAATGGAGGAACATGCCAAACTTAGCGTGCCGAAACCAGGCCATCCGGTCTTCCGTCTGGAGCGGCAAATCAATGGGGACATAATGCTCCCTTTTTGCATCAAAGGCATTCATTTTTGCTATTTTCTCCTCCGCGGTTCTTCAAGTCTCGTAACGGCACCAACTACTTTTTTCTCATTACAAAAGGACTTTATCATTTGGATAACACCCTGTCAAATACCAAAAACCGAATGGTTGCATGTCATTCCGAGCGCAGTCGAGGAATTTTGGAATCTTTGCGAATATCCGTAACACTGCCCAACCCGACCCGTACAGCGCCTGCCACGGGGGAAAGATCCTTCGCTTCGCTCCCCCCAAAGGGCGTGGTGTTTGTGTACTTTCCTTCCTTACCTGGTATAAATACACGAAGCTCATTACGTCTATTGAACGGAAAATAAAAACCTCCTGGCTAAACTGGTCTTTCGTAAACCCTTCAGGCAGGAGGTTTTTAATTCTAGCAAAAACGGGTTAAAGACCGTTACAACTCCACCGGGAAGACGGCTTTCACGAAGTCGCCCGGCTTGTAAATCGAGACCAGCGAAAGGCCGGGTTTGGGCCGAGCCACACTGGTCATGGCCGCAACCGACAGCCCCGCTCCCTGGCCTTTCGCCGAAATGACCGCCACGTTCGCTTTTGGCCCGACCACGACAGCCTGGGCTACCCGGTCGTCTTTCGCCAGTTCAATTGTAACCACCCCGGCAGTCGCCCGGCTTTTGGTAGGATACTGCTCTAACGGCACTTTCTTACCGAACCCGTCGGCGGTTAGCGCCAGCAAGAAGGCGCTTTCGCCCTGCCCGGCCGGTAGATATGACGCGCTCACGAGATGGCCTTCCCCGACGTTCATGGCCTGGACACCCTGACTCACCCGGCCCTGCAGGGCGCGCACGTCGTCGTCCGAGAAACGCAGCGTCTGCCCTTTATCGGTGGTCACAAGGTATTCGCCCGGCGTGACTATTTCGCCGTCGGCGTTGACCGGGGTCGGTACCAGCAGCGCCGTGACCACCACATCACCATCGCCCAACTTGAAGTCGGGGATGCTTTCCGGCCCGGCTACCCGGTATTCCGAGAGCGGCGCTTTCTTGACCTTACCCTGGCGGGAGAATTCGACCACGTAGTAGTTGTCTTCAAAGTCTGAGAAACCAAGCATCGAAACAATTTGCTCTTTGGGGTCAAGGTGCAGGAGACCGCGCAAACTTTCGCCTTTGGCCGCCTTGGTACCTTCCGGGACCGCGTTAACCGGCAGGCCGAAAGCCCGGCCCTGGTCGGTGATAAAGAGCAAGTGGTCCTGCGTACTCAGCTTCAAGGGATTGGCTGCAAACTGGTCGTAACCGCCCGGCAGAGTTAGAAGGACACCGCCCGAAGCTTTTTCTTTCTTGCCTTTGCTGAAGGTATCGGCGGGCAGCGCCTTAATAGCGCCGTCCCGGCCCAGAGCCACCAGGACTTCTCTGTGGGTAACGATGTTGGCGATTTCCGCGACTTCGGTAGTAGCCGAACCTTCCGCGTTAATCAGGGTCCGGCGCTCATCCCCGAAGCGTTTGACAAGCTCGGTCATTTCCTTTTTAAGCAGCGCCACCAATAACTGCGGGTCGGCCAGCAGTTCTTCAAGCTCGGCAATCCGGGCGGTCAACTCCTCTTTCTCGGTGTTGTACTTGCCCGCGTCCAGCCGCGTCACCTGGGAAAGCGTCATATCAGCGATAACCCCGACCTGCTTCTCGCTCAGTTTGTACCTGGCCTGGATTTTGGCGCGGGCTTCGTCGCGGTCGGCCGCTTCCTGGAAGATTTTTACAATTTGCTGGGCGTGCAGGCTGCCAATAATAAGACCCTCCACGATGTGCATGCGCTCTTTGGCGCGGGTCAGGTCGTGCTGGCTGCGGCGGCGCAAAACGTCCTGCTGGTGCCGGTTCCAGTAATTTAACAGTTCGAGCATGCCGACCTGTTTAGGCTGGCGGGCCGCTTCCATCGGTTCGCCAAACAAAAAGACCATCTGGGCCGTAATAGCGATTTGCAGGTCCGTTTCGGTATAAAGCTGCTGCAAGACCTGGGTCGGTTTGGCCTCTTTTTTTAGTTCGAGGACAATACGGGTGCCTTTTTCGGTGTCGCTTTCGTCCCGGACATCGGGGACCAGGCCTTCCAGCTTGCGGTCGTTGATAGCTTTCACAATCGAAGCCTTGACGCGGTCTTTGCCGATGGGCGGGATAGCTACCACAATCAGCGAACGCTGGCGAGTCCGCGGGTTTTCTTCCAACCGGACCTCGCCCCGGACCACAATCCGGCCCTTGCCGGTAGTCAGGTAGTCGCGGATACCGTCCTGGCCCATCACGCTCCCGCCGCTGCTGAAGTCCGGCCCTTTGATAAAAGTCATTAACTGCTCGGCGGTCATGCCGGGTTTATCCAGGAGAGCCATACAGGCCCGCATCACTTCCGTAAAGTTGTGGGGCAATATGTTGGTTGAAAGACCGACCGCGATACCGCTCGATGGGTTAACCACGGGCGGAATCCGGCCTGGCATATAGTCGGCTTCGAGGACACGAGGGTCTTGCTTGTAGGTCGGTTTAAGTGAAACGGTTTCTTTTTCGATGTCGGCCATTAACGCTTCAGCGAGAGGGGACAGGCGGGCCTCTGTGTAACGATAAGCCGCCGGAGGGTCACCGTCAATCGAGCCAAAGTTGCCCTGCCCCTCAATCAGGGGATAGCGCATGGTAAAGTCCTGGGCCATGCGAACCATCGCGTCGTAGACCGAAGTGTCACCATGCGGGTGGTAATCGCCCAGGATGCTACCGACGATTTCAGCCGATTTCACGGTCGAGCGGGTCGAAAGAAAGCGCCGGGTTAGCATGCCGTAAAGAATCCGCCGCTGGACCGGCTTGAGGCCGTCGCGGGCATCCGGCAGGGCGCGCTCGGTCACGACCGAAAGGCCGTAAGCGGCGTAAGCCAGCTGCAAGATTAAAGC
>CADDZM010000033.1 GCA_902812345.1 Chloroflexota bacterium | reverse complement strand
GGCCGGTTTCGGCTTTGCCATGTTCTTTCTGGGTATGGTCTTCGCCGGGTTATTGGGCGCGGCGGCAATTTACTTTCTCTATTTTTACAACCCGTCTCCCAATGTGCCTTTACCACGCCCGGCGGCCCAATCCGGCACGCCCGACCTGGCGGCGACCCTGAGCCAGACCTACCTTAACCGGGAGATTTCAAACTCTCTCAGCGCCAAACCGTTCCAGGCCGAGGCCGTAACCATCCGAGATCTTGTAGTTCAGGTCAAAAACGACTCGCAGATGGATATAACCATGCGGGCCAGCACCGGTCCGGCCACCTTCGACTTGCTGGTTACAGAAGGTCTTTCGGTGGAAAACGGTAAGGTGAAAATAACCATTATCGGCCAGCCTAAAGTAACGGGCGGGGCGCTGCCGCCTGCGGTCAGCCAGATTATAGGGCAGGTTAATACCCAGCTTATCGAGCCGCAAATCAATAACCAGGTTAACGCGCTGAACATTAACGGAGGTACTCTCCAGGTTTCCGGCATCAGCAGCGCGCCGGGTTTAATCACGATTAGCGGCAATATTTCATAACCCGTTCGCAGGAAAGTAATTTCTGGCGGGGAGCCAGGTGAACCTGAGTTCCCGCCAGAAAATCTACTCAGGTTTCGTCAAATCCTCAAACTTTTTCTCATCCCGGACTACCGGGATAAAATTGCGGTAAATAATCATGGAAGATGCCATTTTTCCCGCAAACTCCCCAACCGGGCGGCCTGGCGCTACCGGGAGACCTTATTTACCAACTCCGCTAACCAGTTTTATCGGTCGAGAACGAGAGTTGGAACAAATCAGCCATCTTTTAACCGCGCCTTCAACCCGGTTGCTGACCCTGACCGGGGCGGGTGGTATCGGGAAAACCCGGCTGGCCTTGCAAACCGCGCTGAATTTACAAAATGACTTCAAAGACGGCGTCTGGCTGGTCGAGTTAGCGCCGGTACTGGAGCCAGGCCGCCTGCCGGGTAGAATTGCCCAGACTCTTTTCATCCGGGAAGAACCCGGCCAACCCTTGCTTTCAATCATTATTTCTTCCCTCCAACAAAAACAACTGCTGCTGGTGCTGGACAACTGCGAACACCTCATAGACGAATGCGCCCGTGTCACGGAAACATTACTGACAGCCTGTCCGGGGCTGTCAGTCCTGGCTACCAGCCGGGAAGGGCTGGCGATTAATGGCGAAACCATTCTGAGGGTGCCTTCTCTTTCATTGCATACCGGCTCATCTTTCATTTTTGGGGCGGCCCTCAAGACAGACCTGAACAAATCCGAGGCAGTTCGCCTTTTTTTAGAGCGGGTGCAGGCCGCTCAACCTGACTTTGTACTCAACGATGAAAACGTCCAGCCGATCGTCCAAATCTGCGCTCGGCTGGATGGTATTCCGCTGGCCCTGGAACTGGCGGCAGCCCGCACCAAAACCCTGACCGTAGAACAACTGGCGGCCCGCCTGGATGACAGCTTTCGCCTGTTGACCGGGGGAAGCCGGACCGCTCTACCCCGCCAGCGAACTCTGCGAGCCTTGCTCGATTGGAGCTATAACCTGCTTACTGAACCGGAAAAAGTAGTTCTGAGGCGGCTGTCCGTGTTTACGGGAAGTTTTAGCCTGGAAGCCGCCGAAGCAATTTGCACCGGGGAATTCTCAACCTCATCATGCCGGGAGAGGATTGAAAGCGACGAAGTGGCCGGGCTATTGGGGCAGTTAGTCAATAAGTCGCTGGTCGTGACCCAGGACGTTTTGCCGCCGAGCGAAAACAGGCGGCTAAAGGGCGAAAGGCGCTTCCGCCTGCTGGAACCCATCCGGCAGTATTCGCAACAAAACCTGGAAGGGGCAGGCGAAATTGCCCGATTTCACGGGCAGCACCGCGATTGGTATTTACAACTGGCCGAGGAAGCCGAAAAAAACCTGAATGGACCGGAACAGTACAAACGGATGTTCCGGCTGGAAATGGAACAGACCAATCTCACCGCTGCGCTGGCCTGGTCGTTACAAAACCGCGAACTGGAACAGGCCGTACGATTGGCTACCGGCCTCTGGAACCTGTGGTATACCCACCTGCAATTTGATGAAGTACAGGTCCTGGACCAGCTTGTGGCCGAAAATGAACGAACCTACCTACCCCCTGAATTACAGGCCCGTCTTTTTAACACGCTCGGTAAAGCCTGCCATTCTTTAAGGAATAATTTTGAAAAAGCTATTATTTTCCATCAAAAAGCGCTGGGAACCTGGCAAGAAATAGGCGATAAATCGGGGGTCACCAGGGCATGGCTGGATATCGGCTGGTGTTACTTCATGCAGTTGAAGCTAGAAGAAACTCTCCGGTCGGCTGATAATTGTCTGGTAGCGTCCCAGGTTTCCGGAGATAAGTGGTTCACAGCCGCCGCATTACATCTAAAAGCTATTGCCTTCAGCATGAGCGGTCACCCTGAACAGGCAACACCTCTAGCGGAACAGGCCTTAATCCTCTGGCGCGAACTGGGAGACAGGGGAAGTCTAGTATCTACCCTGAGTGTCCTGGCGCAGTCCCAGGTAAAACAGGGTAAATACGAGCAAGTTAAACCATTAGTAGCAGAAGCCTTCACGCTTGAATTGGAAACCGGTAACGCCCTGGGCATCAGTGTTTCGCTAAACGTGATAACCGATATAGCTGCCCATTCCCGGAAACAGCCGGAAGGCGCTATCAGGGCCAGCCGGCTAATGGGACTGACCCAGAGCGGGTTCGAGAATGTAAGCAATGCGCCGCCGCCTATGGTTAGAGCCATCCTGGCGAATATTAAGAAGAAAATTATAAGCATACTGGACGAAGAAACTTTCGCCCACGAAACCGGGATTGGGAAAAAGTTGACAAGGTCCGAGCTAATAAAGCTGGTAGAGGAAACCACCCGGCCTGAACCGGAGGCGACTGAAACGGCTTCGGTCCCGGCTAACCCCCAAAAGGCGCGCGCAGCCACCGCTTACCCCGCCGGGCTTACCGGGCGAGAGGTGGAAATTTTACGGCTGGTAGCGGCTGGTTTATCCAACCCGCAGATTGCCCAGAAACTGGTCCTCAGCCGGAGGACAGTCGAAGCCCATCTCCACACCATTTTCTCCAAAATTGAAGTCACATCGCGGGTGGAAGCAACCCGCTTCGCCCTGGAAAACGGCCTGGCTTTTATTTAACTGCCCAGCCCCTTCAGCTATAACCCTTTTAATTCATTCATTTTATAAATATAAGGCATTGACGTTTCTAAGTGAACCACACTTAGCGGTAAGTAGCCGCACGCCCCTAAATTAAGTGAAGCAGATAGAGGAACTCTCGGATGTAGCCTTCCAATTTCAAAGCTAAACTTTAACTATACCGGCAGAAAGAACAACCGGCCAGGAAAAACAAAGTTAGCCCAGGTAAAGGAAGGTAAATTATGCAAACCACTAAGATGATAAATTTCTCCGCCCGCAAGCCCGTTATCCTGGCGGTTTACGCCCACCCGGACGATGAAAGTTTTCTGGCCGGCGGAACGCTGGCCTATTATGCCCGGAATGGTGTGGAAGTGAAGTTGCTTTGCCTGACCCACGGCGAGCAGGGCTATAACGATAAAGCCACCGCCTACGAACGCCAGGTTTTACCCCACGTGCGGCAGGCAGAGTTAACCCGGTGCTGCGATGTCCTGGGCATCGAGCTTTTACCGCTGCTTGATTTTCCCGATGGACGACTGGCAGAATTCAAGACTGGAACGCTGGCCCGGCCTATCGGCCAGGCCATCTGCCAGCACCGGCCCGAAATAGTCCTCACTTTTGGGGCGGACGCGCTTACCCGGCACCCAGACCATCTCGCCATCCATCACGCTACTACCCTGGCTTTCCAGGCTGCCGCCCGGCCCGGGACGGCTCTTTTCTACGCCGGACTAAGCGTATCCAGTGTATCCCGCCTGAGTAATCGGCTGGAAGGTTCGCTAGGTGGAATACCATTAATGTTAACAGCCGCACCTGGTATCGAACTGGATACCGCGATTGATGTCGAGGCATTGAGCGGGCTTAAATGGGCCGCATTGGCCTGTCACCGCACCCAGGCAGTCGGGTTCCAGAACCTTAACGAAAATGATTTCCAGCTTTTAGGCCAAAAGGAGTTTTTCCGGCTAAAGATGGTTGCCGGAGCCTACCCGGTTGGAAAGTTACCGGCGGACCAACCCGGCCCTTGCGCCACCGATTTATTCGATCGGATAAGCCTTTGCGACCAACTGCTTGAAATCGCCTGATGACATTTCCTGGTTTGTAAAAACCAGGCCGCAAATTTTCCATTTTTAGCAAATAAAAAAGAGGCTTCTCAATAAAATGAAAGCCTCTTTTTATTTTCGTTATTCAAAGCGAATAAATCAGCCCCTGAACCCGGCCAGCAGCATTTTTCGGGAAGGCGGATTTAACGGCGCCGCCGCCGGAAGCCAGAACTTTACGCTGGTTCCTTTTTGCGGTGCGCTGATAATAGAAATCTCGCCACCAAGCACCTCGACGGTATCTTTAACGATTGCCAGGCCGAGGCCCGTTCCGCCGGTCATGCGGTCGCGGCTTTTGTCCACCCGGTAGAACCGCTCGAAGACAAAGGGCAGATGCTCCGCCGGAATCCCACTCCCGGTATCTTTGACCTCAAACCAGATAACGCGCTGCTGCTGGCCCTTCTTTCGTTCGGGGGCCGAAATATTAAGGGTGATGGTGCCACCGGGCGGAGTATAGCGCAGGGCGTTATCCACGAGATTGCTCAACACGTGCTTGATTGCGTCGTCATCCACTGTTATTTCCGGCTCTTCGGGGCTGTTAGCTACCTTCAATTCAAGAGTTACCTCGGACTGCGCGGCCTGCTGGCTGAAGCGGTCGAGAACCTGCTGGGCCGGAACCCGCGCCGGGAGAGTTTCGACATTTAGATGCTCCAGAGCCTGCTCGTTGTTCATCCAGATGCGCAGCGAATCAACCATCCGGGTGACGTGGCGGACTTCCTGCAAAATGTGGGTGTACATTTCCTGCTGGCGCTGGGCGCCGGTGACCAGGCCATCGCGCATGACCTCGGTATAGCCTTGAATGGAAGCCAGCGGCGTACGCAGTTCGTGGGCGACATCGGCCAGCAGGTCTTTACGTTTTTGCTCGGTCCGACGCAGGGCGCGGGCCATTTTGTTGAAACTGGCCGCCAACCGCCCCAGGTCGTCTTTGCCTTCGTTCGCCAGCACCAGGCTGTAGTTGCCGTCGGCGATGCGTTCGCTGGCTTTTTCAAGCGCCTTGAGCGGCTTGATAATCGTTCGGGCCAGAATCAAACCCAGCAGGACCGCGAAAATACCCGCTGCCAGGCTGCCCAAAAGTGATGATTGCACTACCGGGCTTAACAACCGCGCTTCCGAGTTATCATCCAACGACCGCCCGATTTGTTTTGGCGAACCCGGCCCGGGTAAACTTCCGGCCCCGTTAGAGTCCGGATTGGTTATCATGCGGATGTCCGCCGAAACCGGCAGACCCGAATCCCGCAAGATATTAACAAAAACGCCGTAATAGCTGGCGGCGTCATTGCGGAAAGTCTGACGAATCTGGGCTAACTGGGCATCCGGGGTAAGGTAGGGGTTATTTACAATTGCCTTAATCTTATCTACGGTATCCTGGGAAGGCACTTCGGTTCTTTTGCGGGCATCCTGGGCCTGATTAAAAGCCGTATTAAGCTTGTTTTCCAGGTCTTTGGTCTGGTTGGTAGTCATGATATTAAAGATAACTACCGAGGCGACAGTCGTCAGAAGCACAATCCCGGCCATACTGAGGATAAAGCGGGTACTCAGGCTGAAACGGACCCGGCCCAGGCTGAGGATACGCAGCGGAAGCGAGCGCAAGACCATCTAAAGAGCCTCCTTCCCCAGCTTGTAACCGATGCCGTGAACCGTCTCTATTAGCCTCGGGTTCGGCAATTTCGCCCGCAAGTTGGAGATATGGACCCCCACGGCCCGCGAAGCCACCAGCGAGTCGCAATCGTAAAGAGCTTCTTCCAGTTCGGTTTTGCTGTAGACACGGCCCGGGCGGCGGGCCAACGTCAGGAGCAGTTCGTATTCTTTATTGGTCAGGGTCGGGACAAGCTGGCCGCTATAGATAACTTCCCGGCTGTCCCGGTTGATGGTCAGCTTGCCAAGGCTGAAAAGGCTGTTTTCCAGGCTGATATTGTCCGAAGGCGGCACCGGGAGCGGGCCGGCGCCGGCTTGTTTTTCCAGGCGGCGGAAAATCACCCGGATACGCGCCATCAGTTCGCGGGGACTAAAAGGTTTGGTAACATAGTCGTCCGCGCCAATTTCCAGGCCGAGCAGTTTATCCACTTCCTCGCTGCGGGCTGTCACCATAATAATAGGTACATCGCTGGAAGCCCGGATGCGGCGGCAGACTTCCACGCCGTCCAGACCGGGCAGCATCAGGTCAAGCAAGACAAAATCAGGTTGCTCGGAATTGAAACAGGCCAACCCTTCCAGGCCGTCGCGCTCGTAACTGACCTCGTAGCCTTCGGCCCGGCAATAAATCGTCAGGTAGTCGGCGATGGTCGGCTCATCTTCGATAATAAGAATCCGTTTGGCTTTGCCCAGTCTGGGAAGGTTTTCCTGGCCTATAGATGTTTGCATTGACATGTTACTTACCCGGTCTTGCTTTATAAAGTTGCTTTTATTTAAAATTCCCTATCTTAAATCTTAACACAATCCAATGTTAATAACAGGCTAACCCTGTAAATTTTTTGCAAAATTTTACCCCGCATTTTTACAAACCGGCCAGTAGCCGTGATTGCGGCACAGGGGTTGCTTTTCAGGGTAATGGGACAAATTTACCCGCTGTTAAGCGACTTTCGCTTAGACCCTGCGAAAACTTCACGAATGGGCATAATAAAACCCAAAAGATTGGTTCAAGCGAAAGTCCTAAAAAGGGGAATGTATTGCCAGAAGGCCCGACAATTAAAAATATGGCCGACCGGTTGCGGGCCGCCCTGACCGGCCAGGTTATCATCGCGGCCCAGTCGCGCTACAAGAAAGCCAAAGAGGAAGACTGGCCCGCTTTGCTGGTGGGGCGGAGCATTGAAGGCGTGCGCAGTCACGGTAAGAATTTGTTTATCGAGCTTTCGGGCGGCTACACTATCTACAGCCACATGCTCATGTGGGGTAGCTGGCATATTTACCAGCCGGGCGAAGAATGGCAAAAGGCGGAAAAGCTAGCCCGGTTGGTCCTGGAAACACCCGAAAAAGTAGCGGTCCTCTTTAACGCGCCGCTCTGCGAGGTAATTCCGCCCGAAAACTTGCAAAACCACAAGACTATCGCCCTCGGCCCGGATGTGCTGGCGGACGATTTTGACCCGTCAGAGGTCTGGCGGCGCATGCACTTGCCCGAAAACCGGGAGAAAGAACTTGGCGAAATAACGCTCGACCAGACCATTTTAACCGGTATCGGAAACATTCTAAAGTCGGAAATTCTTTTCCGGGCCGGGCTGCACCCCTTAAAACCGGCCCACTCGCTCACTCAAGAAGAATTTGACGACTTTATCCGCTACAGCCGGGAATTGCTGCAAAGCTCCTACGAAAAGGGCATGCGCAAAACCTTTATCCCGGACTGGCTGCGCCCGGAAATAACCGGTTTTGGGTTCGTCTACCGGCGGCGGAATAGCCCCTGCCATCTTTGCGGTACCCCTATTGAAATGGTCCGGCAGGGCGAAATGCAACGTTCCACCTATTTCTGCCCGGTCTGCCAACCTCGCCAGGGCGAAATTATCCCTTTCCAAACCCGCCTTAAACCTCTTGAAGAAAGGCTCCGGTTAACCCGCCAGCTTGAACCGGGCGGCCCTAAAGATTAACTGCATAGAAAATAATTCGAAAATAATTCACTTCTTTGTAATTTCTTTGTAAAAATTTTCCATATTCACAATCTTTTAGCCTGGCAAGGTGCTAAAATTATTTTATCGTAGGCTTATGCTTATTTTAATTCTATTATTTTGCCAATTTTGAAAAAGCGAAAATAATTCGGAGTGAAAACCTATTCTCTTGCTTTTAAGCGACCTTAAAGGATTTTAAAGATGGAAGAGTCCAAAGATTTAGCTCCCCTTGACGGAAATACTGCCCCGGCTATGAACCCGATTGTAACCTCACCTGAGATTAAGACGCCCGGTAAAGTAACTTCGGCGACTGGTTCGGACAGCCTGGAAGGTGTCCCCGGCCCGGGAGGGAGTGGTTTAGGACCAAATACCGGCGGTGGTGGCGCCCTGGGACGGCCTATTACCCGCCCGCGCTCCCGTCCGGCCCCGCGCAAACGGGCCAATCCCTGGGGATGGGTCTTTGTGGTGCTGGTAGCAATTGCCGCCGGGGTAGGCACCTTTTTTTACGTGCGCAGCACCCAGACTAACCCGGCCTTTGTCGGTTCCACTACCGCCGCCAGCACCCGCTTGCCGGTGACGGTTGCTATCAGTTCCAGCGGGCAAGTCCAGGCAAACGCCGACCAGAGCATTACTTTTAGCTCCGGCGGCACCATCACCAAGCTTTACAAGAAACTTGGCGACACCGTAACAGCCGGAGATACCCTGGCCGAAATTGATAATTCCGACCTGAACTTTGCCCTGCGAAGCGCCCAGTCTTCTTACGACCAGCAATTAGCTTCTTACAATACGACTATCACGGGGGCGACCCAGAGCGAACTGGACGTAGCCCAGGCTCAACTCGATGCCGCTAAGGCCTCTTATGATAAAACTGTAAAGGGTACGGCCACATCGGAAGATATTGCCGCCGCCAACGCCTCTATTGCCAGCGCCAACGGCCAGATTGGGACAGCCAACGCTAACCTGAAAAGCGCCCAGGCGAAACTGGCCCAGGACAAAGCCGGGGGTAGCCCCGCCGATATTGCGGCGGCTAAAGCCTCGGTTACGGCAGCCCAGGCTTCGCTTGACAACGCCAAAGCCCAGCAGGCCAAGACCCTGGCCGGTAACGACGCGGCAACCATCGCCAGCGCCCAATCCGCCTACGACCAGGCTCTCGCCAACCAGCAAAAGACCCTCAGCCAGTTAAACCTGACTATCGCCAGCGACCAGATTGCCAAGAACCAGGCTCTTAACGCGCTTAAAGATGCCCAGGACAAATACCAGGCCCAGAAAACCGCTAACCGCAACGCCGATGGCAGCCTTAAATCCAACCTGACCCAGGTTCAAATTGATGCTGAGACCGCTGCTTTGCGGGCGATGCAGGATGCCCAGGATGCCTATAACAAGTCCGACCTGGTCCTCAACGACGCGAATGTCCAGTTGCAAACCAGCACTCGGACCCTGCAATCAACGGTTGACAACACTAAAGCCCAGCTTGACAAAGCGAAGGCCGGACCGACCCAGGCTGATATTGCGGCAGCCAATGCTTCGGTAGCCTCGGCCCAGGCCGGACTGGACTCGGCTAACAAAGCCCTGCTGGCCCTGACCCCGACCGCGGCAACCCTTGCCGCCGACGAAGCGGCGGTAGCCTCGGCCCAGCAGTCCATTATCTCGGCCCAGGCCGGTATCGCTTCTTCCCAGGCCAGCCTGGCAAAACTCAAAGGCGGCACGCCCGATGATATTACCGCGGCGAACTCCAGCGTGGTCCAGGCCCAGGCCGCTCTCGATACCCTCAAGGCCGGTCCCAAACCGAACGACATCGCCATTGCAAAGGCGCAACTGGCCGTCGCTCAGACGAACCTGGACAAGGCTAAAGCCGCCCTGGCCGGGGCCGTCCTCAAATCACCGATTAGCGGCGCGGTCATCTCGACAACGGTCACAACCGGCCAGCTTGTTACCGCTTCTACGGTCATTTATGAAGTGGTAGACATGAGCAGCATGCACGTAGATGTAAACGTCGGCGAGACCGATATCTCCAAAATTACCGAAAACATGCCGGTGGCGCTCAACCTGGACGGCATCCCGAACCGGAGCTTTACCGGGAAAGTTACTTTTATCTCATCCAAGGCGACCGTTACCAGCAACGTGGTAAACTATACGGTCACGGTTACGCTCGATCAGGGTTCCACAAACAGCCTCGTTAACGCTTACCCGCAAGAGTTCGCCAAACTGCTCCAGCGTCCAGCCGGCGCTACCGGCAACTTTGGCGGACGGGGCGGGGCGGCTAACCAGGCTTCCGGCACTCCTGGGGCAGCAACTACGTCCCGCGGAACCGCTGCCGCTTCCGGCACACCTGGCGCAGCTACCGGGACCGGTCCGAATGGCGGTAACGCCGGGACCGGCATCCGGGGTGGTTCGGCGGCGCTCGCAACCGCGACCGGGGTCTGCGGCTATACCCTCAGCAGCAACAGCACCGAGCAGCCCAAGATTGGTATGACCGCTAACGTAACCTTCTGCCTCAACCTGAAGGCAGGTGTCCTCGCGGTCCCGAACCGGGCCATCAAGACCCACACGGTCAACGGCGTCCGCAGCAGCTACGTTACTATCCTGCTTGATGCGGCCACCAACAAGACCCAGGATGTTGATATCGTAACCGGGCTGGTGGGCGACACCTACACCGAAATCACGGGCGGCAACATCAAAGAAGGCGACCAGATTGTGGTCAGCACAACCGGCACCGGGACCACTACCGGTACGGACGCAGCCGGAGGCAGGGCAGGTGGCTTCGGCGGGGGCGCTAGAGGCGGCTTCACGGGCGGTGGCGGGGGCTTTGCTGCCCCTGGCCGGTAAATTTACAGCTTATTCGATAGAAGGCATAAGCTAATGATAAAAGTAACCGACGTTACTAAAACTTACTGGATGGGTGAAGTGGAAGTTAATGCCCTCCGGGGTGTTACCTTCGAGGTCCACGATGGTGAAATGGTCGCCATCATGGGGCCATCCGGTTCCGGCAAGTCTACCCTGATGAATATCCTGGGCGTGCTCGATACGCCCAGCACCGGCAGCTACCGGATTGACGACGAGGAAGTGGCCCGCATGAGCGAAGGCCAGATGGCTGAAATTCGCAACCGCAAAATCGGCTTTGTCTTCCAGAGCTTCAACCTGCTGCCCCGCCTGACCGCCCTTGCAAATGTTGAACTACCCATGCTTTATTCGGGAATATACAGCCGGGCCGAACGGTACGACCGGGCCGCCGCTGCCCTCGAATCGGTGGGCCTGGGAGACCGGCTCGACCACAAGCCGAAAGAGCTATCCGGCGGGCAGCAGCAGCGTGTCGCTATTGCTCGTTCGCTGGTAAACGACCCCACTATCATCCTGGCCGATGAGCCGACCGGTGCGCTTGATACCCACTCGACCGAGGAAGTGCTGGGCATTTTCCAGAAGTTGAACCTGGAAGACGGCATTACGATTGTCTTTGTAACGCACGAGAAAGACGTGGCCGACCACTGCCGCCGAATTGTCCGTATCCGGGACGGCCTGATTGAAAGCGATAAAATAGTGCTGGAGCAGCGCTGGGTCTACCAACCCCAGATGTTGACCGGCCCTGAAACCAGCCTGGTAAAGCGGTAAGGTAAGTTCGTATGAACATTTTCGAAAGTTTCAAAATTGCCCTTACCAGCCTGGCTTCGAACAAGATGCGGTCACTTTTGACCATGCTGGGTATCATTATCGGCGTGGGCGCGGTTATCGCCTTGCAGAGCATCGGCGAAGGGGTGGTGCAGAACAGCCTGGCCCGCCTGACTGCTAACGGCACCAACCTGGTTACTATCTCGCCCGGCAGCACTTCTTCGGGCGGGGTCGCCACCAGTACCACGAACGCAAACCTGACTCTTGAAGACGCCGAGGCGATGGACGACCCCACCCGGGTCACAGCAGCCCTGGCGATTGCCCCGGAGTTGCGCGCTAACGGTCAGTTGGTCTACGGTTCTAAGAATACGGTGGCTCAAGGCATCGGCACGACCTCGGCTTATCCTCAGGTGCGCGACCTGACGATTGCCGAGGGCGACTGGTTCACTGACGCCGATGTAAACCAGAGCACTACTGTAATTGTACTGGGCGCGACCGTGGCGACAAACCTTTTCGCGGACGACGACCCTATCAACAAGACCGTCAAACTTAACCGGAATAATTTTACGGTGGTCGGGGTGATGACCGCTAAAGGCGGCACCGGCTTCGGCTCGGTGGACAATCAGATTTATATCCCTATTACGACTGTCCAGAAGAAATTGGCCGGGACTCGCCAGCAGGGGCTTTCCGGCACCGGCAAAACCATCAACTCTATCGTGGCTAAAGCCGACAAACCAGAGGATGTTGATTTACTCATCAGCCAGATGAGCGACGTTTTGCGGGAACGCCACAAAATCAGCGGCTCTCAACCGGACGATTTTACGGTCGTCAACCAGGCCGACCTGTTGCAGACGGCCAAAGACCAGGCGGCGACCTACACTATCTTCCTGCTGGTTATCGCCTCAATCTCGCTTTTTGTAGGCGGCATTGGCATTATGAATATTATGCTGGTGACCGTTACCGAGCGTACCCGCGAAATCGGCATTCGCAAGGCTATCGGGGCAAAACCCGCCGACATCCTGATTCAGTTCATGATAGAAAGCATCAGTATCTGCCTGGTGGGCGGTCTGATAGGGGTCGTGGTAGGCGTAATTTCGTCGCTTATCGTAAATGCCACGGTCCCGACCCTGCCAACGTTGTTAAGCCCTTCGGTTATTGTTATCGCGGTCGGTTTCGCGGTCGCGGTCGGGCTATTCTTCGGGATTTACCCGGCCCGGCGCGCCAGCAAACTTAACCCGATTGATGCGCTGCGCTACGACTAGAATAAACACCCCTTTCAACAATTACAAAGAAGAGGATTTGCGGTGCTGCAAGTCCTCTTTTCTTTTTCTTTATAATAATCGCGTTTTAGGTAGCCTAAATATTTAACGGCTGGTAAAATAAGGCGCTTTTTAGATAAAATGATTCTAAATCTTTACATTCAGGAAACCTAAATTTGTACCTGTTTTCTGCTCATATTTAGTAATGGACAACAAAGGATTATTATAAAATGGACCTCTTGACCCAAAATAAGAACAATTCAAACAATACTGCCACCGCTCATTTATTCAGCCCTCTCACCATTCGCGGCATTACCCTCAAAAACCGGATTTTGGTTTCGCCGATGTGTATGTATAGCTCGGAGGACGGCTTTGCCAACGACTGGCACCTGGTCCATCTCGGTAGCCGGGCCGTCGGCGGGGCCGGGTTGGTCTTTACCGAGGCCACCGCCGTCGAAGCGCGAGGCCGGATTGCCCCGCAAGACCTCGGTATCTGGGACGAAAGACATGTCGAGATGCTGTCGCGTATCGCCCGCTTTATAAGGGAGCAGGGCGCAGTGGCGGGGATGCAACTGGCCCACGCCGGGCGCAAAGCCAGCGTCTACCGGCCCTGGGAGGGCAACGGCGCGGTACCTGCGACCGAAGGGGGTTGGCCGGATGAAGTAGTCGGGCCAAGCCCTGAAGCTTTCTCAGATAGCTATAATGTGCCGCATGAACTGACCAAAGATGAAATCGCTGAAATAGTCCAGGCGTTTGTCAAAGGAGCCGAGCGGGCCGTCCGGGCCGGGTTTGAAGTCCTGGAAATTCACGGGGCGCACGGCTACCTGCTAAACGAGTTTCTTTCGCCCGCCTCCAACCACCGCACCGATGAATACGGCGGCTCCCTCGAAAACCGGGCCAGGTTTTTATTGGAAGTCGTCCGAGGCATCCGCCAAACCATTCCCGCCGCACTGCCCGTATTTGTCCGGCTTTCGGCGACCGACTGGCTGCCTGACTCCGAGCCGGGATTTACCCCTGAAGAAAGCGTGGCCGTGGCAAAAATGCTGGCAGCCGCCGGGGTAGACCTGATAGACGCTTCCAGCGGCGGCGTTTCACACAAGCAGCAGGTCAAGGTTAAACCCGGCTACCAGGTGCCGTTCGCCGAAAAGATAAAGCGCGAAAGCGGCATCCTGACGGCGGCGGTCGGCCTGATTTCCGAGCCGGAGCAGGCCGACCGGATTATCCGGGAAGGGCCGGCTGACCTCGTGGCCCTCGCCCGCGAGTTGTTGCGCGACCCCTACTGGCCGCTCCACGCCGCCCGCACCCTCGGGTACGACATCAAATGGCCCGACCAGTATTTGAGGGCCAAACGCTAATGAACCCTGATACCGCCGGACAAACCAGACCAGGGATAGCAGAAGCCGGTCTCTCCCAAATCGTGGCCGGGACTTTGCCCCAGGCCTTCTACGAACAGCCCACCCTGGAAATCGCCCGGCAGTTGCTTGGTAAGACCCTGGCCGTTGTGCCGGAAGACGCCGAGAGCGAGGCGACCGCCGGGATAATCGTGGAGACCGAAGGCTATATCGGGCCGGAAGACCCGGCCTGCCATGCCTTCGGGGGCCGGACCCGCCGCAACGATATTCTATGGGGTCCGCCGGGAGTGGCCTACGTTTATTTCACTTATGGCAACCACTGGATGATAAATGTCGCGACCGGGCCGGAAGGTTACGCGGCGGCGGTGCTGGTGCGGGCGGTCCAACCTATCCTCGGCCTCGAAACGATGCGGGATAGGCGGGGTTTACACCGGCTCAAAGGCAAAAACGATGACCGGCAGCTCACCAACGGTCCCGGCAAACTCTGCCAGGCTATGGATGTTACCGGGATTCTCAACGGCCAACCGTATGCGGGTCCGCGTCTTTACCTGGCCGACACCCCACCTGAATGCCACCTGCCCGCCTTCGAGACCGCCGAAACAACGCGCATCGGCATCACACGCGCCGTAGATTTCCCCTGGCGTTACTATGTCAAAGGTAACAGGTTTGTTTCCAGAGTTTAAGTAAAAAAGATTAAGTTAAAAGGATTAACAAGAAAGCACGGTATTATGCCCCAAAATTTTACGGAGTTAAGCGAACAAATCCTTAAAAATTTCCTGGCTATGAACCCGTCCGTGGCTCGCTATTATAGCGGGCTGCACGAATATGATGGCATAGTGCCGGATTTTAGCCGGAAGAGCATCGAAAATTATCTTTCAACCGCCCGGCAGCAACTGGCCGACCTCGACAAACTCGACCGGGCGGCCCTGAGCGACCAGGAAAAGTTTGACGTGGACTTGCTGCGCCATAATCTGGCGGCGGGTAGCTTTGACCTGGCCGACCTGCGTCACTGGGAAACCAGCCCGCTTTTCTATGTCGGCGGCCTGACCCTTTTTAGCTACCTTTCGCGCAACTACGCCCCGCTGGAAAAACGAGTGGCGGCCCTGACCGAGCAACAAAAACAAATTCCCGGCTTCTTGAAGGTCGCCCGTGAAAACCTCAAACCGCCTTTCGCCCGGCCCCTGCTGGAAGTCTCGATAATGGCCTTGCAGGGTGAAATCCGGTTGCGCCAGACCGATGTTGAGGCCGTTACCCGGTCGCCCGAACTTTCTGCGGAGTTGCAGCGGGAGAGCGCCCAGGCGAACCGGGCGGCTATCGCGGCCATCCAGGAACTTGTAGATTATCTTAAAGAGCAGCAAGCCCATGCCCATGACGACTTTGCCCTGGGCCGGGAGAATTACGAGAAACTCCTGCGTTACGGCGAACTGATTGATATGCCCCTGGAAGATGTGCTGGCGGCGGGCGAACGCAACCTGCAGGAGAATTTCGTGGCTATAAACGCCCTGGCTAAAGAAATTGACCCGAACGCCAGCCTGGGCGAAATTAAAGCTCGTTTCGACAAACAGCACCCAACCGCGGAAGACCTCATTCCTTACACGCAGGGCTTGCTCGAAAATATCCGGGAATATCTTATTGCCAGAGACCTGATTACCATCCCCAACGAGAACCGGGCGACCGTCGCCCCTACCCCGGCCTCGCAACGCTGGAGTTTTGCCAGCATGGCTCCCGCCGGACCTTTTGAAAAGTCGAATGAGAGTTTTTATTTCGTCACCCCGCCCGAAGACAACTGGACCCCGGAGCGAGCCGAAGACTGGCTGACCGTCTTTAACTACGGCAACCTGGAAGATATTTCCATACACGAGGTCTACCCGGGCCATTTTGTTCACTTCCAGCACATCCATCAGGCTCCCAGCCGCGTCACCAAAGTCCTGCTGATGAGCAGTCCCTGCCACTTTGAAGGCTGGGCGCACTACGCCGAACAAATGATGCTGGAACAGGGTTATGGCAACAACGACCCGGCTATTCGGATGGCTCAACTGACCTGGGCGCTTGTCCGCAACTGCCGCTATATCGCCAGCCTTAAAATGCACACCCAGGCTATGTGCGTGGACGAAGCGACCCGCCTTTTTATGGACTACGCCGGGCTTGCGGAAGGACCGGCCAGGGCGGAAGCCTTGCGCGGCACCTTCGACCCCGGCTATTTCTCTTATACGCTCGGCAAGCTGATGTTTCTAAAGCTGCGCGACGATTTGCGCGCCCGCGATGGTGAAAAATTCAGCCTGAAGGCTTTCCATGATGCTTGCGTGAGTAACGGCGCGCCACCCCTTCCGCTCTTGCGCAAGAAGCTACTCGGCGAGAATGCTGGTGCGCTGCTTTAACCGGACCTAAAACATTTAAAAACAAAAAAGCCTGGGCTATCTTTGGATAAACCCAGGCCTTTTTGTTAGAGTTCAGGAATCAGGCGAGCGGTTTGTGACCGTTGCCGTTGCTAGAACCGTTACTGTGACCGTCTCCCTCGATTTCAGGGTTGTTCGTCGGGTCGTCCTCTATGAGGTCCACGAACTCGGCGGACTCGACCGGGCTAAGACCGTCCGAAGTGGCGTGACCGTTGCCGTTGGTATCGGTCAGGACTTTACCCTTACCGTCAATCGGCAATCTCAAACTGTCCAGTTCGGTGCCTTTGCCCCGGACCATCGCGGCGGCGGCCTGTTCCTCGCGGACAACCGCGACCGAGGCAACGCCATCGCCCCGGCCCTCTTTGAAGGTCATAACCATTACGCCATTGGTAGTCCGGCCCTGCTGGCTGATGTCTTTGGCGGCGATACGCGTAACCATACCGCTCGTCGTCATCAACATAACCTCATCGTTACCTTTAACGACCCGAGTCGCCACCACCCGGCCGCTCTTGTCGGTTATACGCATCGCGATAACGCCCTGGCCGTAACGCCCGTGGGTCGGAAATTCTTCCAGCGGGGTGCGCTTGCCGATACCGTTAGCCGTGATAATTAAGAGGTCGGCCCCGGGGTCAACCAGGTCCATCCCGACCACGTAATCATTATTGTTAACCAGGCGGATAGCGTTTACGCCGACCGTATCGCGGCCCATTGGCCGGACCTCTTCCTCGCGGAAGCGGATCGTCTTGCCCTCGGCGGTGGTCATAATCACCTCGCCGTTGCCGGAAGTCTCCCAGACAAAGCTCAATTCGTCGTTATCTTCCAACCGGATAGCAATCAGGCCGTTTGACCGGACAGCCGCGAAGTCGCTCAGGTGAGACCGTTTAATCTTGCCGTTACGGGTCGCCATAATCAGGTATTCCGAGGATTCGAAGCCGCTCACCGGCAGGACGCTGGTGATAGTCTCGTTTTGCGTGACCGAAATCAGGTTGATAATTGGCAAGCCTTTGGCGGTCCGGCCTGAATCAGGGATTTCGTGCGCCTTTAGCTGGAAGACGCGGCCCTTATTCGTAAAGAAAAGCAGGCTGTCCAGGGTGCTACAGATAATTGTATGCTTGATGGCATCTTCCTCGCGGGTAGTCATACCCGTGATGCCTTTGCCGCCCCGGCGCTGGGTCTTGTAAGTGTCGTGAGCCAGCCGTTTGATGTAGCCTTTGCCCGTAATTGTCACCAGGATAAGCTCGTCAGGGATTAAGTCTTCGACCGAGAAATCGGAGTCAACCCCGGCCATGATAGTCGTCCGGCGGGTGTCGCCATATTTGTCGCGCAACGCCTTGAGGTCGTCTTTAATCAGGCCCAGGATTTTTTCAGGATGGTCGAGCAAGTCCTGGAAGTAAGCGATACTCTTGCGAATTTCGTTGTACTCGTCCTGAATACGCTGGTGCTCCAGGGCGGCCAGGCGGCCCAACTGCATTTCCAGGATGGCGACCGCCTGTTCCTCGCTCAACTGGAAGTTTTCCATAAGCGAAGTGCGGGCCGCGTCACGGCTCTTGGACTGCCGGATTGAGTTGATAATTGCGTCAATCTGGCTGATAGCCTTCAGCAGACCTTCCAGGATATGAGCGCGGCGCTGGGCCCGTTCCAGGTCGAAGCGGGTCCGGCGGCTGATGACTTCTTGCCGCCAGGCGATATGCTCGCGTAAAATCCGGCGTAAAGTAAGAAGCTTCGGTTCCAGGCCGTTCTCGACCAGGGCCAGCAGGTTGCAGCTAAACGAGGTTTGAAGCTGAGTGTATTTAAACAACTGGTTGAGTATCTTCTTGGGCTGAGCATCGCGCTTTAGGTCAATGACCAGGCGGATACCGCTGCGGTCGCTCTCATTGTTCATGTCCGAGATGCCGTCCAATTTGCCGTCTTTGACCAGTTCAGCGATGCGCTCCTGCAGGGTTTTCATGCTGACCTGGTAGGGCAGTTCGGTCACGATAATGCTGAAGCGGCCCCGGTTTTCTTCGATGTGAGCTTTGGCCCGGACGATAATCCGGCCGCGCCCGGTGCTGTAGGCTTCTTTGATGCCCTCGCGACCCAGGATGATGCCGCCGGTCGGGAAATCCGGCCCCGGCAGGTATTCGAGCAGGTCGTCCACGGTCGCGTCAGGATGGTCGGCCAGGTAAATCAGGACATCGCAAAGCTCGGTCAGGTTGTGCGGGGGGATATTGGTCGCCATACCGACGGCAATACCCTGCGCCCCATTGAGGAGCAAGTTAGGCAACTTGGCCGGTAAAGCGCTTGGCTGAGTTTCGCTGCCGTCATAGTTAGGCACGAAGTCAACGGTATCTTTTTCGAGGTCTTGCAAAAGCTCGTCGGTAATAATAGCCATGCGGGCTTCGGTGTAACGGGGCGCAGCGGGCGGGTCGTCTTCGATAGAGCCAAAGTTACCCTGGCCGTCAATCAAAGGATAGCGCAGGGAGAAATCCTGGGCCATGCGGACCATCGTCTCGTAGATAGAAGCATCGCCGTGCGGGTGATATTTACCCATCACGTCACCGACGATACGGGCGCTCTTGCGGTACGGGCCGTTAGAGCGGTAATTGTTCTCGTACATCGAGTAGAAAATGCGCCGTTGCACCGGCTTGAGGCCATCGCGTACGTCCGGCAGAGCTCGCTGGACAATCACGCTCATAGCATAGTCCAGGTAGGCTGTGCGCATCTCCTGGTCAATATCCACTATTCGTATATTGCCCAAATTGCCGTTATCGCCGATTTCCATAGAGGTGTAACTTTCCCTTCTTGCATTCTCAGATAAATATTTTAACCTCTTTATTATACTATTTTTCAGGCTAAATTTCAAGAAAATCGAACGTTTGAGGTATTTTTTTTATCCCTTCACAGTAGGATAAACAAAATATAAAAAACGAGTTTTGTTCTAATTTCAAAATGGGATAAGTAAATTACTCAAATCCGCCGAATCCAGCCCTGAATTATTCCTTTTATCCACATAAAACGGGCCTTTTCTTTCAAATGCGGCAGTATGCTATACTGCCTCCGGGCGGCAGTAAGCGTCAGGTATTTTCATTCAAATTAACCGATAAACAAAAGTTTCGGGGGAAAACGTGGCCCTTTACATTACCCTGTGCGGCAATATTGGCGTAGGCAAAACCACCCTGGCCGGGATTATGGCCGAACGCTGGCGCTGGCAGTTGTTCCAGGAATCGGTGGCAGATCACCCCTACCTGGCCGACTATTACGCCGAACGGTCTCGCTGGGCGCTTGCCAGCCAGCTTGTCTTCCTGGAACGGACCTTCCGCCAGCAGTTGACCATCACGCGAGGCGACGTAAACGCGGTCCAGGAACGCAGCGCCGCCGAAAACTTTATGGTCTTTGGCCGGACCCTGTTTGAAGAAGGCATCCTGGCCCGGCGCGAGTTCGGAACCCTCAGCGACCTCTATTATTTGCTGGAAGACGCGGTGAGACCTGCCGATTTGCTGGTCTATCTCCGGGCCAGCGAGGATACCCTTTTAGAACGGATTGCCCTGCGCGGCCGTAGTTACGAGGCGGGCGGGGTAGACCGCGCCTACCTGGCAGCCCTCAACCGCTCTTACGACCGCTTCTTTGCGGAATACCAAATCGGCCCCAGGCTGGAAATTGACATGAACAAGCTTGATATTGCCCTCCGTCCGGCCGATGCCGAGGAAGTTTTGCGCCGGATTGCCGGGGCCACCGGTTACGACCCCGAACTTGTCCTATTTTAACTATGAAAGCGCAGCTTTTTGTCCTGTTCGTAGGGCAGGTGATTGTAGAGGGCGGTTTCGGCCCGGGCAAGTTCCGCACCCAGGTAGGCGGCGTGTTCGAACTGCGAGAGCAACTTTTCGCGGATAGCAGTGAGGTAAATAACGTCGGCAGCGCGGCCCCGGATGACATGGGTCAGCTTTTTGGCCGCGGTATAGCGTTCGAGGGCAATTTCATTTTTTCCCCGGTCCAGGCTGATAACAAAATAGCCAAGCGGGTCGAGTTCGAGCCAGGCACGGCGTTGAGCCTGCATTTCAAGGGGAGTTTCGCCACTGAGATGGAATTGAGCATTTGTGGCGGCAGCAGCCTCGAAGGGCGGCGTCTGGCGCTCGTAAAGCTCCTTAATAAGCTGGTTCAGCCGCCGGGGGTTAAGTTCACCGATAAAATTTACCAGCTCGATTTGCTGCCGGAAAGTTTCGACCGTTTCACGAGGCAAATTGGTCAGTTCGGCGGCTGAACCGGTCGCTCCAATTATATGGCCCTGTTTGTCCAGGCCGTTAGCCTGCAGCATCAAAAGAGCCTCGCCGACCTTAAAGATAGGCGACTCCTTGCCGCAAAGCACCAGGTAGCGCAGGCGAGGGTTCGAGACCACGTTGCGAATCATCTTTTCCAGGCCCAGGTTGGCAGTCTGGATCGAGCCGGTAATGGCGCTGTATTCAGGGCTAATCTGGTCAATCAGGGCCGTGCTGCTAAGGGTGCAAACCGCTACAGCGCTATCGAAATTCCCCAGGGCGAAATGGCCCGGGGAAGGCGGCCAATCCACCACCCGGCCCACCGTTTTGCGCCATAATTTCATACCGCGCCGGTAAATTTCTTGCGCGCCTTCGATTGGTTTAGGTTTAGTTGTCGGGTCGGGTGATGTTTCGCTCAAAGTCCTGCCTGGTGTTCGTTAAAGCCCTCATACGGCATTTACTTAACAATAATTATGACAACGCCCACAAAAGGCTCTTTTTTTAATAAAGAGCGGGGAACGAACGGCGGGTCATTTCAGGCCCAAACCTGTAGCCCGTTTTTACGTTCAACGCCAATTTAATTATAACACGGGCTTACATAGCGCCCCGCCTCAGGTTAGATTTTCATTATGAGAAAGGTTTGAACGTGATTAGGGTTTGATTAGGCAGTAAAGCCGTTTATTGATTTTTAGAAAGGTTTATGATAACTTTAGGTCAGATCAGAACCTGTTCATGATACTTTTAATAGCAAAACTTTATCGGGATTTAGCCAAATGACACAAATCCAGGAAAAGCCACCGCAGGCTCCTTCCGGTCAAAAAGGACCGGGCAAGTATGGGCAGCACCGCAAGCCAAAGAGTGGAAACCGCAAATTTATTGCCGCCGGGGCTGTGATTGCCCTGGCTGCGGTAGCGATTGTGGTCGTGGCTATGCAGGGCAGCTCGGTTTACTACGTGACAATTGCCGAATTTCACGGCAAACAGGCGAACTTGCAAAACAGTAAAGAGGTGCGGGTCGCCGGGAAAGTAGTCCCCGGCACCATCAACCGGAACGACCAGACCCAGGAAGTGTCTTTTACCGCCGTGGATGCGGTGGACCCGACCCAGACCATGAAAGTGGTCTATAACAAAATCGTGCCGGACACTTTTAAGGATGACGCGCAGGTAGTAGTAACCGGCACCTATAGCAACGGGGTTTTCTCGGCGAACGAAATGCTTGCAAAATGTCCTTCCAAGTATAGTTCTTCGGCGGATAGCAATTAGCAACCGCTGGTCGGGCGCGAGGTGGTTGTAAGAAAAGGCTGTGGTAAGGCGGCTTGCTGCAATCACCTTTTTTATGCCTTTGAACTAACTTAGATTTTCTTTAGATTTTGTTCGGAATTGTTACACCCTGGCTATTTACAGTATTACCACAGGTTTAACACAGGTTGAAAAAGTAAAAATATGAACCAGATAGGTTATGTAGCATTACTGGTTGGGGCGGTCATGTCCGCATACGCCGTGGTCGCTTTAAGCATCGGGGCGCTGCGACGCTACCCCCAGCTTGTTAAAAGCGGCCGGTACGCCGCCTGGTCGGTGGTGGGCCTGGTGGCGGTCGGGGTAATATGCGTGCAGTACGCCCTGCTGACAAGCGACTTCTCGCTGCGTTACGTGGTCGAAGTTTCTTCCCGCGAAATGGAGTGGTGGTTTAAAATCGGGGCGATGTGGGGCGGGCAGGAAGGCTCCCTACTCCTCTGGTCGCTTATCCTGACGGTCTGCATGGCTTTCTTACTGGTCCAGACCCGCCGTATACAGCCTAAAGAGCTTGGCCCCTGGATTATCGTTGCGATGTGCAGCGGTACCGCTTTCTTCCTGACCATGTGTACCCTGGTCGTAAACGTCTTCGAACCGATAGCCATCGTCCCCCAGGACGGCAAAGGCCTAAACCCTTTGCTGCAAAACCCCGGCATGATGATTCACCCGCCGGTCCTCTACACCGGCTATGTCAGCACGATTGCCGCTTTTGGTTTCGCCTTCGCGGCCCTGGCCAGCGGGCGGCTGGATAATAGCTGGGTGCGGCTGGCCCGGCGCTGGATCCTGGTAAGCTGGGTCTTTCTGACCCTGGGGAACTTCCTCGGCGGGCAGTGGGCCTATGTCACGCTTGGCTGGGGCGGTTATTGGGCCTGGGACCCGGTGGAAAACGCCGCGATTATGCCCTGGTTCATAAATACGGCTCTCCTGCACAGCGCCATGATTCAGCAGCGGCGCGGCCAGTTCAAAGTCTGGAACCTCTCCCTGGCGATTATCGCCTATGCCCTCTCCCTCTTTGGTACCTTCCTGACCCGCAGCGGCGTCCTTAGTTCGGTCCACGCCTTTGGTGAAAGCACTCTTGGCCCCTACTTCATGATCTGGATTGGCCTGATACTGATAATCGGGTTCGGCCTGGTCTTTATGCGCCTGCCCGAACTCAGAAGTGAGAACAAACTGGACGGCTTGCTTTCCCGCGAAACCAGCTTCTTGCTCAATAATATCCTCTTTTTCCTGGCCGTAATCTTCATGCTGTGGGGTACTTTGTCGCCCCTGGTCAGCCAGATTACCACCGGCGTTAAGAGCGAGGTTAAAGCCTCTTACTTTGTCCAGACCGTCGCGCCCGTCCTGCTGGCGATAGTGTTCCTGATGGGCATCGGGCCCCTGATTGCCTGGCGGCGGGCCACGCTTGAAAGCCTCTCGCGCAGCTTCTGGATTCCGGCTTCGCTGGCCTTCGCGGGCGCCGCTATTTTATATGCCCTGGGAATGCGCGAGATGGTCGGTATCATCGGCTTTGCTATCGCCATTTTCACGGCTTCGACGGTGGGCCTCGACTACTTCAAAGGTATCCGGGCGCGCCGCCGCCATACCGAGGGCAAGATTCTCCCGGCGGTCAATTCGCTGGTCAAACGCAACCGGCCCCGGTATGGCGGCTTGCTGGTCCATCTAGGCATCGTCATTATCATGGTGGTTATCCTGGCCTCGTCCATTTTCAAGGTAAATGTTATCCAGGTGGGCGACACCCGCTACCAGATTGATGAAACCAGGGGCGTTACGGCTAACATCGGCGATACCATGATTATCAAGGGCTTTCACGAGTACCGGATTAAACTGGACCGGATTGACGCGATTGGCTCGCCCCTGAAAATGCGCTTTCAGGCTTATATGTCAGTCACCAAAGACGGTAAACCGGAGCAACCGTTGATGCCTGCCGCCGAGCTTTACACAGCCAGCCAGCAGCCCAACACGGTTGTCTTTATCCGGGTAGACCCCCTGGAAGACCTTTATATCAGCATGCCCTTACAGGCCATTGATACCCGGCGTGACGGCAGCGGCAACCCGATTCTAACCGACGGCAAGCCGGTCATAACCGGGGCGGCTTTCCAGCTTTGGGTGAACCCGCTGATGATGTGGAGCTGGCTCGGCCTGCTCATAACGGTGCTTGGCCTCATTATCGCTATCTGGCCGGACCCGGTCCCGGCCCGCCAACCGGCCACCGAAAGGGTGCGTTCCGGTAACAAAGAAACCGAGCCGGTGGGAGTATAACTTTTTAACAATGGTAGTCTGGTCTTTAATTCAAATGCCGCCGGTGCAGGCCGCAACGTCTCCGGCCAACAATGATAGCGCCACCCTTTTCGGCTGGCTAATCGGGCTGGTCCTCGCGGTAGTAGTGGTGACCCTGGTGGCCCAACCGTTGCGCGCCGACGCCAAAAAACGTAAGCCGGCCTTCGAGGTTTTCCGGCACGAGCAAAGCCAGTTGGAAGGCTTGCAGGAAAGCGCCCTGGCCGAACGCCGGACCCTGGAAGACCTCGATTTCGACCGCGAACTTGGTATTATCGAGGAAAAGGATTATACCGAGCTAAAACAACGCTCGGAAATCCGCCTGGAAGGTCTGCAAGAGCAAATCGAACTACTCCGGGGCAAAATTGCCGGGCAACCGGCCACCCCGCTGGCCAAAGCCAACCGGGCGGCAAGTCGCAACCGGGGCGGGACCGCTGTGGTTGAAAAGACCCAGGGAGGCGGCACAGCGACCAAAAGCAAGACTGGCGATACCGGCAAGTTCGCCTTTAAGGCCGCGATTAAAGAAAAACTTAAATGCGGCGAGTGCGGGACGCCTTTCAGACCCGGCGACCGTTTCTGCCGCCAGTGTAGCGCCCCGTTACCCCTGTTATGCCTGAACTGTGGCAAAGAAGTTACCGAGGATGATCGTTTTTGCGCCGGTTGTGGTAGCGCCGTCAATACTTGAAAACCAGCCTTTTCCAGGCACGTTCTGGCCGACTTTTACACCGATAACCGATAAAATGAAGATTCTAATCAAAAACGCCCAAATACTTACCGTCAACCCGCAAGACGAGATCCTGACCGGTGACGTGCTGGTGGAAGATACCCGGATTGCCGCTATCGGTCAACTTGGTGACATTCAGGCTGACAAAATGATTGACGCGACCGGCAAGACCCTTATTCCCGGCTTTGTCCAGACCCACCTGCACCTGTGCCAGACCCTTTTCCGGGGCCAGTCGGACGACCTGGAACTGATGGACTGGCTTCGCAAGCGTATCTGGCCGCTGGAAGCCTCGCACGATGAGGAATCAATCTACTGGTCGGCCCTGCTTGGCATCGGCGAACTTTTCGAAAGCGGTACAACCTCGCTGGTGGATATGGAAACGGTCGGGCACACCGAAAGCGCCTTTAAAGCCCTGGCCGAAAGCGGTATCCGGGCCTTTAGCGGCAAGGTGATGATGGACCACGGCGCGGATGTCCCGCCGGGCCTGTTTGAAAGTACGGATGCCTCACTTGAAGAAAGCGTCCGGCTGCTTGAAAAGTGGCACGGGCATGATGGCGGGCGGATTCAATACTGCTTCTGTCCCCGGTTCGTAGTAAGCTGCACCGAGGAACTTTTAACCGCCGTGCGCGACTTTTCGAAGTATTACGACGTGATGGTGCATACCCACGCCAGCGAAAACAAAGGCGAGATTGCCCTGGTCGAAGCCGAACACGGCATGCGCAACGTGGTGTATCTGGACCACATCGGCCTGGCAAACGAGCGGCTTATCCTCGCTCACTCTATCTGGCTGGACGCTCAGGAACGGCAGATTTTAGGCGAGCGTAACGTTAAGGTAACTCACTGCATCAGTTCCAACCTAAAACTCGCCAGCGGCATCGCGGATATCC
The DNA here is from genome assembly GCA_902812345.1 of Chloroflexota bacterium. GTDB lineage: Bacteria > Chloroflexota > Chloroflexia > Chloroheliales > Chloroheliaceae > 54-19. Next base: position 4,503 of record CADDZM010000033.1, on the reverse strand, counting down.
CGGCCTTGCAGGCGGCGGGCGTGACGGTTGGCCTGGGCGCGGACGGCGCGGCGTGCAGCAATGTCCTCGATATGTTTCAGGAAATGCGCCAGGCGGCCCTGGTCCAGAAAGTAATTCACGGCCCGACGACTATGCCCGCCCGCGAAGCTCTCAGAATGGCGACGATGGGCGGCGCGAAAGTTATGCGGCTGGAAAATGAAATCGGCAGCATTGAAGTCGGCAAGCGGGCCGACCTGGTCCTTTTAGACCTCAACCAGCTACACAGCTTTCCGTCCAAAGGAGTTGACCCGGTGTCGCGGGTGGTCTACAGCGCGGGTAAGCAGGATGTTGAAACGGTCCTGGTAAACGGGAAAATAGTGCTGGAAGACCGCAAACTCCTGACAATTGACCGCAAGGCCGTCCTGAATAACTCGAACGAGTCAATTGACCGGCTCCTGAAACGCTCCGGCGTGAACAAGAAGGGATAGCTTTGGTCATCCTTAGGGAACGACATGACCTATAAGAAACAAGCTGTGTATTAACACTTAATCAGGTTAAAAGGGCTAGAAGTGACTCTGTGAATTGTCATGCGGAGATTCCTCGTTCGGCGCATCATTTGGGGTAAGTTTTTGTTTAAATTGCCTTCTCGGAATGATAAGGGTTCCTTCTTTAAAAGTTATTAGACTAGAGATATGGCAAGACTTTCTTTATCCAGCATTAGAACTGGCAGAACCGGCAAATTATGACCAATAACGAGCAGTTGAATAATTCGCCGGGGGCCGGGACTGTCCTGGAAGCCGAGAGGCCGCAGGTCATGCTGCGGGCCAGGGGTATAACCAAGAGTTTCGGCCATATCACGGTGCTGCGCGGGGTTAATTTGAACGTTAACCTGGGCGAGCGGGTGATTTTGCTCGGACCAAATGGGGCCGGGAAATCTACCCTCATGCGTATCCTGGCGATGCTGGCTCGCCCAACCGCCGGGAGTATCGAAATCGCCGGTATCCCCTCTGACGAAGCCCGCGCCAGTATCCGGTCGCTTATCGGTGTTATCAGCCACCTGACTTATCTTTACGAGGATTTGACGGCCAGGGAGAATTTGCACTTTTACGGCAAGGTGTACGGGCTGGCCGGGACAGAGCTTGAAAACCGGGTCGAGGAATTGCTGGTAAAGGTTGGCCTGGAACGCCGGGCCGGGCAGCGAGTGCGCTATTTTTCAAGAGGGATGCAGCAGCGCCTGTCGCTGGCCCGCGCCATTTTGCACCAACCGCCCATTCTGTTACTGGACGAGCCGGACACCGGTCTCGACCGCCAGGCTGCCGAGATGCTGGGCCAGGTCATTACCGAGCCGGACGACCAGGGCCAACCCCGGACGGTGCTTATGACGACGCATAACCTGGAACGCGGCCTGGCCCTGAGTAACCGGGTGGTGGTGCTTTCAGCAGGACGCATCGTGCGGGAAGTCTCGGCGGCTAACCTGGCTGCCGACGAGGTTCAAAGCTGGTATTATGAGGCCATTCGGCGTTAAAAAGTGGGCAGCAGTCAGTAGTCAGTTTTTAGTAGCCTCAATGCTACTTAAGAAATGTCGCGCAAAGTAAGGTGTAAGTAAATCTGGCTACGATAAAAAAATGGCAAGAATAGCGAAACCAGACCGGCAAATTGAAACAGGAGCTACCAGGGACCAAACCGTCCTGAAGCCGTATTTCCGGGTAGCGTGGCAGGTCTTTCTCAAAGACATCCGGACCGAGCTGCGCACCAAAGAAATATTTAGCTCAATGTCGGTCTTTAGCCTGCTGGTGGTCATGGTCTTTGTCTTCGCCCTGCCGGGCAAGCTCAAGGAAGCGGGTGATGTCGCGCCGGGCCTGCTCTGGATAGCCTTCACCTTCGCGGGTGTCCTGGGCCTCAACCGCTCGTTTATCAACGAGAAGGACCGGGGTTCGCTGGAAGGTTTATTGCTGGCCCCGACCGAGCGCAGCGCGATTTTTTACGGTAAAGCCCTGGGTAATTTTACCTTTATCATCGTTGTTGAATTGCTGCTGGCCCCGATTTTCAGCCTGCTCTTTAACTTTTCAGTCTTGCGGGTCGAACTTTTGCCGGTGCTGCTGCTGGGAACCATCGGGTTCGCCGAAATCGGGACGCTTTTCGCGGCGATGGCCGTCAACACGCGGGCCCGGGAAGTGCTTTTGCCGGTGCTGTTCTTCCCGATAATGCTGCCCGTAATTATCGCGGCGTCGCAATCAACGGCGGCTATTCTGACCAACCGGCCTTTCGAGGAAATCAGCAGCGCGCTCGGTCTTATGTTTTTCTTTGACCTGATTTTTTTGGTCGTCCCGGCGATGCTCTTTGAACTGGTTCTGGAAGAATAATTTTTGTAAAACCGGGCAATTTGTCTGAACGCGGGAAAAACTCGTATTCATTAGTAACGACTACTGTTAGAAACACAAGGTTTTTAAATAAATGGCAACAATAACCAAAAGAATGGATTTTGGCAGCGGAACAGCTAACGGCAAGCGCAAGCTCGACTGGGCTAAAATCCTGCTCTGGACCATGCTGGTATCCTTTCCCGTGACGCTAATCTTTATTCTACTCGCGCCTTCGGACTACGAGCTAAAATACTCGCAGCGCATTTTCTACTTCCACATGCCCTCGAATATCCTGTGCCTGCTCTCCTTCACGATTTATTTCATCGGCGGGCTGGGTTACTGGCGCACCCGCAAGCGCAGTTGGGATATCTTGATGATAACCGGCCTCGAACTGGGCGTCTTCTTTTCCCTGATTGGCATTGTGACAGGCTCAATCTGGGCCAGGTACGCCTGGGGCACCTTCTGGACCTGGGACCCGCGCCTGACGACCGTCACGATTATGCTGGTGGTCTACCTGGCGGGTTGGATGTTGCGCAGTTCGGTGGAAGACCCTAACCGCAAAGCGGCCCTTACCGCAGTCTTCGGCATTATCGGCTTTATTAACGTGCCGCTGGTCTACTTCTCCACCCGCTTTTTCCCGGCGGGCCTCCATCCGATTGTCTTCGGCACCAACGACAAGGTGGTAAACCTGGAAGGTTTTATGACTTTGACGCTGGTAATTTCGATTATTACCTTCAGCCAGTTTTTTGTATATTTAATGATTCAGCGTATCCGGCTGGAAAACCTGCGCGACCAGGTGGCCGGGGTACGGATGGCACTTTATGAGGACGAGGATTTCGTATGAACCTTAATTCGATTTTGTTTTTTCTGGCCCAGACCACAACCGCCCCGAAACCTACCAGCGACCAGGTTGAAACCGGCTTCGTGTACGTTATCGCCGCTTTTATCGCGGTCTGGCTGCTTATCGCGGTTTACCTGTTCTGGTTGCAACGCCGCCAGGAGAGCCTCCGGCAAGAGGTCGAGCAGTTGCGTCAGGAGGAATCCGAACGCCTGGCAGCTACCCCGGCGCCTGCAACCCCCCAATATACCGAGCTTGACCAGAAGCTGGAAGTAAGCGGGACGGTCCAGGCTCCCCAAAGTAACCTGCGCGGCTAATTTAGATTGCCCTGTTTTTCCTGTGAAACAAGGGCTGTTTAAACAGCCCCGGTGCCTTCTTTTGAAGTCCCCCTGTCCTTTTATTTTCTAAAAACTGTGATATTACGCACTCTCGCCCTGTGAAAAAAGCGGTTATGAAATTTTTCCCCCGTGTTAAAATAATCACGTTAGAGTTTATTTGCTTTTACAATCAACAAAACCTTAGAAAGTCGCGTTTTTCTCAATGTCACAAACGTCAGTCCAGGAGATAACCAACCAGTTCAGCCGCTACAGCCGGTTCTTTGGCGGCTCAATCCGTTTTGCCGCTTATTTAGTTCTTTTACTAACGATTGCCTGGGCCGCCGTCGCCGGGCTCCTGGTCGCGCCGTTCCGGGACGGTCAGGTCAAAGGCATCTATTGGAGCCTCATCCTTTACGAAGAAGTTTCAACCCGCTATGTGGTGCCAATTTCGGCGGCGGCTATCCTGTTGCTGCTGGCCTGGCCGTTTATCGCCAGGGCGCGCAACCCGCAATACCGGGGTATGCCGGGCATCTTCAAATTTGTTACGGCGATTTTGATGATTGCCACTATCGCGGCCTGGGTGGTAATCGGCCTGAACCTGTTTAAGAACAACAACTACCAGCACGTCCAGAGCTTGCTTGCCAACGACCATCTTTACCACATGGCCTCGAAACTTGAAAACACCAAACGCGACATGCGCTATATCGTCTACAGTTGCGACAAGACTGAGCTTAATTGCAGCCAGGTTTACAATCAGGTCTTCCCGGAAGGCAACTCCCCGACTTATACCAACGATTACAAAAAGGTCGTCACCCTTAGTTTTGACGATGCCAGACACCAGTTGGTGTTAATCTGGCCCAAGTTCAAGGACCGCCAGAACACCTATATAACTATACCGAGTGGGGCTTAAATCTTTTGAAAATACTCGTCAGCCTGGCATGTTGCAAAGGAATAGAATTTTAAGTATTATAAACTTAAATAAAATTTTTTTAATCCGTTAAATTTGATA
>CADDZM010000032.1 GCA_902812345.1 Chloroflexota bacterium | reverse complement strand
AGATTAGATTTGCATTAGATTAAAGGAATACGAAAGGTTCCTGCATAAAAGATGAGCGAGAACCAGATAACCGAACTGGACCGGATAAACCGGGAATTTGCCCGGCGCGACGCTGACCCGAAGCTGGCCGGGCGCTATTCGCTATTTAACCCGGCGGCCCTCTTGCACCGGCAGGGCCAGGAACGCCTTTCGCTGGCCTTTTTGAAAAAATACAGGCTGGAAAACCTGGCCGGGCTTAAAATCCTGGACGCGGGGTGCGGCAGCGGCGGGCAGTGCGCCGCTTGCTCGACTATGGGGCCGACCCCGCCAGGCTTTACGGGATTGATTTGTCGGCCAGCCGCGTTGAGCAAGCCCAAAAATTAAACCCGGCCTGCAACTGGTCGGTAGCCTCGGCCAGCCAGTTGCCGTTCGATAACGCCAGCTTCGACCTGATTCTTGTCTCGGTCGTGATGACCTCGGTGCTGGACGAAACGGTGCGGCGCGAGATTTCGATAGAGTTGCGGCGGGTATTGAAACCGGAAGGCAAAATTTTGTGGTTTGATTTCGCTTTCTCTAACCCGCGCAACCGGGCCGTCCGCGGCATCAAAAAAAGCCGGGTGGCCCGGCTCTTTCCTGGAGCAAAGATAGATTTGAAACGGGTATGTCTGGCGCCGCCCCTGGCCCGGCTAATCGCGCCCCGGTCTTACTGGCTGGCCGAGGGGCTGGAAAGACTGGCCTTTTTAAATACGCACCTGCTGGGGATAATCAGCTTTGAGGGCGAAGAGCCAGCCTGACCGCGCCTTCCGCCGGGTTGAGGACCGCAATCGGGTCGTCGCAGTGGGGCAGGGCCGCTTGCAACCGGTCGCGCAGTTGGCCCGGATTACTCAGCAGCACCGAGCCGTAAATGGCGAACGGAAATTTCTCCGTTCCCCCGGCCTGGCCACCTAAATTAAACGGTATTCCGCCGATTTGAAAGGTCGGACTTTTAGCCGGGGCGGGGGCAGGCTGGTCAAGGCCGACCCTCGCGAGAGCGGCATTAGCGGCTTCGGCGAGGCTGCGGGCGGCATCATCCAGAATGGCGGCGGCAACCTCGTCACCGTTGGCGGCGGCCTGCTCCACCAGGGGCGCCAGCCCGGCCAGGGTTCTTTTATAGGTTTCCTGGCTTTCCTCAAGTTGGGCCTTGTTGCCGCCGGTGCCAAGCCCGGCCAGCAGGCTGTAGACCCGCTGGGCCAGGGTGTCGGGCCGGTTGGCCGGAATCTTCCAGTCGTGCTCGACCATCGCCGCCAGGGCGGTTTCCCGGCCCCGGCCGTCCGCCGCCCGCAAAAGAGCTTTAACCGCTTGCAGACCGATATAATAAGCGCTGCCTTCCTCGCCCAAAAGATAACCCCAACCGCCCGACCGGGCCGTCCGGCCATCCCGGCCTTTAGCGAAAGCCTGGCCGGTTTCGCCCGCCAGGACCGCTACCCCGAAAGCCGGGTCCGAGAAATTTTCCAGGTTGCAACCCGCTTCCAGGACGATATGCGCGTCGCTGGTGACGATAATATTTTTGGTCAGGTTAAAGCTATTAAGGATACGCCGGACCTGGCTTTCATCTTTGGGCCGCTCGACGCCGGTCATGCCGACGCAAATGGCGGCGACCTCGGGCAGGGTCAGGTTAGCCTGCAAGAGGTCGCGGGTATTGATGCCAGCCGAGGAAAAAGCCCCGATAATGGCGGTCCAAAGAGCCTGGGAAGACCGCTCCTGGCCCATCACGCTGTAGACCGCCGAGGTCGCGGTCCCTTCGCCCAGGATTTCGCCGTCCGGCCCGGCCAGCAGGGCCACGGTCCGCCCGGTTGCCTCAATTCCTAAATAATACGGCTGCTCTTCCGCCATTATGCCTCCTGTTTAGTGTTTAGTGTTTAGTGTTTAGTGTTTAGTGTTTAGTGTTTAGTGTAACAACTCTTTTTCAAGGCTTTAAGTTTACCACATCAGATTTTAAAAGGGGTTGGAAGAAGGTGGATAGGGTTTAAATTGGGTGTGACTGCTCCGTCCCGTGAACGAGACGGCTTCTACGGTTTTACACCGAGAGACTACAATCCTAGTCTCATTAAGCTGTAGACAACCATTGTCGCATAGCAATTTAAGCTGATACGACTCAAGCGGTTGGCACTCGCTGAGAATACGCAAATACTTTGCCCAAAAGGGCCACTAGCTGTACTCAGGCGAACGATTTAGCCTGAAACCCACAAACATCATTAGGTTATTCGCGTGCGAACTACGCCTTGATCATAGCCCATTTTGAGGCTAAATACAACAAATGTTCTACCTTGCGAGGGGGTTTCCCTCGCTAACGCGAGAAAGGAGTGAGGCTTCCTCTGTCACCCCAGGGAGACAGTCCCCGCCTCACAACGTTTATGGAAAATACTAACCTTTAAAAGAAGATTTAGAGGGCTGCCTGGAAACCACTAAAAACTAAAAACTAATCACTATCCACATAGTCCAGGGGCAGGGCGAAATAAAAAGTGCTGCCCTTGCCGGGTTCGCTTTCGAGCCACATCCGCCCGTGATGGCGGGTCACGATTTCGTGGCTGATATAGAGGCCCAGGCCGAGACCATCAACGCCGGAAGTTTTGCCGGAGCGGACCCGGTAGAAACGGTCAAAGATATTGGCCTGATGTTCTTCATCAATCCCGATACCGCTGTCCCGCACCCACAAAACAACCTCGTTTTGGTCAGGGTGTCTTTCCAGGCCAATCGTTACGGGCGAATTTGCCGGGCTGTATTTAATCGCGTTCGTAATCAGGTTTATCAATACCTGTTCCAGGCGGGCCGCGTCCCAGTAGCCCAGCACAGCCGTATCGGGCAGGGTCAGGTCAATCGGCGGGTTGTCCTCGGTGGTAGAAAATTGCTCAACCACCCGGCTGACCAGTTCTGAAAGGTCGGCCTGACCGCTCAGGTCAAGCTCGAACCGGTCATTATGGAGCCGGGAGAAATCGAGCAATTCGCCGACTAGCCGGTTCATGCGTTCGACCTGCCAGAGTATCGTTTCGATATTGCGGACATTCCGGTCAAGGTCTTTGCGGAAAGTTTCGAATTCAGGCAGGGTTGGCGCAGCTTGCAGCTTTTTAAGGGCGCGTTCCAGCAGTTGGCCGTAGCCTTTCACCGAAGTAAGCGGGTTGCGCAGTTCGTGGGTAGCGGTGGACAGGAACAGATTCTTTAAATAATCAAGTTCTTTCTGGACCTCGACTGTCTCCTGGGCTTCCCGGTAAAGCCGGGAATTTTCGACTGCCAGGGCGGCCCGGTGCGCGAGGTCCTGGGCAAAACTCAGCGCGGCCTGGTCGTAGTGAAAGCCGGATTCGGCCCATACAAACGTAATTGCGCCCAACCCGTGCCCACGGGCCATTAGCGGCACAATCATAGCCGAATTGAAGCCAATCTGCCGCAAAATACGCAGTTGTTCTTCGTCCTTGGCTATCGCTACCAGCATTTCGTCGGTGATAACCGGGTAAATCAGGGGTTGGCCGGTGTGAACAACCCCGGCGACTCCGTGCGGTTCGTCCGGTTTCGGCGGGTAACGGCGTTGCAGTTCGTAGGCCCACTCAATTTTAGCCGGGTCAACGTGGGCCACAGCCAGCCGTTCGAGCGTAGGCGGCTCCTCACCTACCATGTCCACCGAACACCAGTCGGCATAGCGCGGCACAATCAGGCGGGCCAGGTTTGTGAGGGTGGTCTGGTAATCGAGCGAAGAATTAAGGATTTCACTGGCTTCGACCAGGAAGGCCAGGCGCGACTGGTTGATTTCGATTTGACGGCGGGCGTAGCGTTCGGCTTCGTCCAACCGGGAGCGTTCGAGAGCCTGGGCGCACTGGCGGGCCAGGGCCAGGACAAAATTGCGGTCTTCCTGGTCCATACGGTGGCCGGGATTGAAGGTGAGACCGAGCGCGCCAAAAGAGCGGCCTTCCACCTCAAGCGGGACCGCCACGTAGCAATCGGCCTTAAAGCTGCTTTGTAAATGGGGATACTGGCCGAAATTATCCTTGTCGCGTTCAATTACAACAATTTCGCGGGTACGGACAGCGTCGGTAAGGGGGGAGGCCAGGTCCATCGGGAGCCGTTTCCAGCTTTCCACAATAGAGGTCGGGTAGCCAAAAGCGCTGCTTACTTCGAGAAATTGGCCGCTTTCATCAATAAGGACTACCAGGCCGCCTTTCGCCTCAAGCGCGCCCATACCCTGCTCCACGACTACCCGGGCAACCTGGGCCGGGGCTAACGGGACAGTCAGGGCCGCCGTAACCGCTTGCAGGCGTTCGAGCCGGGCCGCCCGGCCTTCGGCGTGCCGCCGGGCCGCTCTTTCGATTTCCAATAATTCGGCGGTGGCCTGCGCTTTTTGCTGGAATTGCAGATGGCTGGCCTCCAGGATAGCAAAACGGGTCTGCAAGCTTTCAAGTGGCTGCGGCAAACCGTCACCCGGACGTTCCGAATTTTTCAAATTCTTCCTCAATATCTAACCTGGATTTGGATTATAGATAGACGAATACAACAGGCTATAACGCCAACAGTACAGTTTTAACAGGTAAGCAAACGCCAAGGTATTTACAGCCACCTTTAATATTTAAAGGTGGTCGTTATTTCACACTTTTACAAAAATAAGCAGGGCTTACTTTCCGAGGTAACTATCTTAATTATACATTAATATTTTGCGTTGTAAACTATTTTCCGAAAACTTCCTGGTGAGCTTTTTGCTTATTGCTTTCGCTTACCTGGGCGTAAATGCGGGTGGTTGCCGGGTTGGCGTGACCCAACAAGTCCTGGGTGGTCGCCAGGTCGCCGGTAGCGGCCAGCATGCGGGTGGCGAACCAGTGGCGGAAGCGGTGAGGGGTTATTTTCACTTCAAGCCCGGCCTGCTCGACCAGTTCCCATAACATCGTTTCAATGGCGTGAGGCAGTAGCGGTTTGACTTCTTTCCAACCGGCCCCCCGGTCGTGCCGGGCGAACAACGGCTGACCGGCCAGGTCGGCGGCCAGCGAGCGGGCCCGGCTACCGGCTTTGCGGGCCGGGCTGGCCGGGGGACTATCCGGGACCGCTTTAAGGGCGGCGGCTTCACCCATCAGGCGGGAGCGCGACCGTAAATAAAGCTGGACGGCTTCCCAGGCCGCCGGGCTAAAGTAAACCCAGCGTTCCTTGGCGCCTTTGCCGACCACGCGGGCGCGCCGGTTGGTGGCGTCGAGGTCGGCCCGGTTAAGGCCGGTAATTTCGCTGACCCTGGCCCCGGTGCACCTGAGCGTTTCGAGCAGGGCCACGTTACGCAGCCGCAACAACTGGTAGCGCCGGGCATCCGACTCGGCCATCTTCCGCTGGCTGCCCCGGAAGCGCGAAGGGTTGGCGGCAGGGCCGGTCTTTTCGGGCGTAACCGGTTCGGCAGGTGAGGGGGCCGGTATTTCCGGCAGGCGGCGAACTTCAGCCAGCAGCGCGTCCAGAATATCGTCGGGCGGGACTTTATCTAAAATAGTGCGCTGGACCTTACCACGCAAATCCTTGAGCCGGGCGGCCATCCGCTCGAAGTCGTCGGCGGGCAGGGCCAGCCAGCGTTCCATGGCGCACCACTTGTAAAAGCGGCTCAGTCCGGCGACATAGGTCGCGACGGTCGCCTTGGGAGTGCGCGGGCCGGGTCTGGTCGAAACTCCGGCTTCAGGTTGGGCCGGGGCCAGGGGCTGCCCGGCGGCAATCCAGCGCACACAACCAACCGCCCAATCCGGTTGCAGGTGGGACACCGGGAGCGCAGCCGGGTTCAAACCAAGCTGGCTTTCCAGGTAAAGCTGGAAGCGCGACAGGCTGACCCGGTAAGTCTTGACCGTGGCGGGCGAATGACCGGCGGCAATATCGGCCAGAAAAGCGGTCACGGCCTGCGGCAGGACCGGTGAAGATTCGGGCGGGACGGCATTAGTCGGATTTTCCATTTAGTTTAGTAGTTTAGCCAGAAATTCGAAATTTAATCAACAATAGCCGGGCGGGTCTTTATCAACTCGCGCAAAACGGCCCGGCGGACCGGGGCAATAGTCCCGATGGTATTCAACAGCCGTTCGGACTGGCTGGCCCCTAAAAAGAGGCGCAACCGGCGCACGATAGGCTGCACCTCGGCCTCGCGCTCCCGCAAATAACGGTCGAACGCGGCCCGTTTGAACTCGTTTCGGGTAAAAGCCTCGCCGACGCTCCGGGCGGCCAGGCGGCCCGACCGCAGGGCAAATTCCAGGCCCTGCCCGGTCGAAGGGTCGAGATAACCCGCCGCGTCCCCGGTCATCAGTAAGCCGTCGTGGGTGATTTGGGCGACCTGGAAGCCGACCGGGGCGAACGCCAGCAGGTGCGGCAGGCGAGCGGCCTCGCGGAAAGATTTAGCCGCGCCGGGCAACTCCTCGGCCAAAATTTTCAGGAAAAGCTCGTGGGCAGGCAGGCGGCCAGACTTCTCCAGCCAGCGGCCCCGCTCGGCCAGGCTGATTTCAAACGAAAAGCGGTACAACGCCGGGGCCAGGAAGCTGCCCCGCAGGGTCGTGCCGCGCGGCAGCCAGTATTGTTGCCACACGCCCGGTTCCGGCGGGTGGGCCAACTCCCTAAAGAAAAGCAGGTAGGCCGCCCGCCTGAATTTTTCTTCAGGCCGGCGCAAGCCCAACCGGGCCAGCACGACCGAATTGCGCCCGCTGGCGTCTATCGTGACCGGGGCGGTACATTCATAGGTAACGCCGCCACTATCCCGGGCGACCACGCCCCGGCAAACGCCGTCCCTGTCCAGCAGCAGGTTTATCACCCGCACGCCTTCGCGCACTTCGACCCCTTCCGAGCGGGCCAGTTGGCGCAAGGTTTTGTAAAAATGGCCCCGGTTTATCTGCCAGAAAAAGACTCCTTTGGGCAATCGGTCCACGGTTTCGCGGCCGCCCGGCCAGCGCTGGCGCACCACGTCCCATTCCTGCAACTTCCAGCCCCGCAGGGGGTCGCCGGTAGCGGGTTGGGATGTGTCCAGGCCCAGGCGGCGCAGTTCGAGCTGTGAACCGGGCGAAAGCACCTCGCCGCTGTGCAGGTCGCTAAGTTGGGGCGGGCGGTCCTCGCGCCCTTCGAGCAAGACCACGCGGCGGCCCTGCCGGGCCAGGTAGATAGCGGCGCTGCACCCGGCGGCCCCGCCCCCGATTACGATTACTTCCGCGTTATCGCCGCGCGTCTTAAATTGGTCCACTGGCTGCTTTCTTTTACCGGCTGACACTTCAGGGAAATTATAACAGGGTCCGGATTTAAGACAAAACCGAAGGGCCGCTTTTTGACTTTTATCAGGCTTTTAGGGCGTTTGGATTTGAATAATTTTATTAGGGCGGGTTAATTGTTCCTGGTCCCAGGTAACAAGAGGTATCTGCAAAGCTTGAGCTAAAGCTATATAAAAGGAGTCTGCGCCACGCAACTTTAAATCAGCAGCAATTTGAGCAGCAGCCAGACTCAAAGAATGATCAATAGCAACTAAATTTAATTCCGGTAAATTAATAATAGCTGTTATTATTTGACGGGCCAATGCTATGTCGCCGGTTCTGCGCGCCACCGCGCCTGCGAGTTCTGCCAGCAGAATGGTAGGAGCGGCTACTTTACCGCCACCTTTAATATAACCATCAAACCACGATTCACTGGCTGTATGGTGACTATCTTGCGGTAAAAGGTAGCTCACCCAGACACTGGCATCCACAACCATCATAAGTCACGCCGAATTTCATTTATAACGTCATTAGCGTCACCACCAGACCATTTATTGCTGATCTGTCGGGACAGCTCTTTTAAATGCGTCCAGGCTGCCTGACTGGTAGTCGAATCATTAAGGGATTTGGCCGGAACTAACCGGGCAATTACCTGGCCGTGATTAGTTATGTCTATTTCCTGGCCCTGCTCGGCGACCTCTTTTAATACCTGGCTTAGCTGATTTTTAAGTTCACGTATGCCTATTGATTGGGTCATAAATAAATCCTTTCTAATATGCACCTTTCAAATGTAGCTGCAAAACATAGCTACAATTGTAGCTCAAATTTATTCTTTTTACAATATTACCCAAAAAGAATAATTTCTTTACAGCTTGGGTTATACTAACTTCAGGTAGGAGCAGCAAAACAGACCGCCTTTACAGAAAAGCGAAATAAGCCATGAGCCAAGAACGAGAACGCCTGAAAATCGAAGCTGATGCCTGGCGGCACTGGGGTCCGTACCTGAGCGAGCGGGCCTGGGGAACCGTGCGCGAGGATTACAGCCCCGACGGCACGGCCTGGGATTATTTTTCGCACGACCAGGCCCGCTCGCGGGTCTATCGCTGGAACGAGGACGGTCTGGCCGGGCTTTCCGACGACAAAGGCCGCCTGTGCTTTGCCCTGGCCCTCTGGAACGGCCGCGACCCTATCCTCAAAGAGCGCCTGTTTGGCCTGACCGGGCCGCAGGGCAATCACGGTGAGGATGTCAAGGAATACTATTTTTACCTGGACAGCACTCCGACCCACAGCTATATGAAGATGCTTTACAAGTATCCCCAGGCCGCCTTTCCCTACGCCTGGCTGGTCGAGGAAAACGCCCGGCGAGGTCGCGGCCAGCCGGAATTCGAGCTAATTGATACGGGAGTGTTCGAGGGCGACCGCTATTTCGATGTTTTTGTGGAGTACGCCAAGGCTGCCCCCGAAGATATTTTAATAAGAATCTCGGCGACCAATCACGGATCCCAACCGGCCCCTTTAACGCTGCTGCCGACGCTCTGGTTTCGCAATTACTGGTCGTGGGAGGAAAAGAGCGCCCGGCCAAAACTGGAAAAAGTTACGGTTGGCGCGGATGGGCAGCCCTCGAGCGGACCCGCCGTGGTAACGTCCATCCGGGCGGACCACCCGGCGCTGGGCCAGTACCTGCTGTTTTGCGATAGCCCCGATGAACTCGTTTTTACCGAGAACGAAAGCAATTTCCAGCGATTATACGGCAGCCTCAATCAGCAGCCTTATGTCAAGGATGCCTTTCACGAATATATCGTGGGCGGGCACAAAGAAGCGGTCAACCCGGCCCAACTTGGGACCAAAGCCGCCGCCGTCTATCGCAAGACCGTCGGGCCGGGCGAAACGGTCACTTTACGGCTGCGCCTGACGATGATTCAGGCAGCTTCGGCAGACGCAACCCAGGCCGCCCGAACTCCCAAACGGACCGAGTCAAAGCAGAAGGCGGCTTACGCGCCCGCTTACCGCCTGCCGCCGCCCGAATATTACGCCTACTTCGTGCCGGAAAAAACCGACCCGCTTTTTCTCGATTTCGACCGCCCCTTCCAGACCCGGCTGGACGAGGCCGACGAATTTTATAATGAACTCTTTCCGCCCGCCCTGGACCCCCTCTTGCGCCAGGTCGAGCGGCAGGCGCTCGCCGGGATGCTCTGGAGCAAGCAGTTTTATTTTTACATCGTTTCCCGCTGGATAAGCGGCGACCCGACCCAGCCCAAACCTCCGCCCCAACGCACCCATGGGCGCAATAGCGAATGGCGGCATCTGCACAACGAGCGGGTGATGAGCATGCCGGACAAGTGGGAATACCCCTGGTACGCCGCCTGGGATTTAGCCTTCCACTGTATCCCGCTGGCCCTGGTAGACCTTGACTTTGCCAAGAGCCAGCTTGATTTGCTGCTGCGAGAGTGGTACCAGCACCCGAACGGCCAGATTCCAGCCTACGAGTGGGCTTTCGGCGACGTCAACCCGCCGGTCTTTGCCTGGGCGGCCTGGCGGCTCTACAAGATGGAGCAAAAGCAGACCGGCGAGTCGGACCGGCTTTTCCTCGAAAGCGTCTTCCACAAGCTGCTCATAAATTTCACCTGGTGGGTAAACCGCAAGGATTCCGAGGGGAATAACGTTTTCGAAGGCGGTTTTCTGGGGCTGGACAATATCGGGGTCTTTGACCGGAGCGCGCCCCTGCCGACCGGCGGCTTTATCGAGCAGAGCGACGGCACAAGCTGGATGGGCATGTTCTCGCTCAACATGATGAAGATTGCCCTCGAACTGGCCCTGATAAACCCGGTCTACGAGGATATCGCCACTAAATTTTTCGAGCATTTCCTTTTTATCGCGGCGGCTATGGACAATATCGCCGATGAAGGCATCAGGCTGTGGGATAGCGAAGACGAGTTTTTCTATGACGTGCTGCAGTTGCCGGACGGCCGCCACCAACCCCTGAAAGTGCGGTCGTTGGTCGGCCTGATTCCCCTGCTGGCGGTGGACACGGTCGAGCCGGAACTGCTGGAAGCGTTGCCCGCTTTCAAGGAGCGGCTTGAATGGTTCCTCACTTACCGGCCTGAACTGACCCGGCTGGTTTCGCAGTGGGATATAAAAGAGCAGGGCACGCGCCGCCGCTTGCTGGGCCTGGTGCGCGGCCACCGCATGAAACGCCTGCTCAGCCGGATGCTCGACCCCAACGAGTTTTTGAGCGATTACGGCGTGCGTTCACTCTCCAAATTCCACGAGCAAAACCCTTACCGCCTCGAAGTGGACGGTCAGCCCTATACCGTGCGCTACGAACCGGCTGAATCGCGGACGGGCCTTTTTGGCGGCAATTCCAACTGGCGCGGCCCGGTCTGGTTCCCGGTAAACTATCTGCTGGTGGAAGCTTTGCAGCGTTACCACCACTATTACGGCGACGACTTCAAGGTGGAATGTCCGACCGGGTCGGGCCAGTTCCTGACCCTGGGCGAGATTGCCAGCGAACTTTCCCGGCGGCTTATCCGGCTCTTTACCCCGGACGAACAGGGACGGCGGCCCTACAACGGCGGCCAGAATGTTTTCAACCGCGACCCGCGCTGGCGCGACTACCTGCTTTTTTACGAATATTTCCAGGGCGACGATGGGGCAGGCCTGGGCGCAAGCCACCAGACCGGGTGGACCGGCCTGGTCGCCAAACTTATCCAGAAGGAAGGCGAAACCGCCCCCAAAGAGGCCGAGCCGGAAGATTTTCTGACTGCCGGGGAATAACCTTAAACCCGGGCCGTTTCCAGCAGCGCCGCGCTGAGGTCGGCCCATTCTGCTTCCAGGCTGCCCCGGTAGGCCGGCTTGCCGACCCGCCGGTACCAGTACCCGGCGTTGGCGAGGTCGCCTTCCCGGCGGTGGCAGTAGGCGTGAACCCAGTTGCAGTTGGGGTCGTCCTCGTGGTCCTGGACCAGCAAGTGGGCGGCCTGCCACCCTTTTTTGGCATCCAGCCAGAGAGCTTGCAAGCTGTAGGGAAGCCCGGAGGGCGGCTCCGCGTCGTTAAGAGTGCTTTTAAATTCCTCTAAATTCATCTTTTTCTTTCCTGGTATGATAAAAGGTTAAAGTTCTTCCCGGTTAAGAGGCATTTGCAGTTGAATTTCGTCCCGAATAGATATTATAAATAAAAAGAGCAGCAGCCCGCAATCAGGCTGCTGCTCTTTTTATTTTTTATTTCGGCTAAAAGCCTTAAAGACTAGTAGCTTTTCTTAAACTTCGAGCTGCGGCTGCCTTTGAAGCCGCCCCGGTCGTCGTTCTCGAAATTGCGGCCTCCGCCCGATTCACCGGCGCGGCTTCTGCCGTTCGCGGGCCGGTCGAAACGCTTGCCGGGACCAAAGCCGCCTTTGCGTTCGGTGGCGCGGTCGTAGCGGCGGGCCGGGAAAGCCTCGTTACCCGGCTCGGCGTCACCTTCAAAGCGGTTGGCGCCAAAGTCGCGGGGAGCGTCGTTGCGTTTCTCGAAGCGGCGAGGCGCGCCAAACTCCTGGCGGCGTTCGCGGTCGCCCTCGAAACGACGAGGTGCGCTGAAATCGCGTCCGCCTTCGCGGTTGTTCTCAAAACGACGCAGGGCGCCGAAATCGCTGCCGTACTCGCGTCCGCCCTCGAACTTGCGCGCTCCGGGAGCGCCCAGGCTGCGGCGGAATTCACCCGGCCGAGGCTGGATGATAACCGTGTCAGTGGACCCAGGGGTGGCTTTCGGGCCGTCCCAGGGCTGGCGGGTGTACTCGATACCGGCGTCTTTCATGCTGCGCTCAATCTCGCGCCACTTGATGCGGTCTTCGCTCGTCAGGAAGGTGATAGCGATACCGCTGGCCCCGTTACGCCCGGTCCGGCCCACCCGGTGGGTGAACAGTTCGGGGCTTTCCGGCAGGTCGAAGTTAATCACGTGGCTGATGCCGCTAACGTCCAGGCCGCGCGCCCCTACGTTAGTCGCGACCAGCACCCGGATACGGCGGTGGCGGAAAGCCGCCATCACGTCTTCGCGGGCGCGCTGGCTCAGGTTGCCCTGCAAGCCATCGGCGGAATAGCCTTCTTCCTGCAAGCGGGCGGCCAGTTTCTTGACGCCGTGCTTGGTGCGGGCAAAGACCAGAATTGGCTCTTCGGCATTCGTATCAAGCAGGTGGCGCAGCGCGACGGTTTTGTCGGGCAGCTTCATGTCGTAAATCTTGTGCTCGATGTCCAGGCCGTGACCTTCGGAAGAAATCGTAATCGAGGCGTGGTCGGGCTTCAACTGCCTGCGGGCAGTATCCAGCACCCATTCCGGCAAGGTAGCCGAGAACAGGGCGGTCTGGCGCTGGGCCGGAGGCGGCGCGGCTTCGAGGATGGCCTCGATGTCCTGCACAAAGCCCCGGTCGAGCATTTCGTCAGCCTCGTCCAGGACGACCATACGCAGGCGGTCCAGGCGCAAAGTGCCGCGGTTCAGGTGGTCGCGCAAGCGGCCCGGCGTGCCGATTACAACCTGATAGCCGCCCTGGGACAGGCCGCGAATCTGGCCGCCCATGCTGGCTCCACCGTAAATCGTGGTAACGCGGACGGCCGGTCCGGCCAGTTGTTTCACAACGCTGGTGACCTGCAAGCAGAGTTCGCGGGTCGGCAGCATCACGAGAGCCTGAATATCGCGGGAGTTGCGGGTAATGCGGGCCAGCATCGGCAGGGCGAAAGCGCCGGTCTTACCGCTACCGGTCTGGGACTGAGCAATCAAGTCCTGGCCTGACATAAGGGTCGGGATAGCCTCGCCCTGGATATCGGTCGGGCTGGTAAAACCAAGCCGCTTCAAGCCGTCTCGCAGGAACGAGGGTAAATTAAAATCATTAAAAGAAACATTGGAAGAAACGTCGTTAGTTTCCATGGGTTGTTCTAAAAGGGTCGTCAAATTCTTAAAACCTCTCTGAGTTTATATATCAAATCTCACACAGGGATAAACCAGTATTAACAGGCTCAAGAAATGACAGCCGGGGTTTTGGCAGGCAACCCGGTCGAACAATGGCCCTTTCGAACCGCTCTTTTTGGCGGCGCTTGATACCAGGCCAGAGGAAATCATCCTGCAAATTCTACCTATCCCTGAAAGAGACAAAATTTGCGAATCCCTGTTAATTAAACTGAGCAATTAAAGCGGTGAAGGGGGAAAGCTTTCGTAAGAGGAAGACTGATGTGTGCCACTTAGCACTAGCCAATTAACATTCCCGCGAGACTGGCAACGCCCTTGGCGCAGCCTCAAACCTCAACCCATATAAGTGTTCGTGAACATTATAACATATTTCTTATTAAAAAGCATTATTAAAAAAGACCAGTTTTGCGTCGCGGGAACTCGCGACCATAATTCTAAGGTATTTTGAGCTATGCTATAATCGAATTATGAGAATTGAACCGGAAGCGCCAGAGTAAAAGAGCAGTAAAGATGACAACAAAAGCCAACCGCATAGAACGCTACTATGATACCCACGAAGTGGAAGGTGCCGAGTTGACCCAGAGCCGGATTCATCACGCCATCATAATGCATCTTATGCTCGTCATCCAATGGATTTTCAACGGCAAAAAGGTCGGCGTAACCGGCAATATCAATCTTTACCAGACCGACAATCCCAATGAAACCTCCAAAAGTCCCGATATTGCCGTGGTTGAAGGTCTTGAAACCGACCCGAATAAGCTGGAAGATACCCCAAGCTATTACGTTGGCGAGGACGGGCCGCCGCCAATGGTCGTCTTTGAGATAGCCAGCAAGGAGACCTGGCGGCAAGACCTGGAAGACAAACCAGCCAAATATGAGGCGATGGGGGTCCACGAATATTTTGTGTTTGACCCGAATAAACGCTCTTTCTGGACGGGACAATGGCGCGGTTATAACCGGCTGATTGGCTGGCGAATAAACGCGGTGTCGGGTAAATATGAACCGATTGATAAGGATAAGAACGGGCGATTGTGGAGTGAAGAATTGAAAAGCTGGCTGGTTATCGAGGGAAACGATTTGCAGCTTTATACCGCCGACGGCCAACTCCGCCTGACCGGAGCGGAAGCTCAACAACAACGGGCCGATAGGCTGGCCGAAATGTTGAGGGAACTGGGTCACAACCCGGACGATTTAATTTAGTTTTTACGCTGCTCAACCTGCTATCATGCTTTAACGCATTATTTAAGGACCAAAACCAACCAAAACAAAACAGGACTGGAGTCGCTTTGATGGGCCGATTGGAAGGCAAGAACATTGTTGTTACCGGGGGCGGGCGCGGCCTGGGGCGGGCTTTCGCCGAGCATATCGCCAGGGAAGGCGGGCGAGTCGTGATTGCCGAGCTTGACGGCGAGATGGGCGAGCAAACCGCCCGGGATTTAAGCGCTGATGGGAAAAATGTTTTTGCCCACCAGACCGACATCAGCCGCGCCGACAGCCTGGAAAGCCTCGCTGCCGCCGTGCGCGAACGCTGGGGCGGTCTTGACGGCCTGGTCAACAACGCTTCGATTGCTTCGGGGATTGGCGGGAAACGTTTTGACGAAATTGACGAAGCGACCTTTGAGCGGGTTTTGAACGTGAATGTAAAAGGAACCTGGCTGGCTGTCCGGCACCTGGTGCCGCTGCTGCGCGAGCGAGGCAAAGGCAAAATCGTCAACCTGGCCTCGGATACGGCCCTGTGGGGCGCGCCGGTCCTGCTGCATTATGTCGCCAGCAAAGGCGCGATTATAGCCATGACCCGTTCGCTCGCCCGCGAACTGGGAGAATACAATATTGCGATTAACGCGATTGCACCCGGCCTGACCCTGACTGAAGCAACCTCGACCGTGGCCCCGGGCCGCCACAAAATGTACGTCGAAGGCCGCGCCCTGCAACGCCAGCAATTCCCGGAAGACGTGACCGGCGCGGTGGTTTTTCTGCTCTCGGACGACGCCGACTTTATTACCGGCCAACTGCTGGCCGTAAACGGTGGGTACGTCTTTAACTAATGTCATTCCGAGCGAAGTCGAGGAATCTCGTTTTAAGATTCTTCGTTACGATCTCACCCACAGAGCGTGACAAGGATGAATGAATTTTTTAATTTTGATAGAGATATGAGGAGATAAGATATGCCGATTTCAACCGAAAACGATCCTTCGCTGCCCTTGAAAGAGCGCATGCAGAACATGACTGTCAAATTTGACTCACGCGAGGAAGATTGGGGCGCGCTCGACTTCCAGACCAAGGTTTCGCCCAAATATAAACGCGCTCAAATTCGCTACCTGGGCGGCGGCGGCACCGGGGCGCACGACGACCCGAACATTTTGCAGGCGCAAAACTTTACCCTTAGCACCATGCTGCTCCCCGCCGGGTGCGAAGGCCCGCTGCATATTCACCACGATGTCGAAGAAGTTTTCTTTGTCATCCAGGGCCAGGTAACGATTTTCTGGGAAGAAAACGGGGTCGAGGAAGAAGTGGTTTTAGGTCCGCGCGACATGATTTTCACGCCTGCCGGGATGTACCGGGGCTTGCGTAACGATACCGACGGCGACGCTCTGATGCTGGTAATGCTGGGGGCGGGTAAACCCAAACTGCCCAACTACCCGGAAGGCAGCGCGATGGACCTGGCCCGCAAAGCCGCCAGGGGTTATTAGAAACCCGACTGCTTTGAACCTGAGAAACCTCCGGGATACGAGGAAAACAAACTCAAAATAAAAGTTTCAAGCGAAAGTCCTGAGAAAGAGAAATTGGCCGTTTTTGCTTTAAGATTAGGAGAGGTGCCGAATGACAACTGCCCCCACTGTGACCCACCGCCGCGAAGGAGTCGAGGAAGGTCTTAAAAAAGGTTTGCGGAACCGCTGGTACGTCCTGCTGCCCTCAGAGAAACTGACCAACACGCCGGTCGGGATTAAAGTCCTGGGCGAAGAACTGGTCATTTACCGCGACGATAAGGGCAAAGCCCACACTTTTATTGATTTCTGTCCGCACCGGGGCGCGGCTCTGTCGCTGGGCGATGTCGTGGAGGGCCAGCTTGTCTGCGGCTACCACGGCATCGCGTTTAACGGTGAAGGCAACTGCACCCTCGTCCCCGCAGAAGGCCCGGACAGCAAACTGCAAAAGCGGCTCAAACTCAAAGGCTATCCGACCCAGGAGAAAGTCGGCCTGGTCTGGGCTTATATCGGCGATGCCGATTTATTCCCGGCCCCGCCCCTGGAAGTGCCGCCCGAACTGGAAGACGATAGCTGGACCGGCTTTATCTGCTACGCCCACTGGAAGACCAACTGGCTGGTAGCCCTGGACAACCTGGCCGACCCGATGCACGCGCCTTTTTTGCACGGCAAATCGTACACGCTGCGTTTCGGCGCGAAGCAGGACCGCATGGTGGTCGTGGATATGCCGGACGGCTTCCGGGTCGAGCGCGAAAAGCAGAAAGGCGTGAATTTCGACTGGTCGGAACTGGGCGATACCGGGACGCTGTGGTGCCGCCTGGATATTCCCTATCCAAAGAGCGCCGGGCCGGGCGGGCCGCTCCGCATCGTCGGGTTTATCACGCCCAACAACGAGAACGAGTCGGATGTCTACTTTCTGCGCTACCGCCAGGTCCAGGGCTGGCAGCGCCGGTTGTGGCGGACGCTTTATAAGACCCGCCTGGAAGCCCGCCACTGGCACGTCCTCGAACAGGACCGGGTTATGATGGAAAGAGTCAGCCTCAAAGCCCGCCTCAACGAGAAGATGGGCCAGACCGACATCGGAGTTATCCGGCTGCGCAAGATGCTAAACATGGAGTTCTTCAAGCAGCAGGAAGTCTACCGGCAGGCCGCTCAGAAGCCGAAATCCGTAGAACCGCAGCCTGAAGAAGCCGGTTCCGAAGCGGTCCTGGCGGGCGACTAGTTATGCCTTCAGCCGAGGTCAACGGGCGCAAGATTTTCTACCGGGAGAGCGGGGCAGGGCCAGTTACCCTGGTCTGCCTGCACGGTATCAGTTCAAACTCGCGCTCCTGGCAGCGCCAGCTTGAAATGTTGTCAGGCCGCTACCGGGTGATTGCCTGGGACGCGCCGGGCTACGGCCAGAGCGACGACCCTACCGAAGCCCTGCCGGTGATGGGCTGGTACGCCGGCCAACTGGCCGGACTGCTGGACATCCTGAAGTTGTCAAAAGCGGTTATCGTGGGCCTTTCGATGGGCGGCGTGCTGGCCCAGGAGTTTTACCGTTGTTACCCGGACCGCTTCCTGGCCCTAATATTGGCCGACACCAACACGGGCGGCGGAGCCAGACCGCCCGCCGAAAGGCAAGCCCGCCTGGAAGGCCGTTTGAAAGCCCTGGCCGAACTGTCGCTGCCCGAAATGGCCCGCCAGCGCGCCCCGGCCCTGCTTTCGCCCGACCCTGCCCCCGGCCTGGTGGCCGAGGTTGAAACAATGATAAGGGAGCTGCACCCTGTCGGCTACCGGCACATGATACTGGCCCTGGCCGCCGCCGATACCCGCGAGGTGCTGCCAACCGTCGCCGTGCCAACCCTGGTAATGGGGGGCGAACACGACCGGATAACGCCTCGACCGGAAGCCGAAGTTTTGCGAACGGGTATACCGGGCGCGGCTTTCGAGATTATTCCGGGGGCCGGGCATCTCAGCAACCTGGAACAGCCCGCCGCTT
Source organism: Chloroflexota bacterium (assembly GCA_902812345.1). Lineage (GTDB taxonomy): Bacteria > Chloroflexota > Chloroflexia > Chloroheliales > Chloroheliaceae > 54-19. The sequence continues at coordinate 12,954 of CADDZM010000032.1, read as the reverse complement.
TTAACCGGGCCGTAACCGCTTTTCTGGCTAAAAATTTAGAGGAGATAGGATGAGCCTGAAATTAACTCACCTGCGGCATATCGCCCTGAAGACCCCCGACCCGGCGGCCCTGGCGGCTTTCTACCAGGACAAGTGGGGCTTGAAAATTATCGCCCAGGACGGCGGTAAGTTTTACCTGCGCGGGCTTGGACCGGAAAACTTTATCCTGGCCCTGGAAAAGGCCGAAAGACGCGGCATTGCCCGTTTAGCCTTTGCCCTCCAGGACCGGGCGGCGGTGGACCGGGCGGCGGGCGAACTGGCCGGACAGGGCGTCGCCATCTACCGCCAGCCCGCCGAACTTGAAACGCCGGGCGGCGGGTACGGCCTGCAAATGATTGACCCGGAAGGCCGCTGCATCGAGCTTTCCGCCGAGGTGTCGCCTGCCGACCCGTCCGAGACCTGGACGGCCCCGGTGCGCCCCAACAAAATCAGCCACGTGGTCATGAACACCGCCGATTTTGAGGGGATTACCCATTTCTTTACCGGTACCCTCGGCTTCCGGGTGTCGGACTGGAGCGAACGGCAGATGGTCTTTTTGCGGATTAATACCGACCACCACTCGATTTCTTTCAACCGGGCGCCGCACGCCTCGCTCAACCACGTGGCCTACGAACTGCCCGACATGAACGAGGTGATGCGCGGAATTGGCACGCTTAAAGGCTACGGGGTCAGCCCGATGTGGGGGCCGGGCCGTCACGGGCCGGGCAACAATGTCTTCTGCTATTTCCAGGACCCCGCCGGGTATGTCTGCGAGTACACCGCCGAGGTCCAGAAGATTGACGAGTCTACTCACCAACCGGAAGTCTGGGAGCGCGTCCCCGAAAAGATGGACCGCTGGGGCATCAGCGGCCCGCCTTCGCCGGAAGCCCGCGCCGCCATGGCCGGTGAACCCGACCCTGGACTAAAAGCTTTTAACGCATTATGAAAGGTTTTCAATGGATTTAGGGTTAAAAGACAAGGTCGCGCTTGTGACGGGCGGGAGCAGCGGCATCGGTTTCGCGACTGCCGGGCTGTTACTGGGGGAGGGCGCGAAAGTGGCTATTTGCGCCAGGGGTGAGGAACGCCTTCAAACGGCGTTATTGCAACTCCAGGCCGAATATGTCGAGGCCGAAGTAATCGCCCAACCCTGCGACGTGCTGGACGAAAAACAGGTAGCCGCCCTTGTCGAAACCGTCACCGGGCGCTGGGGCGGCGTGGATATTCTTATCAACAACGCCGGGCGAGGCCGCCAGACCACTTTTATGGAAACGACCGACGCGGCCTGGCGGGAAGAACTTAACCTGAAATTCTTCAGCCTGATTTATCCCATCCGGGCGGTCTATCCCTCCATGAAAGAGCGGGGCGGCGGCCGGATTATCAACGTCAACGCGGTCCTGAGCCGCCAGCCCGAACCGCATATGGTGGCGACAAGTTCGGCTCGCAGCGGGGTCTTGAACCTGACCAAATCGCTTTCGACCGAGTTCGCGCCCGACAATATCCTGGTGAACAGCATTAACATCGGCACGGTTAAAAGCGGCCAGTGGAAAGCGCGTTTCGAGAAATACAGCCAGGGCGGCGGGACCATGACCGAGGAAGAATGGCTTCACAGTGAAGCGGCCAAACGAGGCATCCCTTTGGGCCGGGTCGGGGAGCCGGAAGAAGTGGCCCACGCGATTGTCTTTTTGGCTTCCGCCGGAGCCAGCTATATTACCGGGGCCAGCCTCGATGTGGCGGGCGGCACCGGGCGGTATGTTTAGTGTTTAGTGTTTAGTTTCAAACTTCAAAACACTAGAAAAAGGAGGGAGATGGGCTCACGAAATTATAAGGGTTTGCTGGCCTGGCAAAAAGGCATGGATCTTGTTACAGCTTGCTACAAGCTTACTGCGAATTTCCCAGCCTTCGAAAGGTATGGCTTGGCCGACCAACTCAGGCGGGCGGCTGTTTCTATTCCGGCAAATATCGCGGAAGGGCAGGGCCGCCAGTATGATGCTGAATTTGTAAGGTTTCTGTATATAGCTTCTGGCTCTCTAGCCGAATTGGAGACGCATATTCAAATTGCCCAACGGTTAGACTATTTAGACCAGCTTGCAGCAGACCATTTGCTAGAACAATGTACGGAAGTAGCCCGCCTCTTACACGGACTAATTTTATTTCAAAAGAAAAAGTTGGAGGGTTAATGTTTAGGTTTTAGTTATCACCTTCCAATTTCCGTCCACTAAACACTAAACACTAATAACTAAAGGAATTTACAAATGACCTCACAGGCAACGGAGCAAATTACCGGGGGTGAGCTAGTCGCCCGGGCGTTACAGGCCGCCGGGGTAGAAATGGTCTTTGGCATCATCAGTATTCATAACCTGCCGGTTTATGACGCGATTGGCCGGGCGGGCGTAATCCGGGCTATTACCAACCGGAGCGAACCGGGCGCGGTCAACATGGCCGACGGTTACGCCCGCGCCACCGGCAAACTCGGCGTGGCGATTACCAGCACCGGGACCGGGGCCGGAAACGCCGCCGGGGCTATCATTGAGGCCCAGGCCGCCGGGACGCCCCTTTTACACCTGACCGGGCAGATTGACTCGGCCTTTCTCGACCAGGGGCGCGGCTATATCCACGAAGCCAGGGACCAGTTCGGCATGTTGAAAAGCATTTCCAAAGAGGCTTACCGGGTCAGGACTGCCTCCGCGCTGCCTGCCGTTATCCAGGCCGCCATTCGTTCGGCCCTGACCGCGCCGATGGGCGTCGTGAGCGTGGAAATCCCGATTGATTTTCAAAAAGCTAAAATTAACCGGTCCCGTTTTGATTTGCTCCCGGCGCGGTCCCAACCGCCCGAAGCAGGCCAGGTAGCCTGGGCCGCCCAACTATTGCGGTCGGCCAAACGCCCGCTTATCTGGGCCGGAAGCGGCGTAATTGCCTCGAACGCTGAAAAAGAGTTGGCGGAACTGGCCGAAACGCTGGGCGCGGGAGTCCTGACCAGCCAGGCCGGGCGCGGGGCCATCCCGGAGGACCACCCCCAGTGTATAGGGTTCTTTGGCAGCAACCCGGCCCTCAAAGACTTTTTGCAAAGCTGCGACCTGCTGCTGGCAGCCGGCACGAAACTGCGCGGCCAGGAAACCGGCAACTGGAAATTACCGCTCCCGGCCACCCAGGTCCAGCTTGATATTGACCCGCTCTCCATCGGGCGCGGTTACCCCGCCACCGCCGGGATTGTCGCCGACGCGAAGCCCGGTTTGCAAGCCTTACTCGAACAGTTGCGCGGTAAGACCGACCCCGACCCGGCCTTTCTGGCCGAAGTGCAGGCCGCCCGCCAGGCTGTCCGGGCGCAATTGCGAAGCACCCTCGGCCCTTACGAGCGAATTGTAGACGAGCTGCGAAGCGCTCTCGACCATGACGGTATTCTGGTGCGTGACATTACCATTTCAAGCAGCACCTGGGGCAACAAGCTTTTCGAGATTTACGGGCCGCGCCAGTCTATTCACGCCTCGGGCGGCGGCATCGGCCAGGGCTGGCAGATGGCCCTGGGCGTCAAGCTCGGCCAACCGGATAAACAGGTCGTGGCGCTGTGCGGTGACGGCGGCTTCCTGGTGAATTGCGGCGAAATGGCGACCGCCGCCCAGGAGAAAATCCCGGTGGTGGCCCTGCTCTTTAACGATGGCGGGTACGGGGTCATTCGCAACATCGAGAACAGGCATTATGGCGGGCGGGTCTTCGCGGTGGATTTGCAATCGCCCGACTTCCACAAACTCGCCGAGGCTTTTGGCCTGAACGGCTACCGGGTGAAATCGCTCGAAGAGTTCCGGCCTGCCCTTGAAGCAGCCCTGGCTAGCGGCCAGCCCAGCCTGATAGAGATTGACATGGGCGCGATAGGGCCGTTTGCGGCGCCGTTTGCCGGTCCGCCCCAGGAAGCATGAGAAGTGGTTAGTTTTTAGTGTTTAGTTTGGAACTAGTCACCTGTGGGAGAGCCAAGTTGTGGGAAGGGAATTGCTTTCCCGACACATTAATAAAGAAGAAAGGGGGAAGGGGATATGTTGCGTGACGAAGTGCGGATTGGCTTGATTGGCCTGGGCACCATCGGCAAGAGCCTGGCCCGCGCCATCGCCGAAAACCAGGCCGGGACCGCCACCCTTGAAGCCGTCCTGGTGCGCCCGGCTAATCTCGACCCCGCCCGCGTCTTCCTGGGCGACCTCGGCCTTGACCCCGTTCTGAGCAGCGACCCCGAAGAATTTTTCGAGGCCGGGACTACCCTGGTTGTCGAAGCCGCCGGGCAGGAAGCGGTCCGGCTTTACGGCTCGGAAGCCCTCATGACCAAACGCGACCTGCTGGTCTGCGCGACCGGAGCCTTTACCGACGATACTCTATTTGAAGGGCTGGTCAACCTGGCCCGCCAGTACGGCCGGCGCTTGATAATTCCGTCCGGGGCGATTGGCGGCATTGACGCTCTTGCCAGCGCCGCCCTGATTGGCCTGGACGAAGTTAGCATCGTCACCCGCAAACCGCCGCTGGCCTGGGGTGGGACTATCGCCGAAGAAATGGTAGACCTGGCCGGGATAACCGCCGAACCGGTCTGTCTTTTTGAAGGCCCGGCCCGCGAAGCCGTCCGTAAATTCCCTCAGAACGTTAACGTGGCCGCGACCCTGGCCTGCGCCGGTATCGGCCTCGACCGCACCACCGTCCGCGTTTACGCCGACCCCACAATCACCCGCAACGTTCACGAAATCCACTTTAGCGGCAAGTCCGGCAGCTTTAAAATCGAAGTCAGCGGCAACCCTTCGGCGGATAACCCGCACACTTCGGCCCTGACCGCCTACAGCGTTATCAAAACCGTTCGCAACCTGACCTCGCCCGTCATAATCGGTTAGGGGTGGAGGAAGAAGGCGACAGCAATCATGAAGTAAGCGCCCATGAGTTGCAGACCTTCCAGCCAGTTACTTTCACCGTCCAGCGACACGAAATTGACGATTATCACGGCCACGATGAGGCAGACCAGCTCAAATTCCTCGAACTGCAGGCTTAAAGGGTTCCCGCTAATTAGCCCGACAAAGACCAGCACCGGCGTCACGAAGAATGCCATTTGCAAACTGGCCCCGGTTGTAATGTTAAGTGAAAGGTTCATCTTGTTCTTCATGGCGGCGGTTACCGAGGCCACGTACTCGGCGGCGTTGCCGACAATCGCCAGCAAAATGACGCCTACAAAAAGTTCGGTCCAGCCAAGCTGCTTCGTGACCGGCTCGATGCTGCCTACCAGGATTTCGCTGACAAAGCCGACCACGACCGTCGCGACAACCAGCGTAATAACGGCGCGGGCAACACCCCAGACCGGGGCTTCCTCTTCCATAGGAATAAATTCCGGCGTGAATTCGGCGGGAGCGTGTTTCCCTTCGCCTTCTGCGCCCAGGTCGGAGTGCGTGAACAAAAAGAAGACCAGTTGCCCGGCGTAACAGATAAGCAGGATAACCGCCACCAGGATACTCAGGTTTTCCAGCAAATCGTCTTTGGACTTCTGGGCCAAACCGCCGCCCAGGGTTGTAGTAAAGACCGCCGGGATAATCAGGGCGATAACCGCCAGCACAAGCTGGCTGGCCGAGGCGCTGGCCCCGACCCGGTTAAATATCTGGATCTTGCGCTTCAGACCGCCCGCGAACATCGAAAGGCCCAGGACAAAGAGCAGGTTCCCGATAATCGAACCGGTAATGCTGGCCTTGACCACCTCGTTAAGCCCCTGGAAAAGCGCCAGAATCGCGATAATGAGTTCAACCGCGTTGCCGAAAGTAGCCACCAGAAGGCCGCCGATAGTCGGGCCAACGTGATGGGCTAACGCTTCGGTCGAGTCGGACATGGTTTTCGCCAGGGGCACTACCGCCAGGGCCGCGAGGACAAAGGTTAAAAGCGGCGGAAAACCCGCGTAGTCAGCCACCACGGCGACCGGGATAAAAATTAGCATGCCAATAAAGATTTTGTTAACAACGCCGCTCTCGCGGAACTCCGTCACAGCCCGGCCCATAAAATTCCCGCTGGTACTTGGTTGATTCATCACCACTCCTCTATCGTTAACCGTTAAGCCTGTAATCGAGAATCAATTTTCCTGCCATAAAAAACCGCTCAGGGTTTTGCTTTTTTTCTTATAACTATCCAGCTAACTATTCAGCCAGCCCTTCCACAAGAGCCAGCAAACCCAGACCCTGGCCCCAGGTATAGGTCCGGTCGTGCGGCACCGCTTCGTAATCCGCTAAATTATCGAGCAGCGGCGTCGAGCCGGAAACTCCCTGGACCTCGCCGCTTTCACTGATACTGGCCTGGACCGCTGCCAGTCCCTTTTGCCCGGCCTCGCCAAACGCGGCGGACAGCCAGCCCAACCGCGCCCCTTTGAGGAAAGCCGCGCTGATGGCGGCGGTAGCCGAGGTTTCGGGATAAGAGCCTGGGCGGTCAAGCAGGGTGTTCCACCGTCCATCGGGCCGCTGGTGGACCCGCAAAGCCTCGAAGTGCAAAAGGCTGGCCCGTTCGAGCCGCTTTTTAAAATTACCAAAACCGGGAGCCTGGCACAGTTCGAGGAGCGCCGCTGTACCGAGCGCGGCCCAACCGTTGCCCCGGCCCCACAAAGCCCCGTTCAGGTGGCTGCCCGCCGGGTCACCTGGAGAAGCCTGCCAGCCGTGATAGAGCAGTCCGGTGGCAGGGTCGCTTAAAAAGCGGTAGTGCAGTTGGAGTTGGTCCGCCATCTGGCCGAACAGCGCCCGGTCGTCCTCCGTTACGGCGACCTGGGCCAGCAGCAAAACCAGCATGAACAGGTTGTCGGCCCAGACCTGGCTTTTTGAGGCCGGGCTGCCGGTTGCGACGGTGTGGGCGAAGACTTCCGAAGGAAGTTTAAGGGCGTTTTGGCGGTAATAGCCAACCCTTTCCAGGCAATATTCCTGGTAAAAGGCCCGTTCTTCCGCCGAAAGCGGCATAGCGGGGTCGTGGACCGCCAGCCACAACACGTTCAGGAGAATAGCGCCGTTGATGGCCGGGGTGGGCGGGTTTTTATCGAGAAATTGGGCGAACCAGCCCCGGAAGAACTCAAAAAAAGCTTGCTGCAAGTTAGCGTCAACATAGGGGAAACTTTTTTGCAGGGCGTAAATAGCGATGCCCGGCCCCCAATCCCAGCCGTTCAGGTTCGTGCCGGGCGCGGAGCCGAGGTCGGGAACTGCCGGGTAATACATCGCCAGGGTGCGCCGGAAGACCGCCGCTAAAGTCGGGTCAGAGGTGGGGGGCATGCGTTTCCCTTCGTGTGCCGATTACAAGCCATAAAATGGTCCCAAATTCCAGGTTGCCTGATGTTGAGCCGTAGCGCCAGGCCGGTGTTGCATACCCCAATTATAAGGGCTATCGGAAAAAAAACAATTGTTGCCTTTTTAACTGGTGAATTATCAGCGGCAAATGTTATAATACCTGAAGGGGGAGAAGATTATGCCCGAAGCCAAAAGTGACGTTTCAGCTTTCGCGACTTGCGCGCACATCTATAAAGACGCCGGTAAAGCCCATTATTGCAGCTATATCCAGGTGCCCGGGCTGCTCGAAACTTTCTACCGGGGCGCCCGCACTACCGACGAATTTTTGCTTTGCTCGACCCTGTACGCCAGCCTTTTATGGTGGAACTTGCAGCAAAAGGAACTGGACGCCCTTTTGCGACTGGCCGAGGCCGGACAAGCCCTCTCGCCCGAACAACTCTACGATGCCCTCAAACGCATCAACCGCTGCGTCGAGATTGACCGGATTATGCTCCAGCAGGGCATAATCGCCCGCTCGGAACTGTTGCGCCACAACCCGCAAATTAACTTCCGCCTCGCTGCCGGGGACATGAACCAGCTTGACGTTTTTACCCACACCGCCCGCCAGACCCGCCATTTGGAACAGGCTTTGAGCAGCTTCAAGTTGAAAGAAGGTGCGGACGAGGCCGCCAGCGAACACCTTTTAAGCTCCCTTAAAGACCTGACCCTGACCCACGCCGATAGTTTTAACACTATCCAGCGCGATTTCCGCGACCTGCTCTGGGCCATGCACGAACGCCCGGCCCCTAAAGTGGTCGAGTTTGAAAAAGTCGTACCGGTAGAGGCTATCCTTGGTTTTGCCCGGGCTACCCTGGAAAAACATCACCCCCAGGCGCTTGCTCCCGACGCCCGGACCAATGACGAACTGACCTTTATCACGGCCCACCAGGCCTTCGAGGTCTGGTTCCCCAGCGTTATTCACGCCATCCAGGAAGCGACCCGGCTATTGCAACTGCGCCCGGCCCAGACCTGGGAAGCCGAAGGACTGGTCAGGCGCGTCGCCGAGATTTTCAGCCTCTTTGGCCGCATGATTCATATTCCCCAGACCATGACCGCCTCGGACTATATCGAGTTCCGGGACCAGTTGCAGGCCGGGAGCGGCGTGGAAAGCTTCCAGTTCCGGGCGATTGAACTCAGCGCCGGGCTGCGCGACAAACGCTACCGCAAAATTATGGAGCGCATGAAGCTTTTGACCGATGACCTGGAAATCCTGTGGGACGCGCCTTCGCTTAACATGGCTTTTATGGATACCCTGGCCGGCCGGGGCATTTTCGCCGCCGGGGACGACCCGACCACCAAAGCCAGGAAAATCGCCGAACTGCTGGTCCCGGCCTCGTTCGCCAACCCGAACGTAGACCTGACGGCCCTGGCCGAGTCACTGGTCCGCTTCGAGCAAAACGTTGAACTCTGGCGCACCGACCACATCGCGATGGTCACGCGCATGATTGGCCGCAAGACCGGCACCGGGGCGGCTACCTACGCCCAACTGGCGAACCCGGCCGACCCTGAAAAAATGCACTTCGACAGCCTGCCCTACTTACGTAACACCCTGACCTACCAGAAAATCTTCCCGCTGCTGTGGGATGCCCGCGACTTTATGCACGAACGGAGTTAGTTGGTGTTTAGCGACTATCACACCCACACCCTTTATAGCAATCACGGCAAAGGCCACCCCCGCGAGATGGCGGCCTTCGCGGTGGAGAAAGGCTTGCTGGCCCTGGGCTTTAGCGAGCATTTTCCCCTGCCCCAGGAAATAGTCGAGCCTTCCCAGGGCAGCGCGAATATGCACTGGGACCAGATTGACCAGTATACAAAAGAGGTGCGCGAGGCCCAGGAAGAATTCGAGGGCAAAATCAAGATTCTGCTCGGCTACGAGGTCGATTATCTACCGGCCGTGGACGGCCAGATGCGGGCTAACCTGGCGAAATACCCGGCTGATTACTGGGTCGGCTCCATTCATATTGTGGACCGGTTCCGCTCCGACCACGAAAGCTGGCTGGTGGATTTCAGCCCGGAGGTTTTCGAGGAAGGCATGGCTGAATTCGGCGGCCCCCGGGCGGTCTACACCCGTTATTACGAGCTTATCCGCGAGTTCGCCCAAAAATACGACCACCGGATAGTCGGCCACCTCGACATGATAAAAAAGTTTAACCTGAACAAGCGCTATTTCGATACCGATAGCGAAGATTACCTCTCCCAGGTCGAAGCGACCCTGGACGTGCTGAAAGCGACCGGGAAAATCGTCGAGATAAACACCGCCGGGGCTTTTAAGTATATCGGCGAGATTTACCCTTCGGACAAAATCTTGCAGATGATTCTGCACCGCCGCCTGCCGGTCTGCCTCAGTTCGGACGCTCACCAACCGGACCACGTTGCCCGCGAATTCTCGTCCACCTGGCAGCGGCTGGTTAAAATGGGCTTCGAGGAAGTTACCGGGCTGTAATTTCTTTTGCGGCGAGAAAAACACTTGGCATGCGCCAAGTTTGAGTGGAACCAACGATTGAATAGAAATTTCGTGAGCAAGCTCGGAATAATTTTACTTCTCCTGGCTTGCCTGGGCGGGCTGACCGGTCCGGCCCAGGCAGCGACCCAAACGCAGGCCGCCGCCCCAAAAGACTACACCAGGACCACCGAAGACAAAAGATTCCTGCTGGTGATGCTGTCCCCGGAGGGCGCCGGACAACCGGACCCTTCCCTGCGCCGGAAATACCCCCAATCCGGCCTCTACCCCAACGACGGCTCGACTTCGCCCGTCTGGACAACCGACTGGGCAAGCTGGTATCAAAACCTGCCGGACAGCCAGCTTTACACCACCCCCGACGGTAAATACCTGGCCCGCCTCGACCGCGCCACCGGCCTGGCCCTGGCCTTCTATGTAATCGGCATTGAGGTCAAACGCTACGGGCTTTACGAACTGGTCCCGGCCCTGGTAAACCAGACCGCCCCGGCCAACGGAGTAGCCTGGGTCGAAAAAGCCAGCCTCGACCCCATCCAGCGCCGTTTCGTGGTCGAAACCACCACCGGCGAACGGCTGGAGTTCGACACGACCACCGGCCAGCGCCTGCCCGGTATCGGCAGGCCGGACTCCGTGGCGCTTGTCATCGCCATAATCGCAATTGGGCTGTTTACCATCCCGGTCGCCATAATCGGCTACATCGGGGTCAGACGGCAAATCAAGTTTAACCGGGTTAAGAAGGCGTCTGACTGAACAGGTTATTAAAAGCTTCGGCCAGGGTCGGATGGGCGAAAACCGCCTCCTTCAAGACCGTGTAGGGCAGCTTACCCAGCATCGCCATCTGCAAGACCGCCATCATCTCGCCGCCTTCAATCCCCAGGATTGCGCCGCCCAGAATCTGGCCGCTACCGGCATCTACCACCGCTTTCATCAGGCCCCGCGATTCGTCAAGTTCCAGGGCGCGGGCGACATAGCTCATCGGCATTTTGTAAACCGCTATATCGCGGTCCTGGGCGCGGGCCTCGGTCTCGCTCAGGCCGACCCGGCCAAGCTGAGGGTCGATAAAGACCGTGTAGGGCAGGATGCGGCCTGCGGTTGAAAGCTGTTTGCCCTCCTGCAGCAAATTCTCGCGTACAATCCGAAAATCGTCGTAAGAAATATGGGTGAAGGCCGGGCCGCCTTTGATGTCGCCCAGGGCATACACGCCCGGCACGTTCGTTTCCAGGCGGTCGTTGACCTTGATAAAGCCGTGCGAGTCGGTTTTGATGCCAGCCGCCGCAAGGTTAAGGGTGTCGCTGTTGGGGACCCGGCCCGCCGCTTCGAGCAAATGGCTGCCGGTCAGTTCCTGCTCACCTGCCGGGCCGCGTACAGTCAGGCCGATGCCGCCGCCGGTAGAGCGAGCCGCCACCGCCGAGGTTTCGAGCAAAATTTCCAGGCCGTCTTCCTTCAAAATGCCGGTTATTTCTTCGGCAATATCGGGGTCTTCTTTGGGTAAAAGCTGCTTGCCGCGCTGGACAATGGTGACCCGGCTGCCCAACCGCCGGAATAGCTGGCCGAATTCCAGGCCAATATAGCCGCCGCCCAGAATCAAGAGATGGCCCGGCACCACGTCCAGTTCCATAATCGAGGTCGAGTTAAAGGCCGTCAGGTTTTCCAGGCCCGGCGCCTGCGGCGTGGAAGGTCGCGCCCCGGCGTTGATAAAGATTTTACGGGCGGTTAGCTGGCGCGTTTCGCCGCTATTGGTCCTGACTTCGACCGAGTCCGGCCCGGTAAAACTGGCCCGGCCATTGATTAAATCCACCTGTCCTTCTTTAATGCGGCGTTCGCTGCCGCCCCGGAAACTGTCCACAATGTCGCGTTTGCGCTGCCGAATTTTGGTCATATCAATTGAAATGTCGCCGGTCCGAACGCCATAATCGGCGGCGCGGCGGGCCAGGTAAGCCACCCGGCCGCTGGCGACCATGGTCTTGGTCGGGGTGCAGCCTTCATTAATACAGGTTCCGCCAACGTGTTCCTGCTCGATAAGCGCGACCTTCCACCCGGCCCCGGTCAGGGCGGTTGCTAGCGGCCCGGCAGCCTGTCCCGAACCAAGTATAACGGCATCGTAATGTTCCGCCATATTTCCCTGTTATCTCCTTACTGTGTTTCATTTTCTGTGGGTTCGATGGTACTATTCTAGCACGAGAAAACCTTAAAAATATTAACTGTTCAAAACGCAAAGGAGCTTTTTTATGAGCGAGTATTAGCGGGAAACCGTTCCGCCGGAAGAAACCGAAACCGGAGTGACAGATTTGCCGAAAATTGAGATTTTCTCGGATATTCATTTTGTGAATTGCGTGGTAAATAACCCTTCCATTCACGAATTGCGTGGTAAAAACCTTTCTTAAAATAATTCCATGGTAATAAGGTAATAAGGTAATAATCTGGCGGGTGTCATACCAGGTACGGCTGAAAACTTGTCATTCCAGGCGCAGTCGAGGAATCAGGGTGCTTACCGGATGGGCCTATGGCGATTGCGCTTACCCTGAGTATAAACTAAAAAGAGGTAACAGCCTGATAGCGCGTTACCTTCTTTTAGTATTAAAGCAAACCTGTTCCCTTCCATTAACGTTTAACGTTCAAAGTTTAACGTTTAGCGCCTAGTAATGGATATGGACCGGCGTACCAATGGGCGCCCAGTTGTAGAGGGTCTTTGCCATATCAACCGGGGTATTGACGCAGCCGTGGCTCATCACGCGGCCCCAGTTATGGTGCCAGTAAGCGCCGTGAATACCGTAGTCCTGGTAGAAGTACATCACATAAGGCACGTCCGGCAGGTCGTAATGCTCGGCCCCTTCCCCGCCAACCATGTCCTGCTTCAGATACTTCAGGTAAATATTGAAGTCGCCGGTAACGGTCTTGTGCCTGGCCGTACCGCTCGAAATCAGGCCGCTAACCACCGTTTTCTTGCCCTCATAAGCCACCAGTTTCTGGGTGGTCAGGTTCACGTCAATCCACTTGCCGCCGTTAGTCGCCGCCTGGGTTGCGTTCGGTTTCGGGGTAGCTGTAGGCGGAACTTTCGTCGGCGTCGGTGGAACCTTGGTCGGCGTAGGCGGAACTTTCGTTGGTGTCGGAGGCACTGGCGTGGCCGTTGGAGGCACTGGCGTGGCCGTTGGAGGCACTGGCGTGGCCGTTGGAGGC